>CAZNPP010000199.1:0-7612 GCA_964574785.1 uncultured Chloracidobacterium sp. | reverse complement strand
CCCCGACAACTTTTATTGGCCAAAGAACGGCAGCAGCCCTTTATCCAAAGTGAGAGAATGAACCAGCCAAAGATCTTTCCCCTGGATTCTGAAGAGACGATTTACGCAATCCAGGATGAACAAGGTAGGACGATCGGCACTGGCACGCGCGAAGTCTGTGAAGTCCTTCTCTACCTTGTAACTAAGTCCAATTCTTCGCACGCTAAAGCACCTTTTCTTAGGCGTCAGAGTATCGTGGCAGCGATTCAGGATTAGTTTTCCAGCAGGGACAAACGCTTGAGCTTTCATTGAGAGCTAAGCAAAACGAAGCATAGTCATTCGGTCCATTGGAGTCGCCGGATGATTGCCGCAGCTTTTCCACCGGTAACCTAGGCCGGAATTCGCCCTTTACTTCCGGCTAGCAGAAGGAACAGGATCGTGCGGGCTCCTGGTTCCTGACCTTCTGCACGGTGAGACCGTGAAACGAACGCGATTTGAGAAACTCAAAAAGGTTTCAGGGCGGTTGCGACGTATCTGGGGAGCAACAGCCCCTAAAGAGGAACAACAGATGCCCCGATTGTTAGTTGTTGATGATGAAGAGTCGATCTGTTTCTCAATGGGCGACTATTTTTCGCTACACGGCTTCAATGTCGACACAGCCAAAGAATTCGAAGAGGCTGAGAGGTTGATCGAGACCACTGACTATCGCGTCATCATTCAGGATCTGCGACTCGGTTCCACACGCAATCCTGACGGACTGGACATAATCAAGCTGGTGCATAAGCGCAATCCTGATACTCGCATAATTGTGCTGACTGCTTATGGATCGGATGAGATCGAAGATGAAGCAAGGCGAGCTGGCGCGGATGCCTTCCTGCGCAAACCAAAACCGCTCTCTCAGGTTGCGCAGGTAGTACAAGGTTTACTTGAGTCGCCTCGCCAGGCCGCCCGGTCGGCGTAAGGAAGTCCAAAATCCAATGTCCAAGGTCCAAAGTCCAAGGTTCAAAGTCCAAGGTTCAAAGTCCAAGGTTCAAAGTCAAAGATCTAAGACCAAAGATCTAAGAAATAGTGGTGATTAGCCGTATAAAGAGGACCTGAAACGAAAGAGAAGCGTGCGGACTCTACTAAAGTGCTGAGGGGAACCACGCGCATCTAAGCTTTCGACAAGAAGGAACGCCCCTGAATGATTTTCTGTCTCCCACAAGAAAACAGCCTTCTAACGAACCACGGGAAATACAAGCAGGGTGGAGATGTGTATCAAGAAGTCAGACTTTCTGGCTATTGGCCCATAGGTACCATCGCAGTATTTCATTCCTTAAAAGCGTCGAATTCAAAGAGCGCAATCTACTCCCCCAGCACCTTAGGGTGTCGAAAACAGTCTTGCTGCCCCTGTAAACAAAGCGACCGTGTTCCCGCTCAATTCCTTATGCTGGTTGCCCGTGACGCTTCCGGCACTGGCCAGACCCGCTGGCATTTAGCAACCTGAGTAGGAGTTAACCAGTGTTCAATCACGAAGAACTCAACCTACGATCTGCATTTTTCTCTAAAGCCCCAAGACAAGGCCTACTTGGTTACGCGAGCGCATTCCTCGCCACCATGCTCGCGGCAGCGTTAACTGCCTTAATGTGGCCTTTCATAGACCCGGCAGTCTCATTGTTATTCTTCATAGCCGTGCTGTTTAGTTCATGGTATGGAGGAATACAACCTGGACTATTGTCCAGCCTGCTCTCGACTATTGGGTGCAATTACTTTTTTGTTAAGCCGGCTGGCTCGTTCGCCCTCGGACCTGAAGATCTTCTGCGCTTGACGTTGTTCATGTTGGCAGCAGTGTTTGTTAGTTCGCTCACTATGACCAGGAAGCAGGCACTCGATGCTGCACTGCGGATGAAATCACAACTTGCCGTGACCTTCAAGAGCATAGGCGATGCCGTTATCACTACCGATGCGCGCGGCAAAGTGACCTTCATGAACTATGTCGCGCAATCCTTAACAGGCTGGAAGGAGGAAGAAGCAAGAGGCAGGGCGCTGAACGAGATCTTTCAGTTGACGGATGCCTCTACGAACACGGTGGTAGTCGATACAGTAGTGGAAAGAGTCATTCGCGATAATGCAGTTATAGGCCTTGGATCTGCCAGCGTTGTTATGGTTACCAGAGACGGCTCTCAAGTCCCGGTAGACGAAATTGCAACACCCTTGCGCGATGCAGACGGAAACATCGCTGGTGTTGTTCTGGTCCTGCGAAATGTAACTGAGCATCGCGTCGAACGTGGTGAGGAGAAGATACTATCCGAAAAGATTGCCTTGCTGGACTCCGTCGATGCGAGCATGTATGCCATGGACCCTCAGGGCCGCTGCCTATTCATCAGCAAATCGGCGTCCCTTATGCTGGGATTTCGCTCCGAAGATCTACTTGGTCGTGACATCCACGAGGCACTACACCCGTTGGATACTTGCCAAACCGATGAGTGCCCTCTGAGATCGATGATCAATAAAGAGGGGCCAAGCCTCATACGTAATACTTTCCATCGTCGCAACCAAACCTCAGTACCGGTAGAACTCTCGACCGTCCCCATCCTGATTGGCGAAGCAGTTTTGGGCGCTGTCGTTACCATTACCGATCTAACTAACCAGAATCGCGCTCAGGAGGCCCTGCTAAGATTGACGTCAATTGTTGACTCGGTTGATCAAGCTGTCATTACTCATACTGTTGATGGCATCATCACCAGTTGGAATCGCAGCGCAGAAAACATTTACGGCTACTCGGCTGAAGAGGTTAGTGGACGTTCAATCTCAATCATTCACCCTCCCGGAAAACCCCGAGAGTTGACGGAACTCTTCACGCGCGTCGCAAATCAGGAGCCGGTTGAAACCTTCGAAACTATCCGCATCGGAAAAGGAGGCGAACGCGTCCATGTTCAGATCTCAGTTGCTCCGCTGATTGATCCAAACGGTAATGTATCAGGCATATCTCAAATAGCTCGAGACATAACTGCCCTTAAAGCTAAAGAGGAAGCTGAAGTAATTCGAAACAATAATCGGGCTTCGGAGTCTGCGCCAGCGCGTGTGCAGCGAGCATCATCAGGGGGTTTTTCAGATCGCGTTGTTGAGGCTGGAAGAAACGGTCAGGCTGCGCAGTTGGCGCGCGCGACCGATTGGGTTCGCTCATCTGTAGTGATGATTGGCCGTTCGTCTGCGATGCAGAAACTGTTCAGCACAGTCGAAAGAATTGCGCCAACAGACAGCTCAGTGCTGATTACAGGCGCCACTGGAACCGGTAAGGAGTTGATAGCTCGAGCAATTCACGATCAAAGCCTGAGACGCTGTGGACCATTTGTGGACATCAACTGTTCAGCAATTCCCGAGACACTTATTGAAGCGGAACTCTTCGGGCACCAGAAAGGAACCTTTACCGGCGCCAACGAGAACCGAGCCGGCCTTTTCGAGATGGCTTCGGGCGGAACGCTCTTTCTCGATGAGGTTGATGCGCTGCCTCTAGCGGCACAGGCCAAGCTTTTACGCGTCCTACAAGAGAAGTGTGTTCGCCGAATAGGTGGCCGGACCAACATTGCCGTTGACGTTCGGATTATTTCAGCGACAAATAGCGATCTTCCGAATGCGATAGGCGAGAATCGTTTTCGAGCAGATCTATTCTACAGATTACGCGTCGTTCCTCTGCAGGTCCCTGAGCTCTGCAAACGTGATGGCGATTTGCAGTTGCTTATCGATCATTTCCTCAAACGTCACGCTCAGAACAATGGTGGGATACCACGCAATTTCACGCCCGAGGCTTTGCGCGTACTGCTTGAGTATCCCTGGCCTGGTAACGTTCGTGAGCTCGAGAATGCCGTGGAATATGCCTTGGCGATGAATGCTGACGGTGATCTGGGGCTTGAGGATCTCCCTCCAGAGTTGATTTCAGTACGCGATCAGCAGAATTCAACCGATCTCAAGCCGGTGTTGGAAGCGTTCATGAGCGATAGCATACCGTTGGCCGAGATCGAGAAGCGGTACATATTGTCTGTCTTACAGCAGTTTGGTGGTAACCAGGTAAAAGCTGCCGCCGCTTTAGGTATTGATCGCAGCAAGCTTTATAGAAGGCTGCGGCAGTATGGGGTCAAGGCGGTGAAGTTTTTGCAGGAAGAAGAACTCGATGGGTTGCAGCTGCGATCAGGCCGAAAAGAGGAAGGATGAAGGATGAAGGTGGAAGGATGAAGGCGGAAGGCCTTTTCCATTTTTGATTTTCATTTGACATTTCACGTAACTACCAAAATCCGCGAATTAAAAAATGGCAAATGAAAAATCAAAAATGGAAAAGGCCTTCCTCCTTCCGCCTTCATCCTTCCTCCTTTAAAGTTCAAAGATCCTCTGCACATTAAGTTGAAACCCTGGCAGCAGCGCTGACGTGATCTCATCTTTATCGGTAAGGCGTGCAATCCTCTCCAAATGCCGCTCACGCAAACGAAACAGCTCGACGGCCTGATTTTCCGGGTCGACAATCCAATACTCTTTCACACCATGCTTCCCATACAACTGCCGCTTGTGAACAAAATCCCGCTGTGTGTTCTCGACGCCTGGTGACAGCACCTCGATAGCTATATCTGGCGCCCCTGTCATTCTATTTCCCGATGCGATTTCGTTTCTCCGCTCCTCTGCTACGAAAACTAGATCGGGGATTACCGCATCGAAATTACTCAAGACGAGTCCTGCTCCTGGTATTAGAACACCAAGACGGTTACTCGCCAGGTAGAGCCCGAGAGCCATCTGCAAGTTGTGAATGATTCGTTGGTGAGGAATGCTCGGCGCACGAGACACGAATAATTCTCCTTCCATGAGTTCATAGCGGTTTCCGTCGTCGGGAGTTGCGTCGAGGTCAGCGACGGTGAGAAGTGGCTCGATCTTTGAAGACATGATGATTTCCTAAACTGTTATCTGAGCAAAAGCACTTTAACATTAGCAAGGGAAAGGATGAAGGAGGAAGGATGAAGGAGGAAGGAGGAGGCAGCTTCATCCTTCATCCCTCATCTTTCATCCTTCAGCAGTATTTCATCCACGGAAACGCGCCAACCGTTCAGCACCTCTGATTCAGGCCATTCTCCTTGTGCGTAACGGCGAATTCTCCATGCCAGTCCACTCTCTCCTGCGACCACATTGCGGACCTCTATCGTAAAGGTCAGAGGATCAAGTAACCACAGCTCTCGGACACCTAGATAGAGATAAGTATCAGCTTTTGTCGTGCGGTCATATACGGCGGTGCTGGGTGAGAGATACTCAAAGACGATGTCAGCAGACGTGCGTTCATTGCCCATCAGGCTTTTCAATTCCGGAGATACGTACATTATATCTGGTTCAACGTGTGTATTCGCTTCGATGTGATAGATAGCCGCACGCGGGTGGAGAACTTCTCCCGGGACTTGGCTCTCGATGAGGAATTGGATAAGGCTGCGCTTCAAACGCCAGTCGATTTCGTCATGTTGTTGTTCTGGTGGTGGGACCATAAACAAATATCCTCCGATGAGGTCATAGTGACAGCGATCTTGGGGTTCTGGCAGTGCCCAGAACTGTTCAAGCGTGTAATGTCCTGCGAGCGGCGAGAAGCTGATTTTCGCAGGAGTTTCGATGGCTTGCATGAGCGTTTACCCTCCGAATGGTACCCATTTTAGCATGAAGGATGAAGGCGGAAGGATGAAGGATAAAGGATAAAGCCATTTTCCATTTTCCATTGGCCATTTGTCATGGGCCATTTTTCGTTATGATTTTCAGGGTCATCTATTAATGGGTTTCAAAATGATGGCGGACATGTAAATGGGAAATGGCAATGAAGAGAAATGGAATGGCTTTATACTTTTTCCTTCATCCTTCCGCCTTCATCCTTTATTAACTCCGCGTCTGCTGCTCCGTGTCTCCGTGTTCTCTGTGGCAAATTTCTGTTTCCCTGGTTTTCTCTCATATCCATGATAAGCTAGGTCGAAAAAATCGAAAGGCGGATACCTCACCATGAAGCCTTCATCCAGATTGTATGAAGAGACCCTGACTGGAAATATCATCGGAGCGGCGATCGAAGTTCACCGCCATCTAGGACCCGGGCTACTGGAGTCGAGTTACCAAATCTGCTTTGTCTCCGTGTCTCCGCGCTCTTCGTGGTGAATTTCTGTCCCATGTTTCCTTCCTAGAACTGCTCGCTAGCGAGCACCTGTGTCGGGTACGCCCGCTTTTCCCCGCTTACATTAAAGGTTATGTCAGCATTTGTTAGCCTTTAGAGGCGGCATGACCCTTGCCAAGGCAGCCCTCGTACAGGTTCGCTCTATTTACTGATCAAGCTTGGAGGAAGGCTCAAGGCTGAAGTGCGGTTCGGTCGAATTTCACCCTTCGTCCCCTTCGTCCTTTCGAGAAGGATCTTCAAATGAGATGTAAATACTGGTTGATCATCGCGGTGGTATTGCTACTAACTTGTTCTCAGAACGCATTCAGTCAGGATCCTGCTCCGGCAGGCACCACGGGTGAAATCTTGCGCAACAGCGATATCTTCGCCATGGTCAAGGACGGAGTAAAACCCGGAGTCATAATTGCCAAAATAATGACTTCCCATTGCAATTTCGACGTTTTCCCACCAGTGCTCCAAGACTTAAGGCGGCGAGGCGTGCCAACTGCGGTGCTGCAGGCGATGCTGATGGCGCCAGTAGGTCCTCCAAATGCTCCTTCAGCCGAGAAAAACAGCGCTTACCCTAAGAATGCTCGCGTAAATCTGCCGGCGGGTACTGAGTTCGTTGTCGAGACGCTCTTCCCCGCCTCAATGTTCAAGATGAAAGAAGGAGGCCACATTGGACTGACGGTGGTGCAGCCTGTCTACGTCGATGGCGTCCTGGCAATTCCAAGGGGGGCGATCGCAAAGGCGCGTGTAGCAAAAGTCATTAAACGGCCTTCACGTAATCGCGCGGGTTGGATTTACTGGGAGCTGGAACATGTTGTCGGACTTGATGGCACTGAGATACCGGCCGAGTTAAGGAGCAATCTCGACGGAGCTACGCGCGCCGCTCAACGGGGAAACAGCAGGTTTGGAGCAATAGTAAGCAGCGACACAGAGGTAGTAGGTGAGGTGTCTGAAGAGGGAAGGGTTATCTACCACTACATTGGCGCGCTGGAGGCGAAGATTGGCACTAGCCTCCGGACAACTACACGGCGTCGGACTTTCCGAACAACTGCAAGGCGGCGCCGGTGAATTCGTGAATCGTGAAAAATCGTGAATAGTAAATCGTGAATCGTGAATCGTGATAGGAGTTATAAACGTGAGCAAATCAATCTTTTTGTTGTACACCGACCCGGGAACTGGGGCTTTGCTTTGGCAACTGCTGGCAGCAGGCTTTATCGGTGCAGCCTTCTACTTTCGACATTATGTTGCCAAAGTTAAGGTCTTGCTTAGTGTTATCAAGAATCGCAAATAGTGAATCGTGAATCGTGAATCGTAAATCGTGAAATCATCTCGATTCACGATTCACGATTCACGATTCACGATTTTACAATACGCTTGGCTTCAGCCTAGCGAGTTTCAATTTCGACCTAACCCAGACGTGCTACACCGGACTTATCTTCTCGCTTCCACGGGATACGCTTGGCTTTAGCCTAGCGAGTTTCAGTT
>CAZNPP010000198.1:0-7648 GCA_964574785.1 uncultured Chloracidobacterium sp. | reverse complement strand
GGGTATATTTTTCCTTACGCGGAAGGCTCTCCGAAGCGAAAGCGGCAATGCACCGCGCGCTTCAATTAGATCCGCTGTCATTAATAATCACCGCAGACATCGGGCAATTGCATTACTTCTCCCGTGAGTATGATGAGGCTATCGAGTACTGTAATCGGGCACTTGCACTCGAAAACACCTTCGAAATTGCCCGACATTACCTGATACACATTTATCGCACCAAAGGAATGGATCAGGAATCTTTCAATGAAATGGTACGCTTGGTAGGGCAAAGCAACACGCCAGGTACGAGGGAATTGACACTTAAACTTCAACGTACCTTTAGCCATTCAGGAACGAAGGGACTTTTGAAATCTGACTTGAAGGATATTCTTAGTGGGCCAATGACTCGGCAGAGACCGGCATTAACACTTGCGCACATCTACTTAGAGCTTGGTGATGCGCATGAAGCATTGACCTGGCTTGAGAAATCTTACGAACAGCGTGATTTCTTGATCGCGTTCATTAAGGTACATCCCTTCTATGACCCATTGCGAAACGATCCCCGCTTCCAGGACATTGTCGCTCGCATGGGATTGTGATCTTTTGAAGTGCGCCTGCGGGCGCTTCTGTTTTTAGTGAGTCGCGAAAACGAGCCGGGAAAGGGCCAGTAGGCCAACATACTCGAGAGGAGGTCGAATGCTCTGTCCATCATGCGGTCACGAAAATATTGAAGGCATGGATCGATGTGAGAACTGCCTGACACCATTTCGCCATCTGGACGTTCCTCACCCAGATACAACTAATGGGCTTGCACGGTCCGTCATGGAGGATGATCTAAGTCATATCGAATGTGACGAGTCTGTCACGGTTGCTCCTGATACTCCGGTTGTCGATGTCGTAAACCAATTAAAAGCTCGACATTCAGGCTGCGCTTTGGTCGTGCAGGATCAGAAGCTTGTGGGGATTTTTACGGAGCATGATGTGCTGAGAAAGCTAACTGGCTTGAAGGCGCCTTCTCAGACTGCCGTCGCAACACTTATGAGTCCCAATCCAGAAGTCCTACAGGAGAATGATAGTGTCGCTACGGCATTAAATAAGATGTCACTTGGTCGCTATCGCCACGTACCAGTTCAAAAAGGCGACGGTACCTACACTATTGCATCAATTCGAGGTGTCTTGAAGTACATCGTCCGCGAAGATTGGTAGATCAACAGGCGTCGCCCATCACTTCGTAAACCTTCAGCCATCTTCCATTCTGTTTCTGATAGATCAAGTACAAATACGCATCGAATCCCTGCTGTATTGTGTAGTAGAAGTTCGCGTAGCTGGAACCGATGAATTACCAAGTAAAGTGAAGGCCGCTATAAAGGTAAAAACCGACAATAATCGAACCATCAATATGCCCCAGCGCAGGTATTTTAATATTCTTTCTTTCCACGCTTTTTGGCTAGTCTTTGTTTAAAAACTGCTTCTCCCCCGCTTTCGCCTTTATGCCCTCCCGTATTCATAGCTGGAATTGAGGGAGAGTTCGTACTTGGAGTAACGGAATCACCGGCGATATGCTGCGATGACTCATCACTGAACATCTTATTCGCGCCTTTCAAGCGCCCCCTCAAAGCTGGTGTCTGCTCCATCTCTTCTCGATTCTCATCTCGCCTTCCGGCGAAGCCGGTCTGTTGGCCTCGAGGTTTTGCTGGAATACCAACCTTATGTTGATCCCTTTGATCAGCCATCTGCTTTCCCTCCTTGCTCAAAATGCTTACTTGAATTCGCTGATCATACTTTAGTTATCGTTAAGAGGGTATAAACTTCTGATTCTTTTTTCAGGTCGTAGGGCAAAAAATCTACCAGGTACGGAAGGAGGCAAGGGGCGCCAGCGCCGTGCCACCCACCCCGAAAAAGCCTGTTTTTCTAAGTTCTCCCCGAGCTTGAGTAGTCTAAAAGTCGATTGATGGTTGCGTCTCCAGGGGCTGATCACTATAATGCGCCAATTCACAAAGCCTTCTAATTAATGGCAGGTGTTGTGGGCCCCGACGGTAAGCGGCTAAAACAACCCAATATGGCTACTCCTATTCGCTTGAAGCAACGCAGTCGTGTCGCGCCTTTTGGTGGTACACCAGAGACTCCGCTGCGAACGCTGGCGTTCAGCCTTGCGCAAGCAGCGCGGACCGCATTCGCAGAGCCATATATGCTCACAGTTGAGCATCACCCCATCAGGCTTCGACGACTCCCCCCAGAATTTGAAGGCTTCAGGATTGTTCATCTATCAGATATCCACCACAGCCCATTTACAAGTCGAGAACAGATCGAGCGCGCCGTCCATACTGCCAACACTCTGCAGCCAGACATGATTGCGCTTACAGGGGACTACATTTCGCACGATCGTCAATTTGCTGCACCCTGCGCGGAGTTACTGGGGCAGCTCCGAGCCCGCTGCGGCGTCTACGCGGTCCTTGGAAATCACGATCACTGGACAGATGCTACCTTAATAACCGATCTGTTTCGCGCCGAAGGAATAACCGTGCTGATTAATGAGGGAATTCACTTCGAGCACAAAGGCGCCTCTTTCTGGCTAGCCGGAGTCGATGACACGATGGTTGGGCTCGAGGATCTGCCGCTTGCTCTCGCGGGAGCTCGAGAGAACGAGATGAAACTCCTATTAGCACACAATCCGATCATCCTGCGTCGTGCTGCCCGGGCTGGTGTTGATCTCGTGCTTAGCGGACATACCCACGGAGGTCAGGTGACGCTGCGTTCCGAGCGAAGCGCTTCGGGAAAACCGCGTCGCCGCCTGCTAAGAGGACTTGGTCGTCAAGGAGAGACTCAGATATACGTAACCAGAGGTCTCGGAACTGTTGTTCTTCCAATCAGGTATGGTTGCCCACCGGAAGTTTCGCTTTTGGAGTTGTGTTGTGCCCGCTGAAAAGTCCGCGTTCCAAACCGCTAAAACTTCATAACTGATGTCCTCGCGCATCGTTACCGTTCCGAATTTGCTAACCATCTTCAGGATGGTGCTTATTCCGGTTTTTGTTTCGCTGATCTTCTACCAAAAATTTGTTTGGGCGCTTGCAGTCTTCATCACCGCCGGTGTAACGGACAGCCTGGATGGCGTGCTCGCACGTAGGTTTGACCAGAAATCCCAACTAGGTACCATACTCGATCCTATTGCCGACAAGCTGATGTTGGTAACCGCTTTCGTAGTCCTATCAATGCGAAACGTTTACCCTCAACCGGTTCCAAATCATCTTCCAGTTCCTTTCTGGGTTACTGCCGCAGTTATAAGTCGGGATGTGTTCATTGTCGTTGGAGCCGCCGCTATCAATATGATGACTGGATTTCGAGGCTTTCGCCCGTCGTGGCTAGGTAAACTAAATACGATAGTCCAGATACTGGCCGTGGGAGCAATAATGTTTGCCGCAAGCGTGCCTTATGGCACCGGCTATTACCTTCCGACGATTTACCTGACGGTGGTTACATTGGCAGTTCTATCCGGGGGCCACTACGTGTTCTTTGCCTCTAAATTACTGAACGAGGACCGCCGACATCAGCCAGAAGAGTAGGAGCCTAGGAAACCCTCTAAAGCTGCAATTCATCTCACTACACACAAAAGTTGACAGTGTGAGACTCAGGTATTATATTAACGGCGCGTTCAACCTATATAGCGGCCACTTCGAGGTCGAATTTTGATTAAGCAACCGGGCAAGCGGCTACGGGGGCAGATATAGGCCGAGGTCACCAAAAAATGAACAGGTGGCGAATTATGCTTTGGAGAACAAAAACACTATGAGCAAGATTATTGGAATCGATTTGGGCACTACTAATTCGGTTGTGGCTGTGATGGAGGGGGGCGAACCCACCGTAATCACCAATTCGGAGGGGGGTCGAACGACACCGTCCGTAGTGGCTTTTACTAAAGATGGAAGCCGATTGGTTGGCCAAGTCGCAAAACGTCAGGCGGTTACAAACCCTGAGAATACTGTCTATTCAATTAAACGATTTATGGGCCGCCGTTATAACGAGGTTGGCGAGGAGATTAAGCAAGTCCCTTACAAAGTACAGGGTGCCGGCAGTGGTGACGTTCGCATAGCAGCCGGCGGTAAAGAGTGGAGTCCCCCCGAGATTTCGGCAATGATTCTTCAAAAGATGAAACAATCAGCCGAAGACTATCTTGGCCAGAAGGTTG
The DNA here is from genome assembly GCA_964574785.1 of uncultured Chloracidobacterium sp. GTDB lineage: Bacteria > Acidobacteriota > Blastocatellia > Pyrinomonadales > Pyrinomonadaceae > PSRF01. Next base: position 3,483 of record CAZNPP010000198.1, on the reverse strand, counting down.
ATAAGGCCGTCATTACTGTGCCTGCTTATTTCAATGACTCTCAGCGCCAAGCCACCAAAGATGCTGGAAAGATTGCCGGCTTGGAGGTGATGCGAATCGTAAACGAACCCACGGCCGCTGCCCTCGCTTACGGGTTGGACAAGAAGAAGGATGAAACCATTGCAGTGTTTGACTTCGGCGGCGGTACTTTCGATATCTCCATTCTTGAAGTTGGAGAAGGTGTGGTCGAGGTGAAGTCAACAAACGGTGACACTCACCTGGGCGGAGATGACATTGACGAGCGTCTGATCGAATGGATCATCGAAGAATTCAAGCGTGATCAAGGTATCGACCTGTCCAATGACAAAATGGCTCTGCAGCGTCTGAAAGAGGCTGCTGAGAAAGCAAAGATCGAGCTTTCCAGTACGATGGAAACTGAGATCAACCTGCCTTTCATTACTGCGGATCAATCAGGACCCAAGCACTTGGCGCTGAAGTTGACGCGTGCAAAATTCGAGCAATTGGCTGATCCGATTCTCCAGCGCTTACGACCGCCTGTCGAGCAAGCAATAAAAGACGCAGGTGTGGATGCCAAGAAAATTGACGAAGTAGTGCTCGTTGGTGGTTCGACTAGAATTCCCAAGGTTCAGCAGATGGTTCGCGATCTTTTTGGTAAGGATCCGAACAAGAGTGTTAATCCTGATGAGGTTGTGGCAATCGGCGCCGCGGTCCAGGCTGGTGTCCTTTCGGGTGAGAAGACGGACATCCTGCTTCTCGATGTCACCCCACTCAGTCTCGGCATTGAAACACTCGGTGGTGTCTTTACGAAGTTAATCGAGCGCAACACGACAATTCCAACGCGAAAGTCGGAAATATTCTCGACGGCTTCTGATAATCAGACCTCGGTTGAAGTACACGTCCTTCAGGGCGAACGGCCAATGGCAACTGACAATCGTACGTTAGGCAAGTTTCATCTTGTAGGCATTCCGCCAGCCCCTCGAGGCATGCCACAAGTCGAAGTGACTTTCGACATTGACGCTAACGGCATTGTTAATGTGTCGGCCAAAGACATGGGCACAGGACGCGAGCAGAAGATCACGATTACCTCTTCTTCGGGACTCTCCAAAGAGGAAATCGATAAAATGATGCGTGATGCAGAGTCGCACGCTTCGGACGATGCAAGAAAACGAGAGGAGATTGAGGCTCGTAACCGGCTTGATGGTCTGACCTATCAAATGGAGAAGACACTCAATGATAACCGCGAGAAGGTTGGAGCTGTAGCCAGTGACGTAGAAGCTGCAATTGCTGATGCCAAGACGGCCTTACAGGAGGGCGGCGTGGAGCGGCTTAACAATGCCTACAACCAGTTGCAAACTGCTTCTCACAAACTAGCTGAAGCGTTGTATCAGCAAACGGGTTCAGCTACGGGTGAACCGGAAGGCGATCAAGCTTCGGCTGCAGGAGCGTCATCAACCGGCACTTCGGGAGAGGACAACGTTATTGACGCCGAATACGTTGATGTAGACGAAAACAAGTAAGGGCGGACTTGTTTTCTTACTCGCAGTACTGATAGGGCGGGAGATTGGAGAGTCTTTCCGCCCTTTTAAATAGCAGTGAATTAATAGATGGCCAAGCAGGACTATTACGAAATACTGGGCGTAAAACGCGACGCCAAGCCCGAAGAGATCAAGAAGGCTTATCGTCGCCTTGCGCGAAAATATCACCCGGATGTAAACCCTGGGGACAAGGCCTCCGAAGAGCGCTTTAAGCTCACGACGGAGGCTCATGACGTTCTTTCTGATCCAAAGAAGCGCGCCATCTATGACCGCTTTGGCCAGTATTCAGACAATCTCGCTGATGCCGCTGCCCGAGGAGCCGGTCCAACAACGGATCGGACTTCTCCAGGGTTTGATTTCACGGGATTTGATTGGGGCTCAGCGACCTCAGGTGGGGGTACTAGCTTTCGTGATATTTTCGCTGATCTGTTTGGCGGCGGCGCGGCAAAAGAGCGAGAGCCTCCACGTCCTCAGCCAAAACGCGGCGAAGACATCGAGATGCCACTCGCACTCTCGTTCCCGGAAGCTATCAAGGGCCTGACTACAAACATTACGGTAAATCGCTCCGAGCAGTGCTCGCGATGTAATGGTGCGGGAGACATTGGTGGTCCAGTCATGGTTTGCCCCACTTGCAAAGGTTCAGGGCAAGTGCAAAGAGCTGGAGGTCGCCTGCGCTTTGCTCAGGAGTGTACCGACTGTGCCGGGACAGGAAGACGCCGCTCTCCTTGTTCCCTCTGCAAAGGTAAAGGGACAGTACCCAAGACAGAGACGGTTAAGGTGCGCATTCCGGCCGGGGTGGAAACAGGTTCCAGAGTGCGTATTCCTGGGAAAGGTGAGGGCGGTAGGTTAGGCGCGCCAGCGGGTGACCTGCATATCATCACGAACGTTGGTCCACACAAGCACTTCACTCGCAAGGGCGACAACATCTATGTCACTGTGCCCATCACAGTTCCCGAAGCAGCGCTGGGAGCTAAGATTGAGGTACCAACTGTCGAAGGCAAGGCCCAGTTAAGGGTTCCTCCTGGTACCCAATCGGGCCAGAAGTTTCGCTTGCGACAGCGCGGTGCGCCGTCCTTGCGGAACCCTGGCGCCAGAGGCGACCAGTTTGTCGAAGTGCAGGTAACATTGCCAAAGGTGATTTCAGAGGAGACAAAGGAGTTGCTTAGACAATACTCAAAGATCAACGCTGAGAATCCGCGGATACAGATGGGGCTTGAGTAACGACTTGACGATTGTCGATTGCCGATTTTCAGTGATTGAGTCGGCAACAGAGAATTTGGAAGTGAGCGATGAAGCGAAAGGCTAAGACATACACAATAAGCGCGGTAGCGGATCAGTATGGGATTCATCCGCAGACACTGCGGCTTTATGAGCGCGAGGGATTGTTGAAGCCTTCGCGATCCGAAGGGAACACGCGTCTGTACACTGATCCTGATCTCGAGCGCCTCGAGTTGATACTCTCACTCACTCGCGATCTGGGTGTAAATCTTGCTGGAGTAGAGATCATTCTTAACATGCGGGAGAAGATGGACGCAATGCAACGCGAGTTCGAGCGCTTCTTTCAATATCTGCAATCTCACGCCGAGGAATTAACCAATTTCGCCGAACCTCCACCGGAAGGAAGCACGGACGCGTTGGTACCTATTAGCCGTACCGCCACCCTCCGCCGCAGAGCCACCCGAAGCTGAAGTTCTGGTCTGAAAATCCGCTCTTCCTGAAGCCCAATAAAGCTTTGTTGCAGGATGCCATGGGCTTGCCCCATGGAGCTTCACGTTCGCAGCTACCACAAACACCCATTCGCTTTTTGCAGAGATGCCATGGGCTTGCCCCATGGCATCTCTAATTCCTTGAGCGCGTTTTGGTAGCCGCGAACGTGAAGCTCCATGGGTCAAGCCCATGGCATCTCTAATTCCTTGAGCGCGTTTTGGTAGCCGCGAACGTGAAGCTC
>CAZNPP010000197.1:0-7723 GCA_964574785.1 uncultured Chloracidobacterium sp. | reverse complement strand
AAAACGCCGCGATGCTGAGTCACAGAAGAAATTGAAAGAGATGTCCATGTGCGCGATGCAGTGCACGTCTCAGTGGACAGCCTGCGCCCACCCCGGCATTTCTCCTTGATGAACCATCTTCCTCGCTGGCTTGGGCGGAAATAACAGTCTTCCATTCTTTGGGGTTCTACGTTTTTTCTCTATAGGAGGGAGTCATGCGTTCAATTCCACGACGGCAGTACCTGCTTACGACATTTCTGCTCCTATCGACGCTCGGATCCGCGAGCGCCTGTTGCGGCATTCGTCTCCCATTTGCTCAAACCAATGGTGCTAGAGAAGGCTCGCGGCCCATCATCACCCGGAATTCAGGCATGCGGGACCGCGGTCCAAGCCGAAAGGACCTCGCTCGCTTCTACGGAATTTACGGAGATCCTAAAAACGAAGACGGGATGGGACAGAAGTTCTTCGTCTATGAAACCTGCGATGGCCGACTCCTTTTTGGTGGCACGTGGGGGGATGTCGCGCCGTGGGTCTTTAGGTCAGTATCAGACACCGTTTTCGAGTCGCTCCCGGCAGGCGGGATTGGACGTGAACGTCTGACATTTCAAGTTGGTTGGAATGGCAAAGCTCACGCGGTGGCCCACACTTTGAAATGGAAGAAGAGCCCGCTCATCCTCTTGGGCGACCTTCCGGACGAAATAAAAGAACGAAAGTGCGTTGAGTAGGCGGGCCGGACGTGATTTTTCTCAGATTGCGTTCTGGCAAAAACTGCGCTTAACACGTATGTCTGAAGAGTGGGTACCTGGGAACGTGGCAGGACAAGTTGTACAAAGGCCAAAGACCAAAGAGCAGAAGACCAAATATTTATCAGATGCTAGCGGCGGCGGCAGTTGGTGAGGATTTCTCAACCCTCACTATACATCCAAGCTGTGAAAGCGCTGATTCCAACTCAGCACTTCTTTGCACCCGGATAGCAGAGTTCGGTTGTATTCGGACCAACAAGCCGTTGTCCGTCAGGGTCTCAAGTACAAGATCGCAATTCCCAGGATATGTGTTGAGCAAATGCAAAACTGCATCGAACAGACTTTCTGGATCTGCATTAGAGGGAAAACGCACGACCAAGAGGTCATCCCGAGTCCGTAACTCATCAAGCCCTTGCACCTGTTCAAGGATGATAGTCGGAGGATTGTCATCGCTTAGCTCCAGCCTGCCAGTAACTAATACCGCCATTTCGTTCTGCAGCAAGGCTGAATGTTTTCGGTAAACTTCAGGCCAGGCGACGCCCTTCGTTCCTCCTGCTTCATCTTCGAGGCGGAGCAAAGCAAAGCGGTCACCTTTCCTGGTGGTCTTAAGTTGCAGATCACTGATGATGCCGCCCAAAGAGACTCGGGCCCCGCTGTTAAGTGACCCTATATCGTTCGACTTAACAGCGAGACTCTCCAGTAGGTCGACATAATTACCCAAAGGATGACCGCTAATGTAAAACCCTAACGCAGCTTTCTCGCCGGCCAGTAACTCACTGTAACTCCAGCCCTTTGCGTCTCGAGGCAGTTGGTCCAGAAAATTCTCATCCTCTGAAGCGGCTGCGAAAAGGCCAGTTTGCCCGACCAGGCGCTCGTGCCGGGCACGTTGTGCCCGAGCCAACGCTGAATCGATTGAATTAAACAATTGGCCTCGCCAGACCGGAAGGCTTCGATCATCAGGCTTAAGAGAATCAAAAGCGCCTGCGCTCACAAGGCTCTCGAAGACCCGCTTATTCATAGTCCCCTGCTCAACCCTCTCAGCGAAGTTAAAGAAAGACTTGAACTGCCCCTTTTTTCGAGCTTCAAGAATCGCATTAACAGTTCCCTGTCCGAGCCCTTTAATCGCTGCTAAGCCATATCTAATAGCTCCGTTCAAAGGCGTGAATCCCAGATAACTCTCGTTAACATCTGGTGGCAATAGCTCGATTCCCTGGGCTTTCAGTTCCTTTGAATACTTGAAGACTTTAGCGGCATCCTGGGACTCACTCGACAATACCGCCGCATAAAAATGTTCAGGAAAATGGGCTTTAAGATAAGCGGTCTGGAAAGCTAAATAAGCATAGGCAACACTATGGCTTCGGTTGAATCCATAGTCCGAAAATTGCGCCATTAATGAAAATATCTTCTCGGCCTTCTCTTTCTTAATACCTCTTTCCACAGCGCCGTTCACAAACTTCTCAGCGTGGAGATCCATCTCCTCACGCTTCTTTTTACCCATAGCTCGACGCATGAGATCGGCATCGGCCAAGGTATAGCCTGCCAACTTCTGCGCGAGCTGCATGATCTGCTCCTGATAGACCAAAATCCCATACGTATTGCTGAGGATCTCTTTCATCTCAGGAACCAGATAACGAACGCTTTTCTTCCCATGATGCCGCAGAATGAACTCGTCAACCATACCACCATCAAGTGGCCCGGGTCGGTATAAAGCATTCAACGCGGCCAAATCTTCGACATCTTTTGGCTTAAGCTTCTTGCAGATTTCCTGCATCCCTGCAGACTCAAACTGGAACACTGCATCCGTGCGCCCTTCAGCAAACACTTGCATAGTCTTCTCATCGTTAAGCGCTATATCCGGCCAGTTAATCTCTTTCTCAAGCAATTGCTTAATACTTGTTAAGCAGTCATTTATAACGGTTAAAGCGGTAAGCGCTAAGAAGTCCATCTTAAGCATGCCGGTTTTTTCCAGGTCCGACATGACATATTGAGTCGTTACTTCATCTCTTCCGGAGACTGCGATTGGAATCAATTCCTGAAGCGGCAGAGGTGAGATTACGACGCCCGCAGCATGAACTGACGCGTGGCGGGCACAGCCTTCAAGCCGCTGGGCAATTTCAAGTAGTTCCTTAACTTGAGAATTGACTTCAGCTTCCTTGCGTAGTTCTGGTACCTGCTCCAAAGCCTGGGCGATGCTGACGTTTCGACCTCGAACCGGTGGCGGTATCAGCTTGGCAATCCTGTCAACCTCCGAGTACGGCATCTCTAAAGCTCGTCCAACATCTTTGATAGCAGCGCGGGAGGCAAGAGTCCCAAAAGTGATAATCTGGCAAACAGAATCTCTGCCATAAAGGTTTGCGACGTGATTGATGACATCTCCTCGGCCGCGAACACAGAAATCTATATCTATATCAGGTAGTGAAACGCGGCCAGGATTAAGGAAACGCTCAAATATCAAGTTGTACTCAAGGGGATCTACGTCTGTAATCTCGAGGCAATAGGCCACTAACGAGCCGGCAGCGGAGCCGCGTCCCGGACCTACGGGAATTGAGTTCTGGCGAGCGTAACGAACGAAATCCCAGACAATTAGGAAGTACCCGGCGAAGCCCATCTGCTTTATCATCGCAATCTCATTGGCGAGACGCGTCTGATAATCCTGTATATCGTGCTTAAATTCTCCGCGAGCTATCAATCTGTCCCAAACTTGTTGCCGGCGACGGTCGAAGCCTTCGAAGACTACTTTTTCAAAATACTCATCGTCTGTTAGTCCAGCGTCAGATCGAGGAATGGGATACTTAGGAAGATGATTGATTCCGCGCGGCAACTCTAAATGGCACATCTCCGCTATTTCGACGGTTCGAGTAAGAACTTCAGGTAACTCGTGGCCGAAGATTCGCCACATTTCTTCAGGAGAACGAACATAGAAGTTGGGAGTCCCATAGCGCAGGCGATTCGTATCTCTTATTGTCTTGCCCGAACCGATGCAGAGGAGGACGTCGTGAGCACGAGCATCTTCAGGTTTGAGATAATGAGCATCATTAGTAGCTACCAGCGGAACACCAGTACGCTTTGATAACTCGACCAGCGGTTTGCGAATTCTTTCCTGAGTTTCAAGACCGTGTTCCTGAATCTCCAGGTAGTAATTGCCTTTCCCCATTATGTCTTGAAATTCCAATGCGGCTGCCGCAGCCGCTTCAAATTTCTCGCGCACCAGCATTGCTGACGGTACGCCCGACATGCAGGCAGACAATGCGATGAGGCCGTCGCTGTGTTCAGCAAGGAGTTGCTTATCTATTCTGGGTTTGTAATAGAAACCTTCCGTGAAAGCTTTCGAAGTCAGCCGCGCAAGATTGTGATAGCCGGTCAGGTTCTTTGCGAGAAGGATAAGATGGAAATTTGCCTTTTCGCCAGGTGCGCCAGCTGATCGATCCTGTCGACTACCTTGTGTGATATATGTCTCACAGCCGATTATCGGGTTGACGCCATGACCTTTCATTGCGTTGTAGAAAGATATGGCGCCAAACATATTGCCATGATCAGTCATGGCGCATGCGGTCATCCCCAACTCTTCGGTGCGAGCGGCGAGCGGCTTTATCTGTATTGCTCCATCGAGTAGGCTGTAGTCAGTGTGCAGATGAAGGTGGACGAATTTTTGATCGTTCATGAATCCAGTGGGTAACCCTAACTGCTGTGGAGATTTGCAGTACTCACACGGTGTTTTTGTATTCGGCTCAATATAGCATGCTATCGGTTCTCGATGGGGATGGGTAAAACAACAAAATCAGTGTTTTCTAAGCGCTTAGCTCTTCTAAGGTCAGAATATGCGTTAAAGGCCTTGCCTGAGGGGTTACTCCCACTCGATCGTGCTGGGTGGCTTTGAGCTAATATCGTAAACAACGCGGTTGATTCCTCGAACCTCTGACACTAGTCGGGCGGAAATACGACCCAGAGTATCTTGCGGTAATCGAGCCCAATCGGCAGTCATTCCATCCACACTAGTGACCGCTCGGATAGCAATTACTCGCTCATAAGTTCTCTCGTCACCCATCACTCCCACCGTAGAAACCGGTAAGAGAACAGGGAACGCTTGCCAAACTGCGTGATATAGATCGGCGAGCCGTAGCTCCTCATCGATAATTCTGTCGGCAGCTTGAAGCAATGCGACCCGCTCATCAGTTACTTCGCCGATGATACGAACGGCAAGCCCAGGTCCTGGAAAGGGATGTCGAGTGAGGATCTCTTGTGGCACGCCCAACTCTCGTCCAATGATGCGAACCTCGTCTTTGAAGAGCTCTCGTAACGGTTCAATTAGCTTCAGGTTCATCTTCTCAGGGAGACCGCCGACATTGTGATGACTTTTTATCACCGCTGAGGGACCACGAACTGAAACTGACTCTATTACGTCCGGATAAAGAGTTCCTTGAACAAGATACTTAACATCGCCGAGGCTTCTGGCTTCCTGCTCAAAGACTTCGATAAAAACCTTGCCGATGCGCTTTCGTTTCTCCTCGGGATCGGTAACACCCGCGAGCGCGTGGAGGAAAAGTCTACCCGCTCGCACGCCTCTAATATTTAGATCTGTGGTTTGCTGCAAAAGGGTGAGCGTTGTTTCGAATTCACCTTCTCTCAAGAGGCCATTGTCTACAAAAATGCAGGTCTGCCGATTGGCAATAGCTCTATGAACGAGTGCGGCAGCCACAGTCGAATCCACTCCACCCGAGAGCCCGGAAACGACTTGGCCCTCCTCTCCCAGCGCCGCTCGGATTCGTGTGATCTGCTCTTGGATAACGGCCTCTGGGGACCAGTCGCCGCGGCACCCGCAAATCGAAAAAAGAAAATTGCGAAGCACTTGAGCTCCTAGCGGCGTATGCGCTACCTCAGGGTGAAATTGCACACCAAAGATCCCCCGCTCTTCGTCCTCGATTGCATTCAGGGCATCCTCAGTTAATGCGGTAACGCGGAAGCCGGGTGGCACCGACGTCACATGGTCACCGTGGCTCATCCATACGTCCATCTCTGGAGGCATACCCTGAAACAGTTTGCTGGTGAAGTCGACAATCTTCAGGCGCGCGTAACCAAACTCACGGCTGGGCGACGGTTGAACTTCGCCGCCCAAGTCGGCAGCGACTACCTGTAGACCATAACAGATGCCCAAGACGGGACAATTCACCGTCGGTAACAGGTTGTCGGACGGACGAGGAGCTCCTTGTTGGTAAACTGATGCGGGGCTTCCCGAGAGGATCAGTCCTTTTGGGTTACGCGCCTGAATAGTTTCAGCAGATGTGTTGAACGGGAGAATTTCACAGTAGACTCCGGCTTCTCGGACGCGGCGGGCAATTAGCTGAGTGTATTGAGATCCAAAGTCAAGTATGATTACGGTTTCGTGTCCGTTATGATTCGTCAAAAAGTAAACCTCTTCTACTATTGAAGCGTCATAAACCCCTCGGCTTAAAAATAAGAGCCGTGGATTATACTCAAAGGTGGCAAAGGGTTCTAGTTGATAGTCCGTCAAACTTCAGTTTGACAAATGGCAGTTGTGACTTAGCACCGCGTGATTACTATGACAATTCATTCTTCACTCAACGTTAAACGCTTCCTTGAGCGAGCAATTTCCCTGTGTCTTTTGGCTACCGTAACGACGGGGCTGGCCCATTCGCAAAAGGTTAAGGCAAATCCTTCAGTTTCTCTTTCACAACCACTGACCGTCCGATGGCGTTTCGACTCGAACCTGACACTGAATCTCACTCCGGCCGCCGACAACGAACGTGTGTATCTACCGCTTGCTGGAGGCACGCTTGTTTCCTTGCAAGCGACTACAGGACAACTTTACTGGCGCGCAGAACTCGGCGGCGAGCTTTCAGCTTCACCTGTTGCCAACGAGCACACCGTATTCGTTGCTTCTGAGATTGAAGGGCCCAAAGGTGAAAATGGCGCTACCAGCGGTCGAGGCACAGTGCGCGCCCTCGGACGTGAGGGTGGGATAACTCTCTGGATGCAAACTCTCCAAGTACCACTCCGCGGCGCGTTAACACTTAGTGGTGACAAACTCTTCGGTGGCGGAGATGACGGGAGACTCTATGCTTTTGATTTTGAGACCGGAAAGATCCTATGGTCGGTGGCAACAACTGGTCGCTTTAACGGAGAGGCTGTTGTAGACGATTCGAAGTTGTACATAGGAAGCGAAGATGGGACCCTTTTCGCCGTCGAAGAGAGTTCCGGAAGGGTAGTCTGGCGTCATCGGACGCGTGGCGCTGTGCGTGGTCCAGTTGCTGTCGGCAATGGCTCGGTTTATTTCGGCTCGGGAGATGGCCACGTCTATGCAGTAGGAGCTGATAATGGGAGGCGACTCTGGCGCAAGAGAACTGGCGCAAGTGTGCAGGTGGTGAAGCGAGTAGACCAATCGCTGATAGTTGCCTCACTCGACAATTTTGTTTACCTGTTCTCACTCAACGGATCTCGTCTCTGGAAGCGTCAGCTACCGGGTAGAATTTCGTCACAACCTTTGACCGCAGAAGATGGAGCATTGTTTACCCCAATATCAAGTCCGGCCGGTGTTGTGTTGGGATTGAGAGATGGTCGCCCCGTCAACTCTCTGCCCACAGGCGAAGACATAACGAGTTCGGCAGCGCCTATTGCAGTGGGTGATGCGGTGCTCTTAACAACGGGTCAGGGGTTACTGGCGTTTGCGCAGCCCAAGTAATGTGGCGCATGCTGTCAGCTTGCGTTGGGGAGATGGGGGAGCTTTGCAGTGGAACTGGGAACAGATCGAAGGTAAAGAGTCGCGATATCTTTCGAGGCTACTGTAATCCCTAACAGGATGCGCCACTGTGCGCCACTGTGGCGCATGCTGTCAGCTTGCGTTGGGGAGATGGGGAAGCTTTGCAGTGGAACTGGGAACAGATCGAAGGTAAAGAGTCGCGGTATCTTTCGAGGCTACTGAGAGTCGCGTTATTTTTCGAGGCTACTGTAATCCCCGGAACGCAACCTAACAGGATGCGCCACTG
>CAZNPP010000196.1:0-7783 GCA_964574785.1 uncultured Chloracidobacterium sp. | reverse complement strand
CGTGATCAAAAAAATGTGTTTCCCACAGTTCGGCTGTAATTCGGACATCGTAGAAGCCGTCTCGAGACACAAGCTGATCTCTGCGTATCTTTACCCACTCCTCAGTCATCATCACTCCCGCGGTGTCCTGGGCGTTGATCTTCAGCCCAAGGGGTGAACGCCAAAGAGTATCGGTAACGAAGCTCACCCGCTCACCATCAAAGGCGAATACCCAGGGACAGGAGCCCTTCAAACGCTGCTCAGCGAGTGCTGCTTCGTCGGCTGCAAATTCGAACTCCGCCTGCACAACCCCATTGGGCCAGACAATCCGAGCCACATCGGTTTGCATCTGCTCACCTAATCCAAAATGGACCAGTGGCCCTGTAATCGGCTGTTTTTGCGTGAGGAGTCCGGCTCGAATCTCAACTTCTCCACCCACTCCAAACGAATTAATACGCTGATCGCCAGTAGCCTCCTGAGCTCGCGGTCGAATGATCTGCCAGTGATAATTCTTAGTACCGCTTCCAAGTGCTCGCACAGGCTGTTTTCCCGTATCAAATGCAAGCAGATCCAGCAATCCATCGTCGTTTGTATCAACTGCAGTGAAGACAACAGGAGGGAGCGGAGTATCCAGAGTTGTAAAACGGCCCTCCGCATCGCTCAACCAGACATTTGCACGGGATGGGTCGCCCAGAGTAGAAACGATCAAATCAAGTCCGCCGTTGTTGTCGAGATCAGCAGCTAACAATCGAGCGGTACCAGGTCTAATAGTGTCAGGGACTGAAGACCATCTGACCAACTCGGCAACAGTCAGTCCTTCAATATCCTTATAAGATAACCGCTGGATCACTCCATCGCTTCTTAATGCCAGAAAGTCGAGTCGACCATCATTGTCAATGTCTGCAGTTGTTACGGCAACGGCAGTACCCACGCCTGATGGCAAAGGCATCTGGCGGAACTGACCACCTCGTTCATTGGAATAGATTCTTAACTCTCCACTCGTAAGAATGAGCGCAGCATCTGCGTCACCATCGGCATCGATGTCTCCCCATGCAAAGACACGCAAGCTGTCAGCTCCTGGGAAGGGTCGTATCTCTTTGAACGATCCGTCACCATTATTCTGAAGAACGATTGCGGGACCATGCTGTGGTGCAAGTACAACGTCCAAATCTCCGTCGGCTTCAATATCGACAGCCCAGACACCGTGAAAAGCAGCTCGAGTTATCGCACCGGGAAGCTTCGTGTTTGCTGTAACATCTGTAAACGATCCATCTTCGCCCTGCTTGTAGAGGCGAAACCCTCCCGAACCTGCTAGTGCGAGGTCTGTTCTAAAGTCATAATCAAAATCAAACGGCGCCACTGTGTCTGGTCCAGAAGCATGCTCAGTAGCGGAGCCCGGGAAGCTAAGCTTGACCCCATTGGTGAATTCGAGCTCCTGGTCATTGTGAAATGCAATTGCAGGAGTTCCTTCCCCCGTAAAGGAGACTGCCCCGATCCATGACAATCGAGAGACAGCATTGAAGGTCTCAACTAAAAAAGAGAGCCCAAGATCAGGTGAGGCCGGCTGAGGCGACGGGGTTTGCAGTCTAAAAAGCTTTGTGATCGGTTCGCCGACTATGTCTGGGGGAAGTTTTACGGCGGCTAAGCTCTGTCTATAGTCGGGAACGCGCACAAGAACATTGCGAAGAAACTGTACGCGTGGAGCAGCGGCTTTCGGGTCTTCAGCGGCCACTTTCTGTAACAGCTGGAATTGCTCCTGAACTTCAGGAGGCCATAAAGTAGCCTTTTCTGCCAAACGTCCAAGTATGCGCTCCAATGAATCTTCGTCGCCCCGTCGTGCAGCAAGCCGGGCCAGATCTAGCTGAACGGCGAGATTGTCTGGCTGAACAGCAAGAATCCTTTCGAGCAGCGCAATGACCTCAGTTTCATTGCCTTCTCCAGCCTCCCGCTCAATCTCAGATGCAAGTATGTATAAAGCTTTAAGATCGTTCGGCTCCAACTCAATGGCTCGCCTTAGGTTGGAGACTGCTTCGGTATAGTTACCCCGGTTGCTCTCGAGCAAGGCCCGCAAGACATGAATTTGACCGCTATCGGGAGCTAGCAGTTGGGCCCTTTGAAAGTTTTCCTCCGCTTTCTCAAATTCTGCGTGCCTTAGGAAGAGCAAGCCCAAATTGGCCCATGCTGCTGGCTCATCGGGAGCAAGCTGGATGGCCTCTTTAAGCCGGGCTTCTGCGCGAACGTCGTCACCAACCTGCAACGCCGATAGTCCCACGTAAAAAGCTCGAATTGCTGCAAGATACTCTGCGGAAGTTGGGGCTGGAACATCCGTACTTGGCCGGCAAGCTGCGATAAAAACGGCGGAAATAATAGCTAAACCCAGCAACACACGGGTCGAGTCGCCACCAGTGCCAAATAAGATTCTTTTCATTTCAGATAAGAATTATGGATAAAAACTTGACCCGATATTGATGGGATTAAGTCTGCGCCGAATCTTTGTTGTACCACTGGACTAAAGTTAGAATATAGCATACGCTCACGTCCGACACGTCCGACACGTCCGACAAACTTCAGTTTGTCGTTCCCATTTTCAGGATATTGATTCCTTAATTATTTGCACGGCGAAATAATCCACAAACGACAAACTGAATGAAGTTTGTCGGACCATGTAGGACTTGAAAGGCCCCTTAACCATGCGATTTATCATACTCACTCTGTGGTTGGTAATCTTTGTTTTACCTGCTGACCTTCATTCGCAGCAGCTTGCTACCGCCTCGCTCTCCGGACGAGTAACTGATCCCACTGGCGCAGTGGTGCCAGGCGTCAAAATCACCGCTGTACATAAAGGTACAGGCGCCAAGCGCGAAACTAGTACCAATAACGAGGGCATTTATACATTTTCAAACTTACCTGTGGGCGAATATGAGATCAATGCAGAACGGGCTGGGTTCGCCGCGGCATCTTACAAATCAGTAGTGTTACATGTGGGCCAAAATCCGAACCTTGAAACTACCCTTCAGGTCGGCGTAATCGAGCCTGATCCAATCTATGGCCCCTTGCCACTCGTTGATACCATCTCGCCTAAAGTCGAGACTGTAATAAATGCTCGCGAGATCGCGAACCTGCCTCTCAACGGACGCAACTTTCTCGAGCTTGCTCTACTCGCGCCCGGTAACGCGCCTGCTCCAAATTTCGATCCCACTAAGACAAACGCTGTTGTAATTTCCTCGGCAGGACAGTTGGGACGCGGTGGTAGCGTCACCGTCGACGGAGTAGATACCAACGATGATGTAGTCGGTGGTCCAATTCAGAATATTTCTCAGGAGGCCGTTCAGGAATTCCAGAGCGCCACGAATCGCTTTGATGCACGCATTGGGCGATCGGGTTCAGGGGTGATCAATATTGTCACGCGATCTGGCACGAATGAGTTTCATGGCTCCGCGATGGCCTTTTTCCGCCACGATAAACTGCAGGGTTTGCCAGCTACTTTCGATCGTGAAAGCAGCCAAAATCTGCCTTTTGACCGCCAGCAATACGCCTTCTCACTGGGTGGACCAATAAAGAAAGATAAAGCCTGGTTTTTCGGCTCCTTTGAATACCGCAATCAGGATGGTGCAATCCTTGTCGGCGAACGCAATTTTGCCTCTAGATCTATCACCCGAGGCTTCGCACTCGCACCACTTGACGATCTGCTCAGTACGGAACGGATCGACTGGAACCCTACGGATCTCGATAACCTCTCCTTCCGCTATTCGGTTCAACGCGAAGAGAGCGTCGCTGCAAGCACGCTCATCCGCTCTATCGGTTCTGCCTCGCAACGACAATCAAGTCTCAATAAGACGCACTCCTTTTTGACGAACTATACGCGCGTCATATCGCCCCGCGATATAAACAGTTTTAGTTTTAGTTACAGTACATTTCTTAACAGTACAGTTCCCGTCACTCCTGGACCGCAACTCACATTTCCTAGTATTCAGGATGGTGCTTCTTTCCGCGTTCCCCAACAGACAGAACAAAAGCGGTTTCAGTTTAGTGACGTCTTTACCACAGTTCGCGGAACACACACTGTTAGCTTTGGGGCCGACTTCCAGCATGTGCGATCAGGATTTCGTCTCGATGTGTTTCAGGAGGGTCGTATCGAGCTAATAGAGGACTTCCCAGACTTTGATCGCGATGGTGACGGACGAGTTGACGATAACGATCTACTCTTTGCAGTCACGCTGCGGAGCGCCTTTCCCGACCGTCCTCTTTTGATTCCAAACGCAAACAACAACCATTTTGCTGTGTTTGTCCAGGACGACTGGCGCATCCGACCAAATTTAACTCTGAATCTGGGCCTTCGTTACGAAATCGATACTGACGTCAAGAATGTAAGCCGCTTGGATGAGATTAACCCGATCGTGCAACCCTTCTTGAGTGGCCAGCGCTCCCGGGACAAGAATAATTTTGGCCCACGGATTGGCTTCAATTGGGCAACAGCGGATTCTCGTACGTCTATTCGGGGTGGTTACGGGATCTACTACGATCGAGTGACGCTGCAAATACAATCACTCGAGCGCGGGCTTGATGGACGGGCGCTCCCCATCGAAGTACGCGCTGGCAATATTTTCTTCATTCCACCACCCTGTTTGTTTGACCCCAGTTGTGGGCAGTTCCCTCCCCCAGCACCTACACTTGCCAATCCTTTTGTAGGGTTTGTCTTACCTGGAGCAGGCGCTGGCGGTATAAACATTATCGACAACACTCTGCAAAATCCGATGGTGCAGCAGACTAACATTGGAATCCAGCATGAATTTGCGCCAGGTTACGTTGTGCGCGCCGACTACCTGCACAACTTTGGCACACATTTCATCATCGGGCGAACTATAGGGGAGGTCTTCAATCCAGTAGTTGGTGGGCCAGATCTGGTCAAGAATCTTGAATCCAGTGTAAAGACCAAATACGACGCACTGTTACTTAGTATGGAAAAACGCTTTTCGAACCGGTTCGGCTTCCGGAGCTCATACACACTTTCAAAGGCGTTTAACTATGCGAATGATGATCAGATCCCCTTCTCGAACGGACCAGTAGATCCCAACGATCTACAACTTGAATATGGCCCAGTGCCCAATGACCAGCGGCATCGATTCACGTTTGCGGGTACATTTGACGCCCCACTCGGTTTTCGCCTTGCGCCTATCTGGACCATGGCTTCAGGTGTCCCGATGGACATTCTGTTACCTGACGGAAGCTCTCGTATACCCACGTTACAACGTAATGCAGGCGGCAGACTGTTCCGAACAGGAGCGGAGTTGAACGCTTTCATTCAGCAGATCAACGTGGCTGGCGGAGTGCCAGGAGTTGGACCATTGCCCTTAGTAAGCGACAGAGCGCGGTTTAGTGATAGCTTCAATTCGTTTGATCTGAGGCTGACAAGACCTATTCGTCTAAGTGAACGAATCCTGCTTGAGCCAATTGCCGAAGTCTTCAATCTCTTTAACGTCACTAACATACTTGGCGTTTCGAACGTGAATTATTCTGGCTTTTCGAATGTGCTGGTTCGCGACAGTAACGATTCGACGAGTGCGGGATTTTTACGGTCATCCAGCTTTGGCAATCCTGTAACCACAGCAGGAGGTGTTTTCGGATCAGGGGGCCCACGCGCCTTCCAGTTCGCCGCCCGGCTGAGCTTCTAAAGTTTTAACAAAAGACCCACCACATGATGGTGCAACATAGCTCAATCCAACAATCTACTCATACGACATCTCCTCAACTCAAACGGCAGCTCGGGCTAAGAACGGCAACCCTACTGGTAGTCGGCGAAACTATCGCTGTGGGCATTTTTCTTACTCCCGCTGGAATGGCGAAGTCGCTTGGTTCACCCTTCTGGTTACTCGTAGTCTGGCTGTCAGTCGGAGCAATGGCCCTCTGCGGCGCATTGTGTTACGGAGAGTTAGCGGCAAGATTTCCAGAAGCTGGCGGAGGTTACGTCTACCTGCGCGAAGCGTATGGCCGCCCACTCGCGTTTCTTTATGGCTGGATGGCTTTTCTTGTAATGGACCCAGGCATTACCGCAGCTCTTGCTGTGGGTATGGCAAGCTATGCGGGATACTTGTTTTTACTGACCCCGCTCGGACTCAAAGCACTCGCAATCGGCACCATTCTCTTCCTCGCTTCTGTAAATATTATTGGCGTTCGATCCGGAGCGTGGCTGCTGCGTTGGCTGACTTTCATGAAGTTGGGCCTGCTCTCTTTTCTTGTCGCCTGGGGTTTTGGATCAGGGCTGGGTGATTGGTCCAATTTTACCCCATTCACAACGCAACGTGTTGGGTCAGCGCCTCTAGCTATGGCTTTGGCAGGGGCATTCGTCGCTGCATTCTTTTCATTTGGCGGTTGGTGGGACCTTAGCAAGCTTGCTGGTGAGGTCCGCGACCCCGAACAAACTCTGCCTCGGGCGCTCGTATCCGGTGTACTCATCGTAACCGTCGTTTACGTGCTAACAAGCGCGGTTTTTATCTATTTAGTACCCTTGGAGAGCGTTACGTCAGGCGAAACGTTTGCAGCACAAGCTGGTGAGCGTATGTTTGGCAGGTTTGGAGGTCAGTTCTTTGCTGCCATTGTAGTGGTTGCGGTGCTGGGGAGCATTGCTGGCATTACGATGTCTGCGCCGCGGGTCTATTATGCAATGGCTCGAGATCAGCTTTTCTTTAAGTCCGCCGCACTGGTACATCCCAAGACAGGAACTCCAGCCATCGCAATCGTGATGCAGGCCCTTCTGGCTTGCCTGCTCGTCGGTCTTGGCACATTTGAAGAGATCATTGCTTACTTCATCTTTGTTGTAGTGCTTTTCATCGCCCTAACGGTTGCTGCAATTTTTCGTTTAAGAGCCACGAAGGGTAGGGATTCAAATTATCTGACTCCCGGTTATCCTTTCACGCCCATCTTCTTTTTGCTACAAGTAGGAATACTGCTTATTCTATTGGGCGTAAGCAATCCGAAACAGGCTGCGCTGGGAGTAGGAGTTGTTGCTTTAGGTTTGCCGGTTTACATCTTTATATTTCGAGGAAGAAGTTACAAATGACCTGGATTAAAACGATTCCATTCGCCGAAGCTGATGAAGAACTATTAAAGGCGCTTGAAGTTCGCTATCTGTATCCGCCTGAATATGCGGTTCCAGTACCGGGGACCCCTGACGACGATCAAGGTGGTATTGTCGCTTCGCACAGTCTCATACCTAAGGCTCTGTATCATGCTTTCGCTGCGTTCGCGGTGCTGTTATCACCTGAGTTAAAACTCTCGCGTCAACAGCACGAGATGATTACAACTCTCGTATCTGTTACTAACCGTTGCCATTATTGAATCGAATCTCACGCAGAGTTTCTGCGTCGGGTATCACTAGACGATGAACTGGTGCAGGCGATACGAGAGGACTATACGAAAGCTCCCATCTCAGAACAGGATCGAGTAATGCTTGATTACGTTGCGCAGATCACTCGAGATGCGACACGGATTACTCCTGAACATCATGATCGGCTTCGCGAGGTGGGATTTGATGATCGAGACATTCTGCAGATTACACTGATTGCTTCCTGGTTCAACTATATCAACCGTGTTGCCGATGCGCTTGGCGTAGGGAGGGATTAAGGGATCCATGTTCAGATAATTCCGGCGTCCAATGCGATATCCCAGCGATAAGGAACAAGAGTGAGAGAGGCTGGCAAGAAACCCTGGAGCAACTAAAAGCTTCACATGAAAAACTAATTAAAATAATTGGCACTTTGGATCAAAACGACTTCTCAAAACCGTTTGGCGACCGAGATTACACGCT
>CAZNPP010000195.1:0-7892 GCA_964574785.1 uncultured Chloracidobacterium sp. | reverse complement strand
TCTCGCGCTCAACCTCGCCGGTCCAGGGATTCTCTCTCGGCGGTTGATAAAAGTGGCCATGAATTATTAGTGCGGTCATTGTTCTAAAAGCAGAAGACAGGAGTCAGGAGTCAGGAGTCAGAAGTCAGCGTCAGACCACCTGAAGGTGGTTACGAGAACCAGAAACTCCAGGCGCCGAGAGTTTCTGGAGAGGAGTCAGGAGAAAGAAGACAGTGCCAGAACCAGATACCAGGCGCCATTTACCTTTTACCATTCACCATTCACCAACTTCTCTCCAGTAACTCCCTCGATTCAAAGACACAAATCAGATTCCTTACTTCCTGGAAAATTAGTGGGACCTTTTTTGAAATATTGACTGGTGTTTTTTCGTGTATATTCGTGTAACTTCGTGGATGGTTTTGTTCCAGTTCAAAGCTTTCCACCAAACCACACGAACTAACACGAAGTTCTTCCCAGAGCTCTCAGAAAACCGGAGTTACTGGCTCTCGCAACCGCCCGCCGGGCGGTCTGACGCTGACTTCTGACTTCTGTCTTCTGTCTTCTGTCTTCTGACTTCATCCTTCACCTTATCACCGCCCGAATCGCCTGCCCTTCATCCGCAACCGAGACGGACCGGCGAGGTGGTCGCTCAGACTTAATCTCGAAAACAAACTTCCGCGCCCCTGGATTGTAAGTTCCTTCCGGTGCGCCAGTTGTTACTACATAACCCGCCCCGCTGCGTGAAATATCAACACGCATCCGCCGAAAGCTTCCCTTCCTGTATCCGACGGTGGCGCCATCATCCTCATAAAGTACCGTTCCTGCAGTGCCGCTGTCATCTGGGTAGATCAAGAATGTGACCGGATCCCAAAGACGCTCTCCAATGTAATTCATAGCCGGTGCAGTAGGTATGATTGCACCCGCACGCACAAACATCGGCACAGTTTCAAGAGGGGCGGCCACACGTATCATCGTGCCACCGGAGTATTTCCGGTTGGTCCAATAGTCGTACCAGACACCCTTGGGAAGGTAAACCAACCGTTCAGTAACTCCTGGGTTGAGAATCGGAGCTACCAGTAGATCCGAACCGATCATGAATTGATCGTCGAGATTCACGGTGTTTGGATCATCCTGATAGTTGAGCACCAGTGGGCGGAACACCGGCAAACCCGTACGGTGAGCCTCTTCCAAAGACGTATAAAGAAAAGGCATCAGCTCATAACGCAGTTTCAGGTACTTGCGGATAATATCCTCGTAAAAAGAACCAAATCGCCAAGGTTCCTGATCGTACCCGTCAATTACTTTGTGATTGCGACAGAAAGGAGCCAGGAAACTCACCTGGTATGAGCGAACGAGTAACTCACCGTTCGCTCTTCCCATGAAGCCCCCAACGTCGCTTCCGACAAACGGTTGGCCTGACAGCCCTAAAGACTGAAACATTGGAATGCTTAGTGCGAGCGCATCCCAGGTGCTATTGGTGTCACCGGTCCACATCGTCGAGTACCTTTGAATACCAGCGTAAGCCGCACGCGTAATCACATAAGGCCTTAGCTCCGGAAGCAATCTTTCCAATCCTTCGTATGTGGCACGCGCCATCAATAAGGCAAAGACGTTGCGATTCTTTGCGTGGGTGGATTTTTCACCTTCATCGTGACTGACCACATCAATCTGGTTCTTACCTGTTTGATCAACAAAGTCAGCCGGCTCATTCATGTCGGTCCAGATGCCCGCAACACCATGATCCGTATAGGCGCGGTGCAGGTCACCCCACCAGCGTCTGGCTTCAGGTAATGTGTAGTCGACAAAAACACTGTCTCCGGGCCAAACACGCGGAATAAACAGCTCGCCACTTTTCCGTTTTTGAAAAAAGTTACGCTCTTGTCCCTGATCGAAGACATAGTAGCGCTGTTCCTGCGGTTCGAGCTCGGGTGTGATCGATGTAATGCGGGCCGCAGTAGGAGGGGAGGGTTGATGCTTCACTCCTGGATCGACGATTGTAACGACCTTCACTCCCTGTTTTCCCAGCTTCTCGATTAACCCTTTCGGATTCGGAAATCGATCTCTGTCCCACGTAAACACTCGATAGCCACTCATGTAATCAATATCAAGGTGAATAACATCGAGTGGTAAATCCCGTTGGCGATACTGCCGCACCACCTCTTCAACAATAGTGTCAGGATAATAACTCCAACGACTCTGCTGGTGGCCTAGTGCCCACAATGGGGGCATGGGCATTCTGCCGGTCAGATCCGCGTAGCGCGTAAGAATTTTTCTGATCGAAGGCCCATAAAAGAAATAGTAATTCAACTCGCCACCTTCAGCGCCAAACCACATCCGCTGCTGCGATGACTTTCCAAAATCGAAATAGCTGCGGTAGCTATTATCGAAGAAGATGCCGTAAGCCACTCCGTTCTGTAATCCTATATAAAAGGGCACTGTCTGATAGATCGGGTCAGTACCCTCCTTATATCCGGGAGTATCAGAGTTCCAGTTGACGAACGAGCTACGTCTCTTATCGAGCCGCGCAGCTTTCTCTCCCAACCCATAAAAATGTTCCGCGAAGCCTAGTTTCTTCGCCACCGCAACGAATTTTCCCGCTTCTGGGTCAAACGTCATTCCCTTCAGTAAACCCTTGGCGTCATACGCCATCGGCTGTTGGTCAGCGTTTAAGACTCTGCGGGTTTTTGCGTCACGAAACTCGATAAGCAAAGGCGCTCCTCGTATAACAACCTCAAGCTCTGCAGTGGTGATCGTTATCGCTTCCGGCGTCTCTGTCATATCCCAACGGACTGGCTCCCAGACATTTTTGGCTATAGCCCATGAGTGATCCCTTGTAGGTATGGGTTGAGCAAATGACGTGCGGATGCGAACGAGATCAGGAGCCAATATTGAAACTTGGACCTGCGAATTGTCTTTGCATGTGAGAGTGACACTTCTTTCCGCTCGAGTGAAACTGGTAACAGGTCCAATTTTCTCAAGCTCAGCGATGTTCTGGCCACTAATACTTGCGACAGAAAGTAAGAGGCAAATAATAATAACGACAGACCTGCGGTAGCCTGCCGCGGCTTTTTTATTAAGCTGCATATTTCCGGTCTTTCGATTGAACTCTTAATTTAACTATCGTGCCGCTGAGTTTGGCAAACTTTCGCCGAAGAAAGCTAAAGCGACGCCCTGGCGTCGCACTCCCCGGCCACCGCTGCTTGCGCGAACTCCCACCTAGATAAGGAAGCTAAAAAGACGCCAGGGCGTCGTCGCACTCAAGAGCCAGCCGCGCAGCACCAAGCAGTCCAGCATCGTCGCCACATTCAGCCTTTACGATTTTCACTCTTCTGGCTGGCAGCGGAAATGCACGCTCGATTACCTGCTGGTGCATATGTTTCTCAAATAATTCCCAACCGTTGGCAAGCCCACCACCGATGACGATCAACTCAGGGTTAAGGAGATTGATCAGTGTCGCGAGACCAATTCCCAAATAAACGCCCATCCTCCGAAAGACTTCGAGCGCGAGTTCATCACCCGCGATTCCCGCTTCGTAAATCTTAATTGAGGAAAGAGCCTCGCTGGTATGCAGCACGGACTG
Organism: uncultured Chloracidobacterium sp.; assembly: GCA_964574785.1. Classification (GTDB taxonomy): domain Bacteria; phylum Acidobacteriota; class Blastocatellia; order Pyrinomonadales; family Pyrinomonadaceae; genus PSRF01. The sequence continues at coordinate 4,333 of CAZNPP010000195.1, read as the reverse complement.
GGGATAGCGGGGCCGAGCTTCACGAGTCATTCGTACTATGGCTGTGGCTGAAGCATAGACTTCCAGGCAGCCGCGACTTCCGCAGGTGCACGGGATGCCACTGAAAGGATCCACACCTATATGTCCAATTTCTGCTGCTGATCCATCAACACCGCGCCACAGCTTCCCATCCAAAATGATCCCACCACCAACTCCAGTCCCCAGGGTTACACAGATGATCGTCTTATACCCGCGACCAGCGCCTCGCCACATCTCACCAATAGCCGCAGCGTTGGCATCGTTCTCTAAAAATGTAGGCAAACCTAATTCGCTCTTTAGCGCCGCAGACAAACGGAAGCCATCCAGACACGGTACGTTGGGAGCCTTGATGATCGACCCTTCCGCTACGTTAACAGTTCCTGGGACTACAACTGAAACTGCTCGAATACCGTCTCCGGCATCACTGCCGTGGCGCTCACATTCGTGTGCCGCCGTCACTAAAGCCTGCACGATCTCGTCCGCCTTCTCAGCTTGAGGTGTGGGCTGCTTGATGCGGTAATGAATATGTCCATCACAATCCACAGAAGCGGCACGCAGATGTGTGCCGCCTAAATCGGCAGCAAAGACCAATGAATGTTTGTTCTGGAGTTTACGCTTGGATCCAATGGTCATTAGTTTCGCCCCTTGACGTAACGCGCCAAAACAACCTCAGGAGTTTCGGAGTTCCGTCCTTGCTGGAGATTGATCACAAGGCGAATAAACTGTGCCATGGACCAAGCGAGAGGCGTAGCCGAACCCGTTCCCTGGCCAAAGCTAAGGTCAGGTCGAGGACTGAACTTACGATCCCAAACCTGTTCGGGTAACATCAGCCCCCTATTAGCAAACCCCATCATCGTACCCAGATGCTTGCGTGCCAAGTTCTGGTCTCCGCGAGCAATCTCGTATTGCCCCCGTTCACCCGTTAAGAGTACCCAAAGACGCCCGATGCCGGTACGGCCATCGTAGGGTCCGCCGTCTGCTTGTTCACCATAAGCATCATGATTGTACCGGTACCAGCCTGAACCTCTTGGCGTTTCTATCCTAATCACCTTGTCAACTATCGACAGCGAGGACCGGATCCGTGGATCATCAGCTCTTCTTATTCCCAGCCTAACCAGCTCAAGAAATCCGCCGTCAACAATTTCGCGTTCGTCGTAGGAGCCACCACCACTATTAATTTCAAGCCTCGCGCCGTCATCGGGATTGCCGTTTTCGGTAATTCGCAGGTAATAGTTGCCTTTGTTATGAGGGCCTGTCCTGGTCAAAGTCCATTTCTCAACCTTTTGCTCCCATTCATCTGCTTTTTCAAGATAACGGGCTGCGGTAGGCTGATCGCGATTGTTCTCTGCAATACTTGCCGCACAGACCAGCGCAGCTATTTGGGCCGCAATGGACGATGGAGAATAACCCCGCTCCTCTTCCCAACGCTCCTGCTCAGTTACGGGCCCATTTAAATAGATGTACTCAGCTGCCGGTCTAATATGTTTCAGCCATGGTATACGGCCGCGACGCCCTAACTGATAGGCCAGAAGTATCGGAAATGCAACCTGATCCATTTGTGATCCGCCACCAATTGGTCTCCCATCGGCCCAGGAGTTTTGCGGAAAGCTTCCATCAGTACGCTGTTGCTTTCGAAGAAGATAATCAAGCGCCCGGCCAGCAGCAACTCTATCTCCCATCGCTATGAATGCAGTGGCGATATGATAAAGATCCCGCGACCAGACCGCATGGTAGCCGCTGACGGTGGGCTCGTTAGCGTTTGGCCCACCACCCCATGGCGATGAAGGTGAGGCGATGATAGCGCCCCGATGTGTTTTATCCTCGAGAGCTTTTAGGACCATAGCTGCCATGTAAAACTGGCGTTGATAATCCAGCGGCACACCACGTAATGAACCGACATAGGTTCGCCAACCCGATTCGTATTCTCGGCGCGCGCGAGTAAAGCCTTTGGCAAGTGAACTCTGCGCGTTCGAGAGTGCTTCAGAAGCCGCTTTACCAAAACTCAAAGCAATTGTGAACGCTCGTGGTTCACGAACGCGGGCCACTTGCACGACATTACCATCAGCTGCGCGTGAGTACTGGTTCACGATGCGACCATACTTCCTTAGCTGTGTTAAGCCGTCGCTGGTTCCGAGAAATCCATTCGACAACTCCTCGAGTCCCGTACTGGCAATCAATACCGACGTCTTATCGCTCTCCGAGGCAAAAAGAGCGCGGTTACTGGTCCAAGCGGTGTCGTGTCTGCCGCTATTATTCAGCGAAGGATCGAAGTAGAGATAAAGACGATACGTTGACGTGTTTCGGCTGGCGAAATTCACACTGATTAGCAACGTGGGTCGTTGATTGTCTGCTGTGTAGGTTTTAGTAATCGTGTAATCGCCATTGCGGGCGCTGTTGATCTGTCGAAAAGACAGAGCTTTCGTATTCAGGACCTCGAGACGATGGTTCATATGATCGCGCTCAGTTTCGACACCGTTATCACTAACTACAACTAACTGCAGAAGCTGAACATTTGGCATATCAACCGTTGGGTAGAAAACCTCGGTCAAGACGCCTTCAGCTAGAGTAAACCAGACTTTGGATTGCAGGGTAGTTGTGGTTCCGAAACCATTTTTTGCTGCGGTGGGCCAATGAGCATCGAGACCTGGCGCTCCAGGGGCGCTCTCGTTCGTTGTCTGAGCAAACAAAGCTATGCAAGGAACAAGAATGATTATAGAGATTAGGAGTAGACGATGCATCGATGATCGTTATTTGAAGTAAGGGGCGGCAAATTTGCCAATCCGCAGATTATGCAGATTACACAGCGCGGCTCTCCGCCGCAACCAACTGCAAAATCTGTGGTTCCTTCCGCGAGATCCGCTCAGCCACGCCTACGGCCCGCCATATCAAGACCCACTGCCGCAACCAGAATCCCACCCTTGATTATGTTCTGCATGAAAGGCTCGACGTTCTTAAGTGACATGCCATTATCCAGACTAGCCATGATCATGGCTCCAAGCACTGCGCCAAAGACAGTACCACGCCCACCCATCAAACTTGTGCCTCCAATTACGCAAGCGGCTATCGCATCGAGCTCCAATAACTGACCAGCGTCAGGGGAAGCACTGCCGACACGAGCCGTATAAATAATTGATGCCACACCCGCCAGCCCACCCATTATGCAGAACACCGCCAGTATGTGTCTTCGAAGATTGATACCTGAAAGCCGCGCCGCGTCAGGATTTCCGCCAATGGCAAAGAGGTAACGACCAAAGGTGGTGAGCTGCGTGAGAAAAACTCCGGCAAGTGCTATGGCGATAAATATGATTACAGGTACAGGGATACCAGCGCTCTGGCCTGATGCCAGTGTGTAAGCGTTCATCATGTAGATGAAGCCAATTATAATCGCGGAGGGAATAAGGATACGGGCTATTGTGGTGCCTGGCCCAAAACTACTCAAACCGTGGCGACGCCGCGCCCGATTTCTGGAAGTCGCCATCCAGATAATGGCGCCAACAGCAACGGCGGCAATTATCCAACCCAGCGCTGGGCCTACATAGTCCTGGCCAATTGCTTTAAACGATTGGAGCCGGAGTGGGATCGTCTCACCGCGACTTAATCCCAGAATTACACCTCGCCAGGCGAGCAGTCCTCCCAGAGTGACAATGAATGCTGGAATGTTTGCATACGCGATCAACGTACCTTGTACTGCTCCAACAGTGATTCCAAGCATGATGCCCGCAGCGAGCGACGGAACTAGCCCCCAGCCAAGCCAACCCTGAGCAATGGCTGCCATGCCCCCGGCGAGACCTACTAGTGAACCTACGGAAAGATCAATTTGGCCAGCTACGATCACCATCAACATACCGACGGCGAGAACGCCTGTTACTGCCGTTTGGCGCATCAAGTTTGAGAAGTTGCGAGGTTCGAGGAAGATCTGATTTGTTGAATAATGAAAAAAGATCCAGATCGCCACGAGAGCAAAGAGCATCGTGTAGGCTCGCAATACGTCGGTGGGTATTCGGAAGCTACCGATTCTTGTCTGCCGAACAACTTCAGCCTCTTCGGCAATGGGAGCAACATCCGCGGTTACCGGCGGCCGCTCAGTAATGGGTTCATTTGTTTGACTAGTCATAACTTTGAGGTGAATGGTGAATGGTAAATGGTGAATGACACTAATGGGACAAATAGGACCTATTCGTCTTATAAGTCTAATTCACCATTCACCATTTACCATTCACCATTTACTATTCACCAGCCTTCATCCTTCCGGTGGCGCACGCCATCACCTTCTCCGGGGTTGCGGTTAACCGGGTGAACTCGCCAGTCACTTTAC
>CAZNPP010000194.1:0-7961 GCA_964574785.1 uncultured Chloracidobacterium sp. | reverse complement strand
CAGAGGAGTGTTAAAACTTTTGAGCAAGAATTGCGCTTTTTGTCCATCCAATAATCTGCAGAGGCGGGAATCGATAATGGTCCTGAATCCGAAAGTAGGCTTCTGTGTGACGAAACACCTCACGTGGGGGATGTGACTTAAAGCGGAATAGAATCTCCAGGAATTTACTAGCAAGCGACGGTCTCACAGGAAGGTGAAGCAGTAGACCACCAGGCGAAATCACTCGCGCAATTTCCCTCAAGCCATCCTCTAAAGGCACATACTCCAGTGCGCCACTCGTAACTACCAGATCGAAACAATTATCTGCGAAAGGCATGGAAAGCAGGTTTCCCTGTGTAAAACCGACGTTTTGATATCGCCCTGTATTTTGGTTTACTGCCTTCTTTGCAGCGGTAATGGATGTTGCTGATAAATCCAGAGCCGTGATTTTCACTGGCACAGAGAGTACCCGCAACAAAGACAACGTTAGCAATCCTGTGCCACAGCCTGCGTCAAGTACGTGGGCGCCTCTGGAAAGGGGAAGGGGAGTATTCTCGAAATATTGATCCAAAGAGCGTCCGTAACCATTCAGCTTGAAGGTTATGTCGTAAAGTCCCGCAATTCTGTCATAAAACGTCCCCGCACGGGCCTCCGTCTTTGTTGCCGTGAGTGCATACTCCATGACCTTCTCCTCGCTGGAAAGCGCTCCCAACACAGCAAAAAACGCGTAATTGTAGCGTCCCAGCTTCTATTACTCAACTCCAAAGGTTTCCCATGAAGAACTAAAACTTTGGCAAATCCGCTGCCTTTTGCTTAGTGCGCAAGCCCACTTTACTTCCAGCGTTCTTAAACTGTTCGTAGTCTCGTATCGCCAAGGAGAAAAAAGAAATGCAAAGAAGTCTGTTGTCTCTGTGGTCAGGAGGAATCGTGGTCTTTCTGGTAGCTTGCTTAACTTATGACCAGCTAGGTACGAGTGTTAAGGCTACAGGTGAAAGTCATCTCAACACTGGACGTGACATATCTCGCACATTCGATGTTCAAGTTGTTATACATGGTCAACGATTGGCTAAGTATCACTTCCGAGGTAGAACATATGTTGAAGCGCTAGCTGGAGCGGAGTACGAACTGGTTATTAAGAACCCGCTTCGTGAGCGCGTGGCTGTCGCATTATCAGTCGACGGACTGAATTCGATTGATGCACGTCGTACCTCCGCTTGGCAAGCATCGAAGTGGGTAATCGGTCCCTATCAAACAATTCGGGTTATGGGGTGGCAAATGAGTTCTGCTCGAGCCCGACGTTTCTACTTTACAAGCGAGCACGACTCTTATGCTGCAAACCTCGGTCAAGCTTCGAATATTGGGGTAATTTCAGCCGTTTTCTTTCGCGAGCGTGGGTCAACGCAGATTCCAATAGTTCCGGCACCGCGCTCAGGCAGGCGTACTGAAAGAGATACTGGATCTGATAACCGTGCCGAAAGTCGCTCCAATACGCCACAGGCTCAGAGGGTTGAGAGAGATAAGAGCGGCGTCATTACGCCTGAGGATTATGCAGCAACAGGTATTGGGCGTTCCGTTCATTACGATGTTCGCTGGATCAGCATGGAGCTCGAGCCTCGTGCAGCGGCAGAAGTAACCATACGTTATGAATTCTATGCGGGACTTGTGCGTCTTGGAATAAAGCCTCGAAAGGATGGGCATGCTGCTCCGCTAATCCGAAGGGAGCAAGCAACAGGTTTTGAGGGACGCAGTTTTAGTCCTGAGCCGTAGAACTTGGATAGAGTCTCTATCTCGCGGTGAGGTCAGCGTTGTACAGTTCTCGATACGCACGATAGTTCGTAAGAACCTTCTGAACATAACCTTTGGTCTCATCAAACCCTATTTCTGCCGTAAAAACCCCTGCGTCCTTGAGTCTTGCCCGAGTAATCCAGCGCGCCACATTATCTTCGCCTCCATTGTAGGAAGCTGCAACGGCTTCGAGATTGCCCGGAAAAATTTTGAGCAAGTCCGCCAAATATTCGCTGCCTAGTATGATCGAGGTCTCGGGACGATATAGATCATTTTCTCGCAACTCGTGAATGCCGGCTGAAGGTGCATATCTTTGGGCTGCATCTATAGTTAATTGGAGAAGGCCACGAGCCCCTGCTGGGGATTTGGCTTGTGGGCGGAAACTACTTTCCTGCCGAATAAGCGCAAGTAAGAAACGTGGATCCAATTTCCGAGAAGCAGTTGCTCTGAGAATTGTAAAGCGGTGATGTGTTGGGTATAGCCGCGAAGTTCGCGCTATTTGTGATTTTACGCGAGTTACCCTTTCATTAATAAGAGAACGTTGTTGAGATTCCGAAAGCTTTAGCAACCGTTCGGTAGCTAACCAGCCATAGTAAGAATCCACTGAATCCGGTATTGCCAGGTAGGCGGAGAACGCGGCGTCTCTTTTGTTTGATTTTTCAAGGCTATAGGCGCGCAGATATGCAACCTCTGTCGCACTGGTGTTGACAGCCTTTCCGAGCTGATGCCCTCGGAGCTCGTCTGCAGTCGCGACTGCCTCTTGCCACCTACTCTCTGCTACTTCCAGGCGCAACCTCGCGAAAAGAGCACTCGTATCTGTAGCCGTTCCAGCGAACCTCTGTCTTGTTCTTTTTACCCAATCGTCAGCCTCATCAGGTCGGCCCGCTTCTCTTAAAGTGTCTATAACATTCAAATGGGCTGACTCGATTCGTTCGCCGGTTGGATAACGATTGATGTACTCAATGTACCTATCAACTGCCTCGGAAGGCTTATTCATTCGCAGGAGTGCGGCAGCACTGAAGTTTAGAGATTCACGCCCTTCTTTGCTTCCAGGATAGGTGCGAGCATTGCGCTCGTAAGTCAAATACGCTTGGTTATAATTACGTTGTTGAAAATGAGATCTGCCGATGCCTAAAAGGGCTTCTGATACCCTGGGATCCTCAGGGTAATATTCAATGAATGCTTGCCAATGTTCTCGAGCCTCGACAAAGGCTCGGTTGCTCATATAGACGCTTGCCCGGCGAAGATGTTCTCCCGGAGGCATCCGGAGGAGTTTGCCATCGGATTGTCGGGATGAGCGATCGCTTTCCCGAACTGATGTTAGCTGGCCATCGTGCGCCGCCTGTGGAAATTCCGATGTCGGTTGGCGTTCAGCCAACACGGCGGAATAGTTTGAATGCAGGTAAGGTAAGAACTGGATGAAAGGAACCAATAGGACTATCGAAAGGTACCTGTTAGCTTGCCACATTCTCTTTGTCATTTTTATGAATTAAGTTGTTTATCCTCGTCTTGGATGACATCGTAGCTTGAAAGGATTCCACAAGGGTTCAAGCGTAGCTACTTATCTTTCGACCCGCAATACTCACCGAGATGACAGCACGCACGGCTCCACTGGCAGCATAACATAGTTTATGAAGAGACATGCGAAGCAGTTACTAAACAGAGGAAGCGAGATTGGAAAGTACTCTAAGCGTCAGTAGAATATCTGGGCTACTGTATTCAGCTAGGAGATTGATCGAAGGGATTGGCGGGAGGTGTTTAAGAAAATTCCAGATCAAGCGGCTACTATCGAGAAGGAGGCACGTTTCTGTATTACGAGTCGCCGTTCATTGATTTCGCGCGCAAGCTCAACGATACGCTCGGTACTGAAGGGTTTCGTAACCACCCAGTCGACATTAGCTTCTTTCTGTTCGTTTGAACCTACGGCTTCGCCCCAGCCAGTGATCACTGCAATCGGAATCGTTTTGCTACGTGCGCGAATCGCATGAGCAAGCTCCCAGCCGCTCATCCCTGGCATCCCTACATCGGTGAAGACACCGTCGAACTGACTACTTTCAATGAGTCCGAGAGCTTCGCGCCCCCCAAGGGCTAAATAAACTCTGCAGCCTTCAAGTTCGAGAATATCGCGGAGAAGTTCTCGAACATATTGCTCATCATCAACTACAAGGATCTTTGGTTGGTCTTCAGCAGTGTTGTGTTCGACGGCAGGTTGGTCGAGAGTGATTGCGCCAGGTGTTTCTGGAGTAGGCAGCACTTTTTGAGCGTCAGCAATTGGTAGAGTTATACGGAACTTAGTCCCCACTCCCAATTCTGAGTCCACCTCAACGTTGCCTTCATGGCGCCTGATGATGCCAAAGCTAACTGCCAGACCGAGACCCATTCCCGCTTTTCCCTTCGTCGTAAAGAAGGGATCGAAGATTCTGGAACGAACGTCTGGCTCCATACCTGTGCCAGTATCCGAAACTGAAATAACAACAGATTTTTCATGGTCATCTGCTGAAAGTCTAAGTCTTCCACCCTCTGGCATCGCATCAACAGCATTGAAAACCATGTTGACAAGAACTTCGCGCAATTCCGATTCGCAGCCCATCACTCTAGCCTTTGAGTTGATACGCAGGTCTAATGCAATGTGAACGTTAGCAGCCTCGGCTTTATCTTTCCAACGTGGTCTGGTCATTTCGCTAACATCCAGCAGAATCTGATCAACGGCAATGAGTTCAAAGTCATGGTCGCGGCGTTGCCGAGCGAAATCCTGAATCCTTTTTACTGTCTTTGCCCCATCCTCAGCGGTCTTAATAATAATGTTTAGACCCCGCTTAATCTTTTCAGGGTCATTTGTGCGAAGTAATAATTGAGCCCGGCCGAGAATCCCAGCCAAGGTATTGTTGAAATCGTGAGCTACTCCGGAGGCGAGTTCTCCGAGGGCCGAAAGCTTTTCGATTTGTGAAAACTGTTCTCGTATGCGTTCTTGTTCAGCGATGTAATGGGAGAGCTCTTGAACGTGGCGTTCGGCTTGTTCTGCTTGAGCGGCTGAGGACTCTATATTCTTCAGGTATGTACGGTATGTAAAGAAAACGATCGCAATTATCGGGGTCGTAATAATTAGAGCATAGAAACCAACTTGATTGATTAGTTGAGCTATCAAACCAGCAGCCGAAGCACCTGCGATATAGGTTATCGAGGTCCATAGATAATACTTTTTCCATGTTTGCCAGATCGGATGATCAGTTTTAAGAGCACCGCATATCGCTACGATGCCTGAGTTTGCTGCGTATTGAACCAACGCCATGAGACACATTGCCGCAATGAATGTCATGCTCAACGGTCCCTGGTGGAGCAACTGTGGATTTCCGAACCACGCCGTGAGTGTGACGGCCGTCACGAAGGTAGAACACGCTGCACACCCCCAGTTGAAGAGTATTGTAGTGGGCTTTTTGCTGAATCGGGACGAAGAAAGAAGTGCTTCTGTGGCAGCTAATAAGATTGCAGCTTCGCTTCCATAGAGTAAAAGAGTAAGAAAGATGAACGTATCAGAAACGGAGATTTGCGAGGTGAAGCGCGGGATCTGGATAACTATGCGTGAAGTAAGAAAGAGAGTGACAAGGACCAGCGTCACAAACTTAAGATCTAGTTGGCTATAACTTAAGTCGACTAAAGCAATCGAATACAGGACAAAACCCACGCTAATGATGGTCCTGATATATAGTTTCGTCAGACGGTCGTTTGCTAGTGGGTTTTCGTCTCGCATCAGAATTCTCGGAGGATGGTTAGGGCGGACGCGTCAAATGCGGCGGTTGCTCCTCGCACTCACCGTGCCAGTAAACTAACTTGAATATGCAGCCTTTGCCTGGAGTTTCAAAGAAAAAAAGACGTTTTGGGCGAAAAAAACGGTTGAATGAAGTCAGGCTGGCGGGGCGATTTTTCAGACTGACCGAATTTGAATGGTCGCTCTAGGGTTTGTTTTCATCTCTTCTGGCGGGGAGTTGAGGCTCGGCTTGCTCCACAGAGCTCTCAAGCTCGGTCATTTCAAGAAGGAGCGGTAAGTATTCCTGCGAAAAACTGAGTTGATCCATCATCATTTCAATCTCTATGTTGGAGTCCCGACTAGCGGCTGCCTCAATACTCTGCAACCTTGCCTTAGCTTTAGCCAACCGCGAAGTCGCCTCATTCTTAACGCCTTGTAGCCGTTCCTGATCAGAATGCAACTGTGTCAGTAGTAACGTGGTGTCAGCGCCGCGTAGTCCCTGAACCTGATTCAAACGCCTTCTTACTTTGAGTAGTTCGCGGTCTGCTCGCTGGCGGATCCGAGTGGCCATCAATCGCGCAGCGAGCGTTTCACTGTAAGCGTCGCCCAACAAAGCGTTCTGCCTGTTGATTTCCTTTAAGGCATTCCGCTCAGCAGTTGTTAATTCGGTCCAAAACCATTTAACCTCTCCTGCTGTAATTCCGTTTGCTGCTATCCTATCGCGTAACCTTAGATACCATCGGTGTCTATAGAGCAAGAGTAAGATTGTTGACGTGACGCCAGTAGCTATGCCCAACGCACCAGATAGAAAGAACAGGAAAAGGTACACTGCCGCGGCTTCAGTAGAAGCTGCTATAAGAAAGAAGAGCAGGAACAGTATAGGTAGCGGAAAGGCTAGTAATATGAAGAACAGCCATGGAGCAAATTTCAAGAGTCCGGCAACGGTCTGATCACGTTTGGTTAGTTTGTCTCGGGCAGTGTCACTCATCGTTGCTCAATTGCGGCGGAACTAGCTAGTATTGATATTAGCTTAGTGGCTTGTTAATTGCGATTTCATTGACCACCAAACTTGCGCCAAATAAGTGCTACATGGCGTATAATGGCGCAACACAAGTTGATTAGGAGATGTGATGAAGCCGAGTACAATTCCGACGATGCCACGTGTAGTAGTATTAGTTGCTCTGGGGTGTTCATTGATGATTTTGTCCGGTTACGGGTTCGCACAATCCCCAACGATTTCCTCAGCTAGCAGTGTCGGAACTCCAGGTAGACCGGTCACAATCCCGTTGACGGTTTATGTTCCAGAATCAGACTTTGCTCCGGAACTTCAAAGGATAGATTTGACAGTTTCTGAGGACGGAGAGCCGCAGACGATTCTTTCAATCCGAGCAATTGGAACAAATTCTCCACTCACACTAGCAGTTCTCATCCAGGATGACGTGGTTTCGTCAGTCGCCAATGAGATGAAGCCACTCGCAGATTTTATCCGTAGGCTACCTCGGGGCTCGCGGGTTATGGTGGGATCCGTTAGGGTGGGCAGCTTGCAGGTAAGACAAAAATTCACCACCGATCTGGAAAAGGCATCCAGGGCTCTGAGGCCACCCGTGGGATTGTCAAGTCTGGCTCCGTATAATCCATATGTCCAGATCGTTGAGGCCATTAGGAGGTTTGAGTCCCAGCCGTCAGGTAGACGCGCAATACTGATTGTCTCGGATGGCCTTGATACTTCGCGCGGGATAGATATTAGCTCTTCAACACTTAGTCTGGATTTACAGCGAGCCATCAATGAGGCACAGCGCCACAGTGTTGCCGTCTATGGATTCTATGCTCCGACTGTGTCGACGGTTAATAATTCGACTCTGAGCTTGCATGGTCAAAGCTCTCTGTTGCGACTGGCGGGGGAAACGGGTGGTCGGGCATTCTTCCAGGGAACAGGGATTCCGGTTGGCTTCGACAGATTCATCAGGGACCTGAATTCCGCTCTCCAACGGCAGATCGCCCTTACCTATCTGTCAACACACCCTAATAAGGGTTTTCATAGGGTTGAGGTTCGTCCCCTAACACCGGGCGTTCGACTAGCATATCCGCCGGGATACACACGGTAGGCGAAATTATTGCACTGTTGCTGCCAAGAGGGAGCCTCTCCTGTCAGAGGCAATAGCCCACCCGTCATTCACTTTTCCGATCATTCCATGGAAGTGTATTTCCGCATCAGATAGCACCAACAAGACATCACCAGCACAGTAACGCGAGTCTTCGAGCCGAAAGCGAATTACTGTTGCCTGGCCGTTTTCCTGCTCAATCGTCTCGAAATCGAAACTCTCTGCTTCAACAACATAGGTCTGGGAGTTATTCGCGGTTCTTTGGTCATTTGCCATGTAATTAGTTTCTTATCTCTGGGGCGGCTAGAGGGACTCGAACCCTCGACCTCTTGATCCACAGTCAAGCGTTC
>CAZNPP010000193.1:0-8013 GCA_964574785.1 uncultured Chloracidobacterium sp. | reverse complement strand
GAGCGTATGCGTGATGTGATCACTCATCGCGGGCCCGACGATGAAGGCATCTTCATTGATGGTGTCAGCGGTCGCATTGGTCTAGGCCACCGCCGATTGAGCATTGTAGACGTGGCAGCGGGCCATCAGCCAATGACTAATGAGGATCGATCGCTTCAAATCACATACAACGGCGAGATCTATAACCACGCCGATTTCAGAGAAGCACTGGAGGCTCGCGGCCATGTTTACAGCACGCACTGTGATACTGAGACCATAATTCATCTTTACGAAGAGTATGGTGAGGCCTGCGTCGAACATCTTCGCGGTATGTTTGCGTTTGCGATCTGGGATCAGCGTAACCAGGAACTGCTGCTTGCCCGTGACCGATTGGGAGTAAAGCCTCTCTACTATGTTCATTCAGACGATGGTTCGCTCTATTTTGGCTCTGAGATCAAGACGCTCTTCGTGGCCGGAGCAGTCAAACCGAAAATTAATTTCAGCGTCCTGCCAGATTACCTCGCAAACCATTCAACTTCAGGTGAAGAAACCCTTTTCGCTGGCGTCAAACGACTGCTTCCGGGCCATATCTTACGTTGGCGAGATGGATCAATCGAGATTAAGAAGTATTGGGACGTTAGCTTTCAACGGCACCCTGATAACGGCTTAACGGACGAGGATTATATTGCTGAGTGGAGCGAACTATTTCGTACTTCGGTGCGGTTAAGACTCATGGCAGACGTGCCGCTCGGTATGTTTCTGTCTGGCGGGATCGATTCAGCAGCCATTGCCGCAGTTATGAGCCAGATGGTGGATGAACCGATCAAAACCTTTTCAGTGGCTTTTGCTGAGAGGGAAGCCAACGAACTGGCTTATGCTCGACTCGTCTCGCAGTCCTTCAAGACAGACCATCATGAAGTTACGGTAACTCCTGAAGAGTTCTTTAACGTCTTACCAAAACTGGTCTGGCACGAAGATGAACCGCTGGCCCATCCTTCAAGTGTAGCCCTGTACTTCGTCTCACTCTTGGCGTCCCAGCATGTAAAGGTAGTTCTGACAGGAGAAGGTAGCGACGAGTTACTCGCCGGCTATGGCCGTTATCGCAAGACTATTCTGAATCTCCGGTTGGGCGAACGTTATCACCGCGTCGCGCCGAAAGGACTTCGGTCGCTTGTCCGGAGCGGGATTGAAGCTATGCCTAAGTCCCGGGTTCGGCAAAGATTACTTAGAACTTTTTTGACGGTGCCACCCGATATCGAGAGTATCTACTTTGACAACTTCGCAGTGTTTCCTTCGAGGATGCAACAAGAGCTTTTGACAGCCGAGACTCGTCAGCGAATCGGCACGATTGACTGTTACCTGGGAGTTCGGCAACTGCTGGAAGAAACTGACGCCCAGTCCTTACTAAACCGGCTGCTTTATGCTGATATCAAAACGTACCTGCAAGAACTGCTGATGAAGCAAGACCAGATGAGCATGGCTACGTCGATCGAAAGTCGGGTGCCTTTCTTGGACCAGAAGTTGGTCGAGTATAGCTGCCGTCTACCTGAGCGACTTAAGTTGCGGGGTGAGACAACGAAGTATGTTCTGCGAGAGAGTATGAAAGGAATTTTACCCGATCCCATTTTGACCCGGTCCAAGATGGGCTTTCCTGTTCCTATAGCAAAATGGTTTCGCGGCGAGCACAGTGGAGTTCTCGATGAATACGTCTTGAGCGAGCGTGCGCTGGGCCGGGGGCTATTCGAACCAAATTTTGTTCGCGAACTTGTCAAGCGGCATCAGACAAGCGGCGAGAATCATGACGAGCGTCTCTGGGCGCTGGTTAACTTCGAGATCTGGCTGCGTCAGTTTTTTGACGGAGAGAGCGATGAGCACTCGGAGCAACCTTCCGAGGCGGTCCTTGCAACGAGATAGATGGCTCCCTCATTAAAACAAAGGTCGCTTTTAAGCGATTTGATCAGCTCTCCACTCCTAATATTGTAAAGACGTTGAACATACTCTGGCTAAAAACGGAACTGCTCCATCCGGTCGATAAAGGAGGGAGAATTCGCACTTACTTCATGTTGAAGGAGATGAAGCGTGATCACAGGATCACCTATCTCACTCTTGATGATGAAACCGCACGGCGCGAGGCCTACGAAAGGTCGGAAGAATATTGCCACGAACTAATCTGCGTTCCGCATCGCCAGCGGGAGAAATTTACCATCGGCTTTTATGGCGAACTCTTAACGAATCTTGTTTCGCAATATCCCTACGCCATCAAGAAGTACGAATCCGAGTTGATGCGGCGAGAAATTGACAAAGAGGTGAAGAAGCATCGCTTTGATGTAGTCGTCTGCGATTTCCTAGCGCCTGCTGTGAATCTCGATCGCGATTTGCCTTGTCCGAGTATTCTTTTCCAGCATAATGTTGAAGCAATGATCTGGAAACGACATTTTGAGGTCCAAAGCAATCCTTTGAAGAAGGCATATCTTTGGGGACAGTGGCGAAAAATGAGGCGGTTTGAGGGCAAGATGTGTCGGGTTTTCGATTCAGTCATTGCGGTCTCAAACGAAGACCGGAAGGAGATTCGAGACGAGTATGGAGTCGAGGGGGTCTTTGACATTCCTACAGGTGTTGATATCGAGTTTTTTCGACCGAGCGGTCGTGAGAGAGCAGATCCGGAGAATCTTGTATTTACTGGTTCGATGGATTGGTTGCCGAACGAGGACGGTATTCGTTATTTCACTGCGGAGATCCTTCCTATTATAAAGCGGTCTGTTCCAAATGTTTCTCTTACGGTTGTGGGAAGAAATCCATATCCGGGTCTGCTCGAGCTTAGTAAACGCGATCCTTCCGTCATAGTCACCGGTCGCGTTGAAGATGTTCGACCGTTTATGGAACGTGCCGCGGCTTACATAGTTCCGTTGCGAATCGGTGGCGGCACCCGGTTGAAGATTTTTGAGGCGATGGCCATGCAGAAGGCGATCGTCTCGACGTCGGTTGGGGCAGAAGGGTTGCCCGTCAGCAATGGAGACGAAATTATATTGGCAGATTCCCCTGAGAGTTTTGCAGATGCGGTAGTTGGTCTGCTTACTAATCCCGCTGCGGCAACCGAATTGGGCCGGAAAGCTGCAAGTACGGTCCGCGAAAAATTTGCCTGGGCGGAGGTCGCAAATCGGTTTGCTGACATATGTGAATTAACTGTTGCTGCCACTAAGAGTAAAGGAGGCGTTCCCTGCGGCAATCCAGTGGTCGTGTGAAATCGATGGCAATCTCCGAGTCCATAGCGAAAGACGTCTCGAACTCGATGATCGGCACAGCGGCAACCGCGGCAGTATCAGTTGTAATTCCGTGCTATAACGAGGAGCGCCACATTGGTTTGGCCCTGGAGCGACTTGTTGGCCAGTACGATCCGGACCACTACGAGATCATTGTTGTTGATGGTCTTTCTGAAGATGGTACGCAACAGGTTGTGGACGAATTCATACGAAATCATCCGAATATCAGAACTCTCCTGATCGATAATCCCAGGCGAAATATTCCCGCCGCCCTCAACTTAGGTATCAGCGCGGCGCGGGGCAGCATAATTGCTCGAATGGACGCGCATGCCGCACCCACCTCCGGGTACATTCAACGTTGTGTGGAAGTTTTGGGCGAAGGCAATGCAGGAGTTGTCGGCATGCCGTGCCGAGTACGCCCTGGGGCTTCAACCGTTGTGGCACAAGGGATCGCCTGTGCGGTCTCCCATCCGTTTGGAATCGGCGACGCAAAGTACAGATTACGAGAGGGTGGTCCACCGCAGGAAGTAGTAGATACAGTTGCTTTTGCCTGTTTTAGAAAATCTCTGTGGGAAAAGGTAGGCGGCTTTAATGAGTCGCTTCTTACGAACGAGGACTACGACTTTAACTATCGAGTGCGGCAGACAGGGAACCAGGTAATTCTTGATCGTTCCGGCCACTGCGACTATTTTGCTCGGCCGACATTTGCAGGGCTTGTGCGCCAATACGCCCGGTACGGCATCTGGAAAGCGAGAATGATTAGGTTGCATCCTCGCTCAATCAAGCTGAGACATTTGGTGGCACCGCTTTTTGTCGTGTCCATACTTTTAATGGGACTCCTGGGCTTTTTCTGGAAGCCATTTTGGTGGGCTCTAATCGCTGAACTTCTAATCTACTTTTTAATGGGATTCGTCTTTGCCTGTAAAGCAGTACGAGCTCAAGCGAGCAGTCTAAGGGTTTGGTTGGTTATGCCTCTTCTCTTTTTAACAATACATGTAGCGTGGGGAGCTAGTTTTCTCTTCGGACTTATAGGTCGGCCTCGTTAAAAAAACGGAATTCAACTTGTTGGTTAAAGGTGTCGAATGGACTTAAGCGTTTTCGGAATAGGCTACGTGGGCTGTGTTTCAGCCGCGTGTTTCGCCCGAGCGGGGCACAACGTTACTGGTGTAGATATCAGCGTCGCTAAAGTCGAATTCATCAGTGCCGGCAAAAGTCCCATTGTGGAAAAAGGGCTCGGCGAGTTGATTAGCGAAGTGGTTAAGGCGGGACGTTTGAAGGCGACTACCGACTCCCAGTCCGCCGTTAAGAACTCTCAAGTCTCGATCATATGTGTTGGCACCCCTAGCAATGCAAACGGCAGCTTGGATCTGCGCTATGTCACGCGTGTGTGTGAAGAGATCGGCGAGGCCCTTCGTGATAAAGTTGAGCGGCATATTGTGGTTATTCGAAGCACGATGTTGCCAGGAACCGTAAGCGAAACAGTGGTTCCTGCACTTGAACGAGCCTCCGGTAGAATGGCAGGCAAGGACTTTGGCGTCTGCATCAATCCTGAATTCTTACGCGAAGGATCATCATTGAAGGATTTCTATGCTCCTCCTTTTACCTTGATCGGTGCTGATGACGAAGTAACAGCTAATACGGTCAGCGAACTGTACAGGGAGATTGATGCCCCCCTTTTTGTGACCGCAGTAAAGAATGCCGAAATGGTTAAGTATGTTTGCAATTGCTTTCATGCTCTCAAGGTCGGTTTTGCAAATGAGGTTGGCAATATCTGCAAAGAGATGGGTATTGATAGCCACGCCGTAATGGAGATCTTTTGTCAGGATACGAAGCTTAATCTCTCTCCCTATTACCTGAAACCGGGATTTGCGTTTGGCGGGTCTTGTTTGCCTAAGGACTTGCGAGCCATCAACTACAAGGCTAAGGAGCTCGATGTCGAGGTTCCTGTGTTGGAGTCAATCATGCCAAGCAATCGTCTCCAGATCCAACGGGCCATCGACATGGTGGTCGGCACCGGGAAGAAACGCATAGGAGTCCTGGGTTTCAGTTTCAAGGCGGGGACTGACGATCTGCGAGAATCCCCTATGGTCACACTGATTGAAGCGCTGTTGGGAAAAGGGTTTCAGTTGTCTATTTACGACCGTGACGTTTCGCTTGCACGGCTATTTGGCGCTAACAAAGATTACATTGAGCGTGAGATTCCTCATATCTCTCAGTTGATGCGAGAAAGCTTGAATGAAGTCTTGAGTGGGTCGGATGTGGTGGTGATCGGTAACAGTGCTGAAGAGTTTCGGGCGATCGAATCATTGCTCCGCGAGGATCAGGTCCTGATCGATCTGGTCCGCTTGTTTAACCAAACGACAACTGGTGCGTATCAAGGAATATGCTGGTAGTGCGTTGGCCGCTGATGGCTTCGCCAAAGGTCTATAACGCTTGGGTTCACTTGCTGAATACAAAAATGAAATTGCTTTCCAAGCGACGGCTTTTGGTTCTGTTTTTGCTGCTCTTTGGATTCGAATTGATCGCGTGGGGGGCAGCTCGACTGCTGATGGTCGAAGCCTCAATCGCCTCCGCAGATGCGATTGTAGTGTTAAGCGGGTCGGCTACGGCCCGGGAACGCACGATGCTGGCATCGGAACTTTATAAAAATGGACGCGGAGCTAAGATTATTTTGTCAAATGACAACCGTAAGGGGGGGTGGTCATCCGTTGAACAGCGAAATCCTTACTTTTATGAGCACTCCCAAGCTGAACTACACCGGCTTGGTGTACCCAGGGAGGCTGTAGATGTTCTTATGCCTCCTGTAGCTAACACCTTTGATGAAGCTTTGGCCTTTAAGCAGTACGCGCAGAAAAACCGCCTGCGATCCATGCTTATTGTGACGTCTGGGTATCACTCCCGAAGGGCTTTATGGACGTTCAGACGTGTGTCGGACGGCCAGATTGGAATTGGACTGGAGGCAGTAAAGCCCGGTATTCAGACTCCCCGACCGTTAACATGGTGGTTATACCCTAGTGGGTGGGAAATGGTGCCGGTAGAATATGTGAAGCTGATCTATTATCGGGTGCGCTATGCTTAATCAATGTTCATCTTTAGTGGCGAGGCGTGAGGATTGAACGTTTAATTCCAATTCGGTTTCTTCCAGGAAAAGAAGGTAAGAATGAAAAGTTTTAGACCGGCACTGATTGCCCTAATAATTGCAGCTTACTTGGGTTTAGTGGCCCCCTCTTCAGCGGATGCTGATCCACTTTTCTTTAGTAACGTGGTCGCTCAACACAATGGTGGTTCGACCTCGGTCGATCTTTTTGCCAATCCCGGTGCCACACTTTTGGGTCCGCAGATTACATTCTTCATAGATATTACTGGCTCACTCCCCGCGGGAGCCGGCGATACATTGGTAATCACCTACACGGAGGCCGGCAGCTTGCCTATCGTGCAAACCTTTCAGATCCCACTTTTTAATACCGTTCAACCACCATTCACGATCTCGTTTACTGTCAATTCTCTTGCTTCTTATCAGGGACTCGCAGCCACTCTGACGGTGAACTTGTTGAACAGCTCACCCGATTTCATAATCCCACTGGGGCCGACCGCTGGCCAGGGTGTAGATTCGTACACCTATTCTTTTCGTGTAGCTGAACCCGTGCCGGAGCCACTGAGTCTGATTCTGCTTGGTTCTGGACTCGCCGGACTTGTTGCTGGGTTGCGTCGGCGCAACCAGGCTTAACCGTTTGTCTAAGAGTTTTACCCTTCCCCTCCAGCGATGCCGAGACCTTCGGCCAACTGAACAATAGTGAGCATTGTATGTGGCCTCAAGACACCAGAGCGGTCCAAGCCCTAAAACAGCGAGCGAGGCGATCCAAAGCGGCCATCGTTGCCTACAAGGTCTACAATAATTGGAGAGTGCGCAGGCGTTACAGGGCCGGAGAAGTTCAGGCTGGTTATGGTGCAACACATGCGACTAAGTCCGTAAAGGAAAGCGTTGGCTACATCGAAACTCAGTTCGAGGACTATTTGAATTATGCGGGATTGTCCAAAGAGGTACTCGAGGAGGCTCGTATTCTTGAACTCGGATTCGGAGACAACGTCGGAGTGGCACTTAGATTCTTGGCTGCGGGCGCCCGGGAGGTAGCGTGTCTCGATAAGTATCGCACACCTCGTGATCCGAGCAGGGAAATCGAGATCTATAGGACTCTCAGAGACAGATTAACCGGGGACGAAAAGCGTAGACTCGATGAGGTCATCTTGCTTGACGAAGGCGTTCAGATCAATAACGATAGATTGACGTCCATCGCAGGCGTTGACCAGGATGCGTGGATTAAGTGGTTTCTCGAGCAGAACAAGGAATTCGACATTATTGTTTCTCGGGCCGTGGTCGAAGAGATCTATGACCCTAAGGCCGTATTCGTTGCGTTAGATAAATTCCTTTGTCCCGGTGGCTACTCCATTCATAAAATTGATATGAGTGACTACGGTGTTTTCAGTGGCGCAGGACTACACCCCTTAACCTTTCTTACTATTTCGGAACCAGTTTATCGACTGATGGCAAGCGACTCTGGGATGCCAAACCGAAAGTTAACATCCTACTATAAAAATCTGATAGGAGAACTTGGTTATGAAGGAACCTTCTTCGTGACAAGTCTGCTGGGCAATGGAGATCTCGTTCCGTACAGAGAAAGCGTATCGCTTGGCGTTGATTACACGAAGACTGATCTGGATCTGGTTGAGTCCATTAGACCTGCTCTCAAAACACCGTTCCGAGAGTTATCCAGTG
>CAZNPP010000192.1:7011-8137 GCA_964574785.1 uncultured Chloracidobacterium sp. | reverse complement strand
CTGCTTGACCATTTGAAGTGTGTCGCCACCGATAGCGTTCATCTTTGAATGAAACTCGAGACATGCGACACCCTCGCCAAGGTCGATAAGCGAAGCTCCCGGGTTTTTTCTAATTACTCCTGTACGATCCTTGAGTGACTTTAGAATAATTGTGCCGGGCGGTTCAGTGAGCGGCACGTACGCATTCGTGGCGAAGTCATAGTAAAACTGCTGCCCGTTATCTTTCTTGTAGAAGGAACTAACGCCAGTGTCGAGCATCTTCTGGACGTTGGCGGGAACCTTTCGGCCTTCTTTAATCAGACGAGCAACAGAATTCTCGACACCGATGGCATCCCAGACCTCAAAAGGTCCCAGTTCCCAGCCGAATCCCCACCGCATCGCCCGATCCACTTCAACAACTGTGTCAGCTATCTCCGGGATACGGTTGGCTGCGTACGCGAGAATTTGTGAATTCGTTTTCCAGAGAAAAGCTCCGACACGATCCTTTCCCCAGACGAGAGTGCGCACTCGCTCGGCCGTATCCTCAATATTCTTTGCCATATCGAGCGACGGCAGCTTGACCTTTTCGCTGGGCCGGTACTCGAGAGTTGTGGGGTCGAGTACCTGATACTCTCGCTTGTCCCCTTCGCTTTTTATTCGTTTGTAGAAACCTGCTCTTGTCTTGTTGCCGAGGAGTCCGCGTTCAACCATTGAAGCGAGAAACTCAGGCGCCACAAAAATCTGCCTTTCCTCATCATCGGGCAGCGCTTCGTAGAGATTTCGGATTACGTGCGAGAAGACATCCAAGCCGACAAGGTCAAAGGTGCGAAAGGTAGCGGTCTTGGGGCGTCCGACAGCGGGGCCAGTCATCTTATCCACTTCTTCGATAGAATAACCGTCCTCGAGCATTGTTCTGATGGTCCGGAGAGCTCCGTAAGTGCCAATGCGGTTAGCAATGAAGTTTGGGCGATCCTTTGCAGGTACTACGCCTTTGCCAAGTCGCTGATCCAGGAACCCAAAGATAAAGCAGGAGATTTCCGGTTTGGTCCATTCTGTGCGGATTAATTCTACAAGGTGCAGGTAACGCGGCGGATTAAAGAAGTGGACACCGAGAAAGTGTGCCCGGAAATCTTCAGAACGGCCCGAA
>CAZNPP010000192.1:1820-6911 GCA_964574785.1 uncultured Chloracidobacterium sp. | reverse complement strand
CGCGGGCTATGCGGTCGCGCACCTCTTTTGCGTCAAGGGTAAGTCCTTTGTTCTGCTCTTCAGGTGTCAATTCACGTGGCGGTATGTCGAGGAGAATAGTAGGAATGCGCGCGTTTGCGAGGTGGGCGGCAATCTGCGCCCCCATTGTCCCGGCTCCAAGTACAGCAGCTTTTTCAATCATGGTCAGTTGTCAGTAGTCCGTTGTCAGTTGTTGGTAGTCCGTTGCCCGTAGTTTGATGACCTGGTTTTTGGGCACCCTATATTACTGAATGAGCATTCATTCATCAAGGAGGGCTCGAGTGAAATTGGTGGGTCATCAAATGAACTCCATTGGTTCTAAGAATCTTCCCTCGCTCTCCAAAACGGCGTTGGTTCGCTCGATTGAGCTGCGATGAGATCAAGAGCTTCTACGCCTGCCTGGTTCAGCTGCAAAATAATATCCGTGAAGGCCGGCTCCCTCGGCTGCGCCTCCCATTGGTTGCTTGTTTCATTCCAACGAAAGAGATCCTTAAACCGCATAGTGCTTCTCTCCGTCGTTAGCACCGATCGTTCCTCAGAACCGATTTGCCAGATGAGGTAGAAAAACCCCGCAAGCACCCTAATGTCGCGCTCAGCCCTCTGCAAGATTGTGCTAAGCGACTCTGCGGGAAACTTCAATGCCAAGTCTTTGAGCAAAGCCAGCAGGCTTGCCCGGCCGTCATCGGCCAGTGCCCAGAGAATCTCTCGTTGAAACGGAGTTGTTTTTAGCTTTCGGCGCATGTTCTCTCTTATCAAGATTATTTTTCCAAGTGTAGTAAAAGCTCAGGGGCGATGGCGTTGTCCTGCACCGAGGAAGGGTCGATCTCATGTGAATAGTAACGACGACCAGCGAAAGTCGCTTCCAGTTTCAAAAGAAGTTACCACGGACTACAACGGACAACTGACCACGGACAACTGACCAATTTCAATAATTCGTCAAAATCTCCTCCGTGGCGAAGCCCATCTGCGAAAGCCGATCGCGAGTCTGATCAATCATCTCGATTGAACCGCAGATCAATGCAACTGGCGATTGCAAGGTTGGAAGCACGTGGTCCAATAACGATTGCACATATCCCGTGGGGCCCGACCAGTCATGGCCGTCCGGGCGCGAAACTACCTGGCGCAACTCTACGCCCGCCTCTTCCCAGCTCTCGGTCTCGTCACGATAGCAAAAGTGATCAGGAGTCCGGGCGCCGTAGAGCACTACAAGTTGTCCGAACTCTCCCTTTCGTGCGAGCACATGTCGCAACGCTGATCGAAGGGGAGCAACGCCAGTTCCCATTGCAACAAATACGAGATCTTTGCCGCGCTGCTCATCGAGAGGAAAGCCTTGACCTGCCACATCCAGCAGATTAAGCAGTTCACCCGGTTGCATATCAAAAATACGGTTACTGGCACCAAAATTTTGTTTCACGAGTACTTCGAGCTCAGGATCTTCGGGAGCACTAGCTAATGCAAAATAAGCGGGCGCTTCACCTTCAACCTCCAACACCGCAACCTGCCCAGGCACAAATACCACCCCATGCCTATCCGTGGCATGTTCCGGCATTAGATCAAAGGAACGTATAGCCCGGGCCTGATCGCGAACAGCAGTTATACGGAGTTTCTGCACTTATTGAATCTTCCCCCAGTTTACTCACATCACAGATTCGATGCGACGAATTTCTGCTCGGATGATACAATGCGGGGGCTAATCTTTTATCTTCGGAACGCAATTATGGGATTGGGAGCGAGAGCGTTAATTTGTTGTGGCGTGCTAATGCTTTGCTCCGTCCTCATTGTGGCACAGTCCGGAAGACGGTTACCAAAAACGTCTCCAGCGCCTCCTCCTGAAGCTACTGAACAAGAGGAGGAGAAACCCAAACCCTCCAAACCGCCGGAACCAACGATAACCTTGATTGTTGGTGTTGACGAGCTAACCATATCTCAGATTCCGCCACACTTCTTCTCGACAGTTTTGGGGGCCTGTGAAAACCGTTTGCGAGACTCAGGCGCAGTCAGAGTTGAGGGAACCAGTCGCTCCTTCAACCGAGGCGATGCCGTCAAGCGGGCCAAGGCAGAAAAGGAAGCCTATGTTGTTCTGCTCGAACTCCAGTCGGAGAGCTTTGGAAGGCGGCAGCCTTACGGCAATGTGAATATCGATGACCTATATGTAGGGTACACGGTTTTTGCCCCAGTGACGGCAAAGAACGTTACGGCTGGTCGAACTTATCCTCAGACCCATCGCCGCGTAGGCGTTCTCGGTAGACCACGTACCGGAACAGGCGTAATGTACGCCGAGTATTTGGTAAAAGAGGCTGCTCGTGAAGCTGCAGAGCGTATTCTTGCGGCTTTTCACATCAAATTAGACAAGGAAAGAATTCCAGCCACAGATTAATTCTTTCCGGATTGTTCAGCTTCCTCGTAAATCCGATCAATCAGATCACGATACTTTTCATCAATCACACGCCGTTTCACTTTAAGCGTCGGAGTCAGTTCACCAGTTTCGATTGTGAACTCGTTTTCGAGCAGTGCAATCTTCTTTACCTTTTCATACTGGGCTAAGTCCGAGGTCAACGCTGCGATCTGACGTTCGAATAGATCGATAATGCGCGGGTGCCGACAAAGCTCGGCTCTACTGGCGGCGTTTATTCCCTTAAGTTCGGTGTAGGATTGAATTCTTTCCCAGTCCGGAACGATTAGCGCAGCGGGAAACTTCCTCTGGTTGCCGACTAGAACTATCTGATTTACAAACCGCGAGCCCTTTATCAACTGTTCAATGGCTTGAGGGGCAATATATTTGCCACCGGAAGTCTTAAACAGCTCCTTTTTACGGTCTGTGATCCTCAGAAAACCTTCGCTATCAATGGCGCCAATGTCGCCGGTCTTAAACCAGCCGTCTTCCGTAAAAACTGCTTTCGTCTCCTCGGGCTTGTTGTAGTAGCCTCGCATAACATGAGGACCGCGAGTCTCGATCTCGCCGTCGCTAGCAATTCTTACTTCTACATTTTTAATCGGCTTTCCGACAGTACCGATGCGATTCTCTTCCAGCGTACAAGCAGTGATAACGGGGGAAGTTTCAGTCAAACCGTAACCCTGGACGATAGGTAATCCGACTCCAAGGTAGATGTAGCCTAATTCTTCAGGCAATGCTGCGCCGCCGGAAAGTATTAGTCGAATACGCCCTCCAAGAGCGGCTCGCCATTTCTTATAGACCAAACGTTCAGCAACCCGGTGTTGAAGCCGTAACAGATATGGTACGCGTTGACCGTTCATAATTCGCTTTGCGTAATCACTTGCCACTGACACAGCCCATGCAAGCAACCCGGCGTTCAAGCGACCCTTCTCCGCCGCTCGGTCTTTGATCCGCGCATATATTTTTTCGAAGATGCGGGGCACACCTACCAGAAGCGTCGGTTGCACCTCCCGAAGGTTGTCGCCGATCTTGTCGAGGGACTCGGCAAAGAAAACCGAAACGCCGTGGTACAGATACATGTACATTGCCAGACGCTCGAAGACATGCGAGAGCGGAAGAACTGAAAGCACCGAATCTTCTTCTCCGATCGAGAGGTGGGCGGACGAGTCGATCAGATTCGAAACCAGGTTTGAGTGGGTCAGCATTACTCCCTTGGGCTCTCCTGTGGTCCCGGAGGTGTAGATAATCGTCGCGAGTTCGTCAGGCTGTACTGCATGGGCCAGTTCATTCACAAGGTCCGGCCGCTCTTCCTGCAATTGGTGGCCTCGCGTTTCTAGTTCAGAAAGGCTAAGTCCATATTGTGTGTACTCGCCTCGTTCATCGAAGAAGACGACATATTCAAGCTCAGGACACTGCGCGAGAATATCTCTAAATTCAGAGAATTTCTCGTAGTTGTTGACTAACACCACGCGCGCGCCTGAGTCTTTAAGAATGTAACGGATCTGAGTAGCCGTAAGAGTCGGGTAAATTGGAACATCAATGGCGCCGGCAAAAATACATCCAGCGTCCGCAAGCGTCCATTCAGGTCTGCTCTCTGAAAGCAAGGCAACACGATCACCATGACGTACTCCAATGGAGTAAAGGCCGGCGGCGATGTTTCGAATCCGCGCCAGCATCTCTGCTGTCGATATGGCAATCCACCTATCGCCCTGCTTGTAGTTAAGGGCGTCGGGTCGGTCGTGCACACGGGCGACTCGTTCGAAGACTTCGACCAGCGTGGTTGGTTCGTCTTCGGTCGCCTGAAGCTGAGCTTCTAGCAGAGCCTGAGTCTCCGTAGCTGTATCGGTCAACGAATTCACCTAACACTAACTCCATTAAGAAAAATGTCGAGTACCTGGTCAGCAAGCGGCGCCAGCTTGTAACGTCTCTTCGACAGAATCCAGTTGGTAGCCATCTCGTCCAGGGCGCCGAACAGAATTTTGGCAACAACTTTTGAATTTAAATCGTGACGAAACACGCCAGCCTGCTGACCTTCTTCAAACGTGGAACGTATCAATCCAAGGTATTCAGCAAAACCAGCGGCAGAAAACTCTTGCATGAATTTAGTCGAGCCTCGCAATTCAACCTGAAATACGACCGCGAGATCGCGATCCGAGCCCAGGCGTTCCAGGTGGAGAAGAGCGATCTGCCTTAACTTTTCGCGCGGATCAGTTAAGTCCGCGAGCTTTTGTCTACCTTCGGCGATAGCTTCTTCCATGCTTCGATCGAAGATGGAATGAAGAATCTCTTCTTTGCTTTTGAAGTAGAGATAGACAGTGCCGTCTGCGACGCCCGCTTCGCGAGCAATATCAGCAACTTTGGAGCTGAAGTAGCCGTTATGGGCAAAAACCCTGATTGCCGCGCGCAGGATAGCTTCGCGTTTGTCGGCGATGACTGGACGAACTGGATTGAGGGTGCGAGCCGATCTCATCTTGTTAGATTTCCGATTGTTGATTGCCGGATTGCTGATTTCCTTTGTCGTTTAGCCCGGCAGTGGTTCTGAATGAACAGCCACTCAGTCGTTAGCCTACCTTTAGATGATGGGATTAATCAACAGGGCTGTCTCGAAGAAAAGTGATGGTTGAGGAGTGAGGAGTGATGAGCGATTTATGAGCGATGAGTGATGAGTGATGAGTGAT
>CAZNPP010000192.1:0-1720 GCA_964574785.1 uncultured Chloracidobacterium sp. | reverse complement strand
ATGAGTGATGAGTGATGAGTGATGAGTGAGTGATGAGTAGTTTAAGAGTAGTGAGACTTGAGTGGGGAGTGATCACACATCACACCTCACTCATCACTCATCACTCATCACGAACTATCTTGCCTAGTCGTTAGTTGAATTGGTGGGGACGCTTGGTTTTCCCAACATCGTTTCGCCGCGTTGTTCACGAACGCGAAGTTCCTGAACCGGATACGGGATCTCGATCTTTCGCTCACGAAACAACTTCTCAACTTTATAGTTTATGTCACTCCTAATCTGTGTACGCCGGCGCGGCAGCCTGCTCCAAACAAGCAGCCGAAAATCAAGCGAGTAGGCCCCAAAACCAAGGAATTGAACTCGCGGCGGTGGATGCTCGACGACGTTCTCGACACCCTCGGCAGCTTCCAGGAGTGTCTTCGTCACGAGTTCGACATCCGAGTTATAAGCAACGCCAACGGGAATGGCGATGCGTGCCCGCGGATCGCCATAGGACCAGTTTATGACGCGTTGGCTGACGAGCCTGGAGTTGGGCACAATGATCGAGATCTCATCATTCGTCATTAGAATCGTATTGCGAAAATTGATGCTCTGCACATCGCCTTCGTCCTGGTCGATAGTGACACGATCCCCGATACGTATTGGGCGTTCAAAGAGCAAAATAAACCCTGAGGCGATGTCGGCAGCGATGTACTGCAAGCCAAATCCGATACCCACCGACAAAGCCGTGAAGATGACGGCGATAGATGTGAGATCCAAATTAAAGGCTTGTTTTAATGCCAGGAGCACACCGACCGTAATTACGAAGTAGCTGCCCAACCGAGCAATCGTGTATCGCAACCCGGCATCAATGTTTGCAGTCTTGGCGATCCGGCGGTCAAGCAGGACCTTAAAGGAGCGGGAAAGCGTTACCGCGATAATAACGATGATGACTGCGGTAATTATTCCAGCAACAGATACCTGGAGATTACCAATTCGAAAAGGATAGTTAAGGTAGTCCCAGACTTGCCGCGCCGCACTAAGAGACTCCTGGAACAGGAGAACCGTCGCACCATTAGAAGAGATCAGATTGTGGACGTGCTGAAACATGAAAGGTCTGCGATCTTAGAATAGTATTAGCCACCCCGACGTTGTTCTTCGTGAATTGCTTCCAGTTCCGCAATGGCTTCGAGATCTTTTGGTCGTCCCGCCGCGCGCTTTACTTGAATCAGTCGTTCCAAACTTAGGCACAAACACTCGAATCCGGCTATATCCACACGAGTTGTATCCGGACGCAAGTCGTCATAGCCGCCACCGCCTGTGATTTCACCGAGCAGGTCGAGAGCGCCCAACGTTGTAATCAGGGTAAAGTTCAGTCCCTTCTTGATGGTCTCCTCACTCCAATCGAAGGGAAGGCCGGGAGGCGCACCTCTTAAATAAGGCTGCAACGGTCTAAGAGCAGCAACCACTCGGGCGATATTCTCACTTGAGCGATGGTAGACAACATCAAGGTCGAGGGTTAGCCGTGCTGAACCGTGAGCGGTGGCAGCGGCTCCGCCTACGATGATGAATTCTACTGCGCTCTCTCTAAGCACGCGGATAAGTGCGTGGAAGTCGGTCACTTTCTAGTTCTGGCCTTTACTTCGGCGCATCTGAGTTCCTCGGCGAACTGCTGAAGTTTCATCAACTGTTGAAATCTCTGGTCAACAGTCAGCCGCAGGTTCTCGCGGATCAGGGTGCGATC
>CAZNPP010000191.1:0-8177 GCA_964574785.1 uncultured Chloracidobacterium sp. | reverse complement strand
GTGGTTTAGTGGATCACCTCCTAACCAACCGACAGCCAGAATCCACGAAAACACACAAAATTACACGAACAGAACGGGACACGAATATGGCGTTCCACCATGTATTTAGCCTATAGCTTCGTTCTTACACTCGGTCTCCTGATCCTGTTGCCGCGCTTCCTCTTTGATATCTTCCGTCATGGAAAGTATATCGAGGGCTTACGCCAGCGGCTTGGGCAGCTACCTACACTTGAAGCAAGCGGACACTCCATCATCTGGATTCATTGTGTTTCGGTTGGAGAGACGCAAGCTGCCCGACCGCTAGTGAAAGCCCTATGTGAAAGGCTTCCCTCCCATATGCTCGCAATCTCTACCACAACTCGAACCGGTCAACAGCTAGCGAAGAACTTGTTCAAGGACCAAGCGGCGGCCGTATTCTATTTCCCTCTTGATTGGCGCTGGACCGTCCGCCGAGCCCTTAGAACGATAAATCCGGCCGTCGTGCTGATCATGGAAACTGAACTATGGCCTAACTTCTTGCGAGAGTGCCGGCGACAGAAGATCCCAGTCGCAATTGTTAACGGGAGACTTTCAGCCAATTCCTTTCGCCGATACCGTATGGTTAAAAGCTTTATCGGCCACGTGCTCTCGAACATTGAGCTCGCTGCAATGCAGACTGAAGAGGATGCGCAGCGGGTTTTAATGCTCGGCATGGAAAGAGATAGGGTTACAGTTTCCGGTAATCTTAAGTTTGACGCTGGAACATTGCCCCTCTCCGAAGATATACCAAACAGAATTAGAGAAAGATTTGGCCTAACGAGTGCAAACCCATTGATTCTCGCTGCAAGTACGCACGAACCCGAGGAGCAGATCATTCTCGAAGCTTATAAGCGACTGAAGTACGCCAATGAACAGGCAAGATTAATGCTGGCGCCACGCCATCCTGAGAGATTTCAACAAGTTGCTTCCCTTCTCGAACGTTCAGGGCTTCCTTGGGCCAGACAGAGCGCAAATCACTTTGAATCTGATGAAAAAGCAGACGTCATTTTGTTGGATACAATCGGCGAGTTATCGTCAGTCTACAGTCTGGCCGCAATTGTGTTTGTTGGAGGCAGTATCGCTAAAGTGGGAGGTCATAACATTCTGGAGCCTGCGGCTTCTGGGTCTTGCATACTTACTGGCCCTCATACTCACAATTTTGAGGAGATCATAAGGACCTTTGTTGAAGCTCAAGCCGTCATCCAACTTTCTTCAGTAACAGCGGCCGTTGACCAATTTGAAGTCGTCTTAACCACTCTGCTAAGGGATAGTAGTAAACGACAAGAGATGGGCCAGCGAGCGAAAATGACGCTGGAACAAAATCTTGGTGCAACTGAGCGAACTCTCCGCAAACTCGCACCAATACTTGATCACTCGCAAACAGGTGATTGTCGCGGGGACAGCGTTGTGGTTGAAAGCGCATCCGTCACATGAATCCTATTCAGACAATCGTGCTTCCGCCTCTGAGTCTCGTCTACAACGCTGTAACCCGCGCGCGTCTCTCACTCTACAATAGAGGCATCCTATCTGTCTCTCGACTAGATGCTCCCGTAATAAGTGTTGGCAATATAACCACCGGCGGGACTGGCAAAACACCTATGGTGGAATGGGTCTCCCGCACTCTCGCCAATGCTGGCCGCAAGGTTTGTATTTTGACGCGTGGGTACGGGCGCAAGGATTCAAGCTCGAGGGTGATAGTGTCTGATGGGAAGGAGATATTTGCCACGTACCACAACGCTGGCGATGAACCTCTTCTTCTAGCTGAAAAACTTAAAGGCTTGGCGGCAGTCATCAGCGACCGTGATCGCATCGGCGCCGGTCACTGGGCCACGAAAGAGCTCGGCTCAGATGTCTTTGTTCTAGACGATGGTTTTCAACACCTGGGGCTGTTTCGAGATCTGAATATAGTAATGATTGATGCCACTAATCCCTGGGGCGGAGGGGAACTCCTTCCTTATGGTCGGTTGCGCGAACCTCTTTCAAGCCTAAGACGAGCGGATTGCGTAATAGTCACTCGAACTGAGCAAGGGTCCGAAATGAATGAATTGAATAAAAGGATTCGGGAATTATGCGATGGCTGCACTCTTATTTCGTCATTCATGAAAATTGCAGGCTTGCGATCGCTCGACGAAAGAGATTCCGGGGCAGACATTCTTCAACCAGTAGGAGCTTTCTGCGGAATCGGCAATCCCCACTCGTTCTTTCACGGTTTGGCAGGAAACTATCCACTTGCCTGGAAGCGATCGTACTCCGACCACCACATCTACTCACAGAAAGAGATTGACTATTTCGTCAACGAAGCCATACACGCGGGAGCGAGAACGCTGATTACTACAGCCAAGGATGCCGTGAAGCTCCGCTCCTTTATTTTTCAGACACCTGTTTTCGTTCTTGAAATAAGTATTTCGTTCTCTGAAGAAGCTAAGCTGAAAACACTTATTGCGAAAGCTGTTGGAATAGAGTCCCTATAGTTATAACAGTCCTTCCGACTATAGAGGTGTAGGAGTTGGTGAAGCTGGTGGCTTTATAGCTGGAGTTGGGATGGGCGGCTGTTCGATCTTTATTTCCCGAGTTGGGGAAGGTAACGCTGGTGCACGGTTGGTATTAGTGTTGGCTTCCTCCTCCTCATCCTCCGGTTCAAGGCCCTCGTCTACATCCGGAGCAACTTCCCCTGTCCGCGGCGACGGAGACGCCGTGCTACCTGCCTCAGAATTCTGATTCGCGCTGGTTGTGGCAGGAATATTTTCTTCAGCTTTGCCGGTTGGTGGCTGCCCCGGTTCGACGGGACGACTATTAGGATCAACGTTAAGGGCTGGAGCAGGTTCAGCAACCGTCGGCGCTGGCGAGTGCCTGGTTAAAACGTAAACGACCGCGAAAATCACTAGCAGTCCAACAACTGAGGGAACCATTATCTTCCAGGGATTAAATCCGGCCGCGGGGATGCTCTGCGAAGAAGTGGTTCGGTCTTGAATTGGAATAGTGATCTCGCGCCTGGATCGCACCACTGTCTCCTCATCTCGATCAGATGCTTCAGCCAGACGTGGGGGCGCAGTTTCCTTTGTTACCGGAGTTGATATCCCGCGCTGAGGGTTGCCAATAGCTATGGAAAGATCTTCTGTAAGTTCGGAAACAGTTTGATAGCGGTCCTCGGGACGCTTAGCGAGCGCCCGTGACACAACATGTGCAACGCTTGTGGAAATATCCCTCCTTTCCTCCAACACAGAAGGCACAGGCTCCTGTAAATGCTTCAGCATGATTGTGGTGGGCGAATCTCCCGTAAACGGCACATGCCCAACAAGCATCTCGTAGAGAATTATACCTAGTGAATAAATGTCTGAACGCGCATCGATCTCGCCTGCTTGAGAACATTGTTCAGGAGACATGTATTGCGGTGTGCCGATAACTAAATCAGGCGACGTCAACCCGGGATCAAATTTACTGGGTTCGATAATTTTTGCGATACCAAAATCCAAAACCTTTGCATAATCCGACCCGTTAGTGGTCACGAGCATTATGTTTTCACTCTTTAGGTCGCGATGAACAACTCCTTGCGAGTGCGCCGCGTCGAGGGCACCGCCGACCTGACTGAGGATCTTTACGATTCGAGATAAGGGGAGTTGACCTTCACGTCGAATGACTTCCTTAAGAGTCTCTCCCTCCAAATACTCCATAACCAGGAAGACGATTCCACCTTCTGCTTCACCAAAGTCAGTGACAACTAAGGCATGCGGGTGGGATATTCGGGAAGCAGCTCGTGCTTCACGTGAGAAACGAGCTACCACCTTTTCATCCGCTGCGAGTCCTGGTCTTAGTACTTTGATCGCGACGATCTTATCCATCAGCACGTGTCTTCCCCGATAGACGGTGCCCATTCCACCTTCGCTCAACACCTCTTCAATCCGATACTTATCGGCAAGAGTTTTGCCAACTAGAGAATCAGACGATTTCTCGAGGGCTACACCATCAGCCGGACACAATGTGGTCGTATCGGGGTACTCGACCCCGCACTGCGGACACTTTTTCATTCAACGAACGCCTCGTTTCACTGTTTGGGGAAGATTCAGCCTATCACGAGATGAACAGTCCGACAAACTTCAGTTTGTCGTCTGTGATTTCGTGGTGGTTAGTGAGAATTCGTGGGTGTTCCTGGATAGAAGCCACGACACACTGAAGTTGTCGGACATAAAGAGAGAGCAAGGAAAGCTTTACCTTGCTCTCACAGAAAAGTTTTCTTGTAGGTGTTTACAGCGTAAAGACGACCAGCAAAGCAAACAGCACCAGCGACTCGATCAGCGCTAGACCCAAAATCATCATTGTCTGGATTCTACCGGCAGCTCCCGGATTCCGAGCGGCGCCCTCAACGGCTGCTGCCGCAACTCGAGACTGTCCAATAGCTCCACCAAGCACTGCTATGGCGAAGCCGATGCCTGCAGCAATGGCTCTAAGCCCCCAACGACCTTCTGTTGCCGCCGGGGCTTGGGCAAATACAGGGGTTGCTGTGAAAAGCAGAGCAACCATCGCAAACATAAACAAGCTGAACTTTCTCAACATAGTTATTCTCCTTCTGAAGAGTGCTTCAGAACGCTAGGGCTTCCATGAGAACAACGAAGCTTCGGCTGGCTTTATATGATTTCGCCTGCATCCGGTATCCACCGCCCCTCGAACAACGGCGCTCCAGCGATGCAGACTTCCCTTAAAAAACAAACTGATATGATCGAACCAGCAGTCTCCCTCGAGTCTCACAGTGCCCAGATATATTAGTTTTCGCGTCAACGTGTGTGAGCGCAGATGCCCACATCGCTCTACGCGAGGGATTAGGAACTAACCAGCGGCAAGAGCCGGCTCACGTTCTGTTTCAACGTGCTCAACAACCGGCTCACCATGCTCTGCATGCTCCTCATGTGGGGCATGCGAAACTTCACTGAGGTAAAGCTGTGAAAGAAGTACAAACACGAACGTTTGAATAAAAGCCACGAACATACCCAGCGGCATCAATAACACCGGTATGACCCAGTAGGTGTATGGGGGAAACAATCCTGCGATGGTGGCAGTTACTTGTTCATCGGCAAAAATGTTTCCGAAGAGACGAATGCCGAGTGAAAATGGACGAATAAAGTTGCTGATTACCTCGATGGGAAAGATCAACCAAGCAATCCACCAGATTGGACCAGCAAGGTGCTTAAGATGTCCGAAAAGTCCATTTTCCTTAATACCAACATAGTTGTAGTAAACAAAAGAAGTTATTCCTAATGCGAAGGTGACGCTTGTGGCTGCGGTGGGCGGCATGAACAAGGGAATGAAAGCCATCAGGTTCGAGACGAGAATCAGGACGGCAAACGTCATGACAATTGGAAAATACTTAAGGCCATGGGGTCCCACGATGTCAGCCAACATGTCGCGGATGGCTAGGACGCCTACCTCCAGCGTCTGCTGACCGTAACCCGGGTCCTCTGCGGAAAGCCTGCCTTTGAGAATCCAGATCACAACCACACTGAGGATGCAAGCGACCACGAACATTACCGTGTACCAGGGGATTGCGGTCTCAGGAGTATAGGGACCAAACACCGCTTCGGGAGTCGTATCAAATCTGGCAAAGAAGGCCTTCCATAACGGATAGGTGTACTTCATCTGAAAGTCGTAAGCCCAGTGACCGAAATACTGATTTACCAGTTTTACAATGATTGGTTCGGGATGTTCTGCGCCGGCAAACAAAAACATTAAGCAGCTTCCTCTCGCTTGATGATTACGAAATAGAGTTCTCGAAGAGCTTCGGCAAACAAGGCGACAACAAAACTACTCAATCCTGCTAATGTCGCCACGAGTGAAATGAGATTCAACTGATAGAAAGTAAAAACAGTGATACCGACGATAAAATACCGGAGGATATAGCGAGCAATAGTTAGGCGCGGTCGAGTGCCTGGAAGCGCACGGTTAAATGCAGCAGCGATTGAAGTCCGCAACCAGTGATGATTAAGGAGTGAAAGTAGACCGCCAAGGAGTAATCCGGTGCTAACGCGCCAGGATGAAAAAGGGATGCTGATTAGAACAGAAAGCACAACTACCAGCGCCATTGTCCGAAAAACACGCTGGTTAATAAGATTGTCAGTTTCCTGGGCGGGCGCGCCTACGCCGGGGGTATATACGCTTGAATTCATTAGCAAAGCTGGAGATTTTATACATCAGAAGGACCGTTGTCGAGGAGGCGGGTGAGGCAGGCACAGGGAGTGCCTTACAGAACGCGAACGGCTTTACAGAACTGGGAGCGGAGAAGCTGAAAATTTTGATTCCAACATCCTCTAAGAACAACGCGTTAGTATAAGGTGCGAGTTTAATTTTTCAGCTTCGCAGCGACCAGGTCCGCGGGAGAGTATCCGAGAAATCCTAAAGTCCAATTTCCGTATCGATCGACCCGCTTGCTACGAAGCTGGGGGAATTGACTTCCCGACTCCCAGCTTACTTATCCTTGGAGTATGTTGTAGCGCAATTCCCCCAGCTTCTCCGCGCGCGGTTCTGTAATTGCAGCGACCAGGTCCGCGGCAAAGTATCGCGATTGTAGAATCCGAGAAATCCTAAGTCCAATTCCGTATCGATCCATCCCATCATGCCGAAGGGTGTGACAACCCGTACCTATGGAAGCCCTCATTAGCAATCTCGAAGCTGGTCTGACGTTAGACGAATTCCTGGAAAACTTTCCTACTGTTACGCGCAAACAAGCACTGCAAGTGCTCGGGTTTTCCAGATCTACCTTGCAACGGCTGGCTCAGTCACGATGAACTTTGGGGATGAGACTGGCTCGGATTCGGCGTTCAACTTCTTCCCAAGAACTGCCTGCCTCGGGATCTTTCTCGTGGGCTGCCAAACGAGCGTCGAGTAATGCTTTTTCATCAGGCGTCAACGGATCGTCGTCGTCAATCCAATCTTCCCCGTCAAGCTCCGCAAGCCTCAACCCGATCTCATTGCGCTCTGTTTTTGTAAGTTTAGGTAGTTCCTCGAGGATCTCGTTTTTGCTCATGGAGATGCTTAGGATATCATCCTAGCTTCCAAACCTTGTCGCAGCGCTTCGGCACAACTCTCGCCACAGGCGGGATAAACCATATCAATACCTTCCTTCTTTGCCGGTGAATCGAAGGCTACTACCATGGCCTGAACATTACGAGCTCGCTTAGTGAAAAACACATCAATTACTTTCCCTTCCAGTCCGCTGAGGTCCAGTCCAGGAACAGCTTTGCCTTTGATGCCGAATAGCTCGGTATCATCTGCTATCTCATCGCCACACCAACCACACTTGAGGCTCCCTTCTAATTGAGGCCTTCGCCGCTTTTTTCTAAACATCAACACCTCCTCTGTTGACTACTCAGATGGCTGGCCAAAGGTGATCTGATTGTCTTCCGGGTCCAGTACTCGAAACTCGCGGAGTCCCCACGGACGGCTGATTGGCTCACTCTGCACTCTTGCGCCCTTGCTGAGTAGCTCTGCATGCAGTGTATCGGCGTTGTCGACATACACATAAGCGGAACCGATCCCGCTGTGCTTCTCGGTTCTGGCGATCAGAAGCAGTCGAACATCGTCGCGGTCCATCACCCCAAGATCATCCTGCTGGTAGTTCACCGTAAATCCTAGTACATCACGATAGTACGCCACGCCAGCAGGAACATTACTCAGTGGCAACTCGGGCATGATCTTCTCCAGTAATCGCTTCGGAGCAGGCTCATGCTGTTCGTCATACGATTGTCCGAACCAGAGCTTGTGATCATCCGGGTCACAAACTTCAAACATCCGCATCTTGATCCAATTAACTTTCTCAATATCACTGGGCTTTCCTCCACGGGCGCTGATAACAGAATGCATCGCTTCGACGTCATCAATTTGGAAGAAAAGGATGGCAGAGCCCGGGTCTCGACGTTCCATTGGATTGTCTGGAGGGGCATCGTAGGCACCGAACTGAAGTGTGCCGGACCGTAGAGAACCTCTGTGATGGGCGCCATTCCTTCCTGTTCAAACTCTCGCGCCTCGAAGCCGAGAAAATTTTGATAAAAGCTAATACTTGTAAATACGTCGGCGACACCGAGATAGCGCATAACTGGAGCAACGATTTGAGGTTTCATGTTA
This sequence comes from uncultured Chloracidobacterium sp., assembly GCA_964574785.1. Taxonomy (GTDB): domain Bacteria; phylum Acidobacteriota; class Blastocatellia; order Pyrinomonadales; family Pyrinomonadaceae; genus PSRF01. The sequence goes on along the minus strand of CAZNPP010000191.1, from coordinate 50 downwards.
TGAGGCATCCTTGACGCAAGAAATAGACATCTGAAACGTTCCGTGCTGTG
>CAZNPP010000190.1:0-8185 GCA_964574785.1 uncultured Chloracidobacterium sp. | reverse complement strand
CCCCCCCAATTCAAAAAGGTGTTTTCGCCTCTCGATCTTTTCTGCGCGACACGCTATTATCCGCCTCTCATTCCATGCAACAGAATCCTCACTTTCGTTACTTGGAGTCCGCTTATCAACTGCATTTTTATCTCTGCTTGAAAACCCCGTATCTGCGACCACTCTTCGCGAGCTCCGGAATGGAGGAATTCATAGGCAACGTTGCAGCAGACGTCGCAGAGCGTCATGAATACCACCTGCTTGATACGCAATTTTCGACGGACCACTTGCGACTATTATTAAGTCTTAGGCCCGAGCAAACCGTTTTCCGCGCAGTCCAGATGCTTAAAGGCAACCTGTCGCGTCAGTTTTCGCTGGTCTACCCGGGCTTGCTGGAACAATATCGGCTAAAGAGACCCTTAGCGGCAGGTTACTTTGCGCGCAGCTCCGGCAAAGCCGATCTTCAAACTGTTCGTAAGTACATTGCGGACCAGCCGACCCACCACGGATATCGAGGTGAGTGGACTGCAGCACTCACGTACACCAATCCTGACTTTCGCTCTCCGGCTTACAGTTACGAACACAGTGCGTGCGTTCTGAACTACCAAGTTGTTTTGGTCACAAAGTTTCGTACTGAGATTTTTGACGAGCACATTGCTCCAAAGCTTTTTGAGTACATTCTGGCGATAGGAAACAAACGAGGCTTTGCAGTGGATCGGATGAGTCTAATGCCTGACCACATACATCTGTTAATTGAGGGCAGGCCGGAAAAAAGTGTAGCGGAGTACGCGTTATCCATCGTGAACAATACACAGAGCTGGATGATGAAGAACTACTGGGGAGTGCTGAAAGAGATGAACTGCTGGGACGTGTGGCAGCCTTCGTTTTATGCAGGGACGATTGGCGAGTATTCGACGGCTCAGGTGAGGAGATTTTTGGGGCGCGGTTAGGCTGAAATTGAGGCTCCCCAGGCTGAAGCCATGGGGTGTCGGGTGGGAGCGAAAGAAAATAAGGAGAGGGAGTGGTGACTAGGCTGAAATTGAGGCTCCCCAGGCTGAAGCCATGGGGTATCCAAAGACCGAAGACCGAAGACCCAAAGCCCAAGCCCTAAGGCCCCAGGGCTTACCTGGGCCCGAAATATCCGATCCGCGTGAATGTCTTATATAAAGGACTAGTAGTTCGCACCTGCACGCGGCGGAAGCTACCATCACGCGCGCGGTTAAGGGGAGTGTAGTAGAGCGTGTACTGATGCCGTAACTCCTCAGCTACCTCAGCATAAACTTCATCAAGATCGTCAAAGCTCTCAGGCTTATAAAGCCTACCGCCGGTAGCCGCTGCCAGCTGGGCCAAACGCTCCTCACTCTGGTCCAGCACCTGTAAGCCCAACCGCAGATCATCTATGCGAATCTGGTTAAAGCGCACAGACGCATCTGGTCCACCAAGCAGCGAATCCAATTCGGCTCGTTTCGAAGCCTTTGCAATCTGAGTATTACTCACCACATAAACCGACACTTGCGCCTCGAGCAAGGCTCGCAAGGCAGCATCAAGCGTTGACCCGCCACGCCCATTATCAATTCCATCACTCAATATTATTGCCGCGCGTCGTGACCGAGTCTTCCCAAACTGCTCGCGCGCAGTGAGCAGCAGTGCATCGTTAAAGCGAGTGAACATTCCAGCATCAATGCGAGCCAATGCGCGACGCAGTTGGAAGCGGCTCTTAGTCCAATCCTGCAAAACCTGCACGCGGTCGTCGAACTTGACCAAGGCGATCCGGTCGTCGTCCGAAAGTCTTGCAGCAAACCCTTCAGCCGCCTGCCGAAAATCGTCAAGATATTTTGTTACAGATGAAGACGAATCGATCATCAGAACAACATCAACAGGAACCTGACGTAGATCAAGGTCATTCAGAGGCTGTTCGCGACCATCTTCGAATACTCTAAAATCTTCGCGTTTAAGATCATTAACCAAGCGCCCACTGTCATCCCGAACCGTCACTGGCAGCATCACTTCAGTTGTTGTAACGGAAATGACGTCACCGGGATTGATCTCCTGTTCCGGAGTCGGTTTAGGGGTTGGCTTTGGTGTAGGGGGTGGAGGTGGCGGCCCTAAAGCCTCCAGTGCGGACGGCGTAGGAGTGGGTTTGGCTTCAGGCTTTGCTGCTGGTCGTCGCCGCTGGGGAGTAGCGGACTGTGACCGCCTCTGTGCAACTGCAACCGGAGAGATTGCTTCCCAGACAATCGGTATCGCGCCCACTGCTACCAGGCAAAACACTATTACTGAAAGGTAGCTCCTGTGATGGTCCTTTGAAAAAGTATTTCTCATTTGTCACTTGTCATTTGTTATTTTTTCAATGTGGGCAAGTTTCTTGTTGGTTTGTGTCATTTGGTGTGAATTCGTGGATTTAGTTTTTTGAATCCACGAATTCGCACTACACGACACTAAAGAATTCGGTGAGAAATATCAATAAAAAATGTTCGATCTTAAGGGCCAATAATCTGGATGATTTGGTTCGTTTCATTTCGTGTGAATTCGTGGATAGTTTTTTTTGCTCCACGAATTCACACCAAATGACACTAAAAGAAAACGATGAGAAATACCAGAAAATCAGGAAAAATTTGGAAATGAAAAATGTCAAATCAAAAATGAAAAATGAAGAAGGGTGTTCACCTATCTTCGACTTCTTCATCTTTCATTATTACTTGTCCTCCTCTTCCCCCATCGCTGCTCGCATGGCATTAACAATCTTCTCGCTCACACGATTTTTGCGCAACTCACTGATCTTCTCAGGCGACAGATCAAATTCGACAGATGACTGCTCGATGCGACGGATGATTGTTCCCTCAGTGAATCCCGCCTCCACCAGCTCTTTTACAGATTGGTTGGTGAGAGGTTTCGTCTTTTCGAGTTTTGCGGCCGCGCCTCCAGCTTCCGCCGGAGGTCGAATGATGCGCACCGTCGCTGTACCAGTCGTGATTGTGTCATCAGTTAACGAGCCGCTTCCACCACGGCTGCGAGTCTCACCTCTTACACCACCACTGGAACCGAAGATATCGGTTGAGCCGCCTCCTGAACTCGGCGTCTGACTTCCACCTACATCAGGACGATTAGGATTGAGAGGCTCATTAAAGAAGGGGTCATTGGCTGCCCAGGTATCATCGCTGAGGTCCATAGCCATCCCTTCCTGCCGAGCGAGCATTGCAAGAATCACTTTCTCGGTCACACGATTGCGCTTTAATTCGATCATTTTCTCGGGTGAAAGATCAAAATTAGTCCGGCGCGCCGCGATAATCGAGATGATCGTCTTCTCCTTGAAGCCGGCCTTAACGAGTTTGACTATGGAAGTATTTGTGAGTGGCGTAGTATTTTGCGATTGAGCCACCACCAAAGCGGCGCTAACAGTGACCAGCACCACCACTAATAGGGTTCGTTTTATCAAAACGTAGTTCATTTTCTACCCCCCAACCAGACCAATTCTCATTTGTCATTTGTCCCAGAAGCCCAAAAATGACAAATTACAAAACGAGTGATCAGTCAAAAATGGCTAATGATCAGCTTCCCTAACAAATCACAAATGATCAGTCAAAATGACAAATGAAAAATGGCAAATAACAAATGTCAAATAATCAGGGCTGCTTCCCAGCCCTACTGCCTTCGCCTCCCTCTTTTTCCTTCTCGTCACCGTACCGCTTAGTTATCTGCTTAACATAATTCCGCGTTTCACGGTAGGGAGGAACCGTGCGTCCGTACTTCATTACTGCGCCTTCGCCAGCATTATAGCTTGCCAGGACAAGATCCATACGACCGCCAAACATGCCCATCAATTCCTTGAGATAGCGGGTGCCGCCCATGATATTCTCCGCCGGATCAAACGCATTGCGGACACCAAGCCGGCGTGCGGTAGCCGGCATCAACTGCATAAGTCCCTGAGCGCCCTTTGGACTAAGTGCTCGGGTCTTGAACTGCGATTCGTGCTCGATGACACAGAAGATCAGGTAGGGGTCTACGCCAAACCGAGCTCCGTTTACTCTGATCAATTGATCTATCCTGGCGTTGCCTGAGGTCCAACCGCGCTGGCGCCAATCACCAGAAGCTCCTGCGGCGACAGGCACTTCCCGTTCGATACGTGCGATGCGCTCGCGCTCGAGAAACATCGAGAGGTTACCTCGTCGATACCAGGCGCCCTCTGAGGTCTCGGAAACTTCTTCAACCCTTAGACGTGCCCCACCCTCAAGGTAGATCCAGATCGCCTGCTCGACCTGCGCCCCTCCGTCGGAACCCTGTAGGGGTGCCCCTCCGTGGGCGCCCCCGTCCTTTACAACTTCCGGTGCTTTAACAATCGGCGTTACCGAATTAACCTTAACCTCAAGTTGTTTGGAAATATTCCCCTTCCGATACCAGATCTGATCACCTTCTTTCCAGACCTCGTCCGCTTCGAAAGAATAGCCATCGGCAAGCGTAATCCGCTTCCCGACAACTTCACCTTCAGGGGCAGGAGAGTTTTGTGCGGCAGGTACGAGGATGCGTTGACCAGCCTTCAATCTGGTGTTTACGCCCATACCATTGAGTCGTGCTAATTCTTCGGCGGGGACGTTCAGGCGTTGTGAGAGCTTGAGGAGCGTATCACCTGATTGAGCGCGGATGGTTTGTGGCGGCTGCGTCTGCGCGCTCAGGGATCCGACCCCTGTCACAGCGATAAGACAGGAAAACAGAATGATAAACAAACGTGGGCGAATACGAGTTTTCATCACGACCCTGTAGGGGCGTCCCTTGGGCGCCCCCTTCACCATTTTTCATTTGACATTTTTCATTTTTCTGAGGTCGATCGATCATTCGAAAAATGAAGCATGCCACCAGAAAAAATGAAAAATGAAAAATGTCAAATCATAAATGGAAAATGGTCCAGGGCCTTTCCGCCTTCATCCTTTCGGGGGGCGCCCACGGAGGGACGCCCCTACAGCTTGCCTAATAACACTCACCTGATCCACAATCTGCCAATTACCAAATGTGCTGTTAGCTTGCGCCGGTGCTCGTTCGCCCAACAAGCTTTTAAGCACCTGTCAGCCGACGCGTGCTGAGTTCGTGGCTAACAGAAACGCTTCCCGGCGCAAGCTAACAGCACATGGAATTTCGAATTTTGGGATTTGGAATTTCCAAATTGCCAATTCGCAATTCAAAATCCGAAATCCTTATGCAGTCATTGTGTTCGCTTGGGGGTTGGTTTCGAACTGCTCCATCCCGGCTTCGAAACCGTGCGCAGTACCAAAGTAATTTCCCCACGCTATATCAACTAACTCAGGCGTCAACTCGAGCGTCTTTCCTTCAAACAAACAGATATCCGTCACCCGGTTAAGAAGGTCCCGCGGCTCACATCCCTTCATGATGCGTTTCTCTTCCCCATACTTATGGAGGATGTGGTCCAAAACCGACGGCTCGAAGGTGATTCCCCGCATGTTTGCAACCCGCTTAAAGATCTCCCCAAAGGCCGCTGGCGTTGGTGGCTCAACCCGAGCCCGATAGCCCATGCGTCGAAGAAATGCCTCATCCACCAGCTCCCGCTCATTGAGGTTAGTTGAAAAGATGACGAGCTGTTCGAAAGGCACTTCGATCTTCTTGCCATTATGTAGAGTCAGAAAATCGACACGACGCTCGAGCGGCAAAATCCAACGATTCAAGAGATCCTGGGGCGCCACACGCTGCCGGCCAAAGTCATCGATAACTAACGTGCCGCCATTGGACTTAACCTGAAATGGCGCCTCATAGAACTTCGCCGGTGAATAAGCCAGGTCAGTGTTATCAAGCGTAAGCTCGCCGCCTACGATGATCAAAGGTCTCTCGATCTCGACCCAGCGTCGATCATGTTCAATCGCCGAACTCCTCTCAGGGATAGTGCGATGACAATGGGCATCAAAGATGCGAATGATCTGTCCATCCACTTCCACTGCATACGGAATCCAGATGAAACCGAACAGGGCAGAATTCATTCGTTCTGATACCGCCGTCTTTCCTGTTCCTGGGAGTCCAGTCAGGAACAAGGACGAGCGCGAATTGATCACACAACCAAGTGTTTGCAAGAGTGACTCCGGCAAGACGAGATCACGAAAGGCTGCGCGCACAGTTTCTATCGAAGCTGGATGAGAAGGAACTGCCTGGAGTCGCATCATGTGAGCATAATCATCCAGTGAAACAGGAGCTGGTCCAAGATAGGCGCTTTGCTGGTTCAAACGTGACACTCGATCCCATCCATGATCGAGCATGGCGTAACGAGTCGAACCGACCGCGCTCTGGAGCCGCATTTCGATCAGCTTCTCGCGGTAGAGGTGGTAGAGAATCTCTTCGGTGAGGACACGAGGGAGATGAAGTTTTTCTGCTACCGTTGCCGTGGTTGGCTCGGGGAGCATGGCTACATGTTTAAGGGCCAGGTCACAAAGGAATTGCTCGGGAACTCCGGTTTCTGACAACTCCTCGGGGGTTGGTGGCCCAAGGCTTTCAATCTCCGCTCGCGTTAAAATACTTAAGTGTCCCATGGTGCGTGTTCTCTCAATCGTGAATCATGAATCGTGAATCGTCAATCGTGTGGGTCTCAGTCAGTACCACCGTGCGGTAGCGGGTGGGTCTCTCTGTCGATATCTGCGATTGAGACGACCCACCCGCTACCGCGGGGTGGTACTGACTCTCTTCACCGACAGCAGGGCATATCATCTCTCCGTATCCGTGTGTCTCCGCAACCCTGCGACTATGGAACTGTGGCCGTAGATTGCATCGACAGCAGCACTGTCCGAACCTCATGAGCCTCCGCGACTCGCTGTGTGAGATCGTACAAACCAATCAATCGAATCAACACATCCTGCCTATTTGGTTTCAGCGCCCTTGCTTGTTCGTAATGGCTGATTGCCTCTTTATATTTGCCCGACCGCTCCAGCCTGATAGCAATGTTCATGTGCCCATTAAACTCGCCCACGGCCCGCGCAAAACTCTTGTAAGCATCATCAAATCTGCCGAGCTGCGCCTGGGCCAATCCGAGATTGTTCCAAATCCGCTGTTCTTGGGGGGCAAGCTTAGCGGCGCGCTGCAAGTACTTAACCGCGCCTTTGTAATCTCCATTCTTGAAAAGCAGAAATCCCATATTGTTGAGGTGCTGGGGATCGTCGCCATCGCCGCGCAAAGCCGCCTTAAACGACTTAAACGCCATCTTCCTTAGGCCTTTTCGTTCATAGGCCACACCCAGGAGGTTATGGGCTTCTTTCAGATTTGGGTTCAACGATACCGCCGCCGACAGCTCGGCGATCGCTTCATTTAGCTGGGAGTTATTCAGAAACCGGCGTCCCCGCTTAAGATGTTCGTCGATTTTCGATTCACGATTCGCGATTTCCGATTCTCGATTGTTTTCTATGAACCGCGCATCCTGCACCCGTGTGACCTTAGCCGTCTCGAACTTCTTGACGTCCTTCTCAGAGAGGCGGCGCAGTTTGTTGTCATCCTTACCACGGCCAAACAGTTTTCCTATCGCTTTGAAGGGAGCAGCGACAACACGCACAAAGCCATTCCGGCGCTTACCTGATTCCTCGTCGGAACTCTCCGCATGTTCATTCGCTTCGGCATCGAGTTGCTCGAGTTGCTCCACCTCCACCTCAGTCTCCAAGCGACTATGAACTGATGGGATCAGTTCAAAGCCGAGTAGAAACACCAGCGCTAAAGCCAAAATCAAGATTGGATGCCTTCGCATGTTTGGTTTCTCCTTTACTTGCCACTAAAACCAATACCGCCACCCAGCATGTCAGAGATGTTGAGTAACGCTGGTCCAAGAATGATGATAAACATCGTTGGAAACAACAGGCCGCCGAGTGGAAGCAAGAGCTTGAACGCAGCCTTCTGCGCTGCCTGTTCAGCTCGTTGCCGTCGTTTAGTGCGCAGGCTATCGGAATAAACACGCACAGCCTTGGCGATTGAAGTACCAAAACGATCCGCCTGAATCAGCATGCCGATAAGGCTGTTCAAATCCTCGACGCCCGTGCGATCAGCAAGATTTCGCAAAGCCTCACTGCGTTCACGTCCGACCCTGATTTCAAGGTTTGCCAACTCGAATTCCTTGCTGATGTCAGGGTGCACACTCTTGAGCTCATCACATACCCGCAACATCGCTGCATTCAGCCCCAGTCCAGCCTCCATTGTGATCACCATTAAGTCCAGTGCATCGGCCAGACCCCAT
>CAZNPP010000189.1:0-8187 GCA_964574785.1 uncultured Chloracidobacterium sp. | reverse complement strand
GCTGAGGGCCAGGCCTACACGACGGGAGCGAATCTCATGAATGAGAGAGAGCATCGGAACGCAGTATACACCGTCACCACAGCTAACGCTGATTCCGCCGCAAACCTTGTTTTGCGCAGATTAGGCGAGTTCGGTGTTCTGGTGCAAGAGAGCCATCTATTCGATGCCACCTTAACCGGGCTTGCAGGCCGCAATCTCTGGACGCGGTCACTGGATAAGTTGCTGAAGGCGCTGCGGCGCTACGCCCCACCGCTTCATTTTGTGGGCTATCTCTTGACAGCGGTTGTGCTCTTCCTCTATGCGCGACTTCTCGGATTTACCACCCGGTTGGTTACTGGAGGGGACGAGCGGTGGCCTGAGATCCGAGGCCCGGCCATTCTGGCTCTATGGCATGGAGATGCACCGGCGCTGATCACGGCGTTTGCGGCAAAACAACCGCCCGTTGAAGTTTGCATCATGGTTGGCAGCGACCCTCGAGGCGATTCACTGGCCCTACTTTGTCGCCTGCTTGGTTTGAGAGTAGAACGTGGCGACGACGAAGAAGGAGGGTGGGAAGCAGTTGCGAAATTGGCGCTGTTGCTTGAACAAGGCGTCTCAGTTCTGATCACTCCAGATGGAACCGGGCCTGCGAGACTTGTAAAACCTGGGATACTTGCGCTTGCCTCGGTGACAGGCGCGCCGATTGTTCCCATTGGGGCGAACTGCTATCCGGCAGTGGTCCAGCGAAGAAAATGGGATGCAGCCCGCAATCCTTTGCCATTTAGTCGTGTATCGGTGGTTGTTGGAAGCCGTCATACCATTCGCCTGATTAGGGATACTAAAACACTCCTCTACGAGCGGGACAAAATTGAAGAAGCGCTAACGGAAGCAAGCTCGGCGGCGGCTGCTTTGGTGCGTTGATAATCTCTTCGAGCGATTAGTTAACGGATGATACTATAGTGATCCGCGCCAGTAATCTGCGTTTCTTATAACCTTCCCCAGCTCATTGCTGCCAACTGCCGCTTAGAATATGATTGGGCAGAATTAAAGCCTTATTCAAGCAAGCGTTTCGTGCAAAAGCTTACACAAAAAAAGGATTGGTCTCTTACTCAGTCGGCTTTTCAGCGCCTTCTTAACTGGCTCGATGGAGGAACGAGTTCGGATGGCCAGAAATATCTCGAGATGCGGCGACGCCTGGTCGCGTATTTTGACCGAAAGAACTGTCAAGCGCCGGAAGATCTAGCGGACGAGACTTTGAATCGATTGGCTCGAAGACTCGAAGAGGAGGGCATTGTCGAAGACAACACACCGGCACGCTACTGTTACATCGTTGCGCGGTTTGTTTTCATGGAGACGATGCGCGAATCAAAGCGGGAGAATAATCATCAAGGTGTTTTTAGAAGGCAGTCCAACATCTCTGCACTTAAATGGTCAATACACGAAGACGAAAAACAGATCAAGGAGAAGATGCTGAACTGCCTCACGCAGTGTATTCGTACGCTTGATACTTTAGACCAGGAGATCATAACCCGTTACTACATTGGAAAAGCTCGTGAAAAGATAGACAACCGGCGAGCACTTGCGGAGAACCTGGGCATCAGCATGAACGCTCTTAGCATTCGTGCCTGCAGAATCCGCGATAAACTCGAAGTCTGCATTAACGGGTGCCTACGCGACGTGAAATGCTTTTCGCAGATTGTCTAATGTTTTTGGGAGTTACTGTTACTGTGTCGGATATGGATAAGCAATCTGAGAATCAGGCCATCACAGAATATCTTCTCGGCTCTTTGCCAGAAGCGGAAGCCGCGCACTTCGACGAGCTTAGCATCAGCGACGATGATTTGGCTGAAACGTTGAGGGCTGCCGAGAAGGAGCTTGTCGATGCCTATGCCTTAGGGGAACTGAGTGGCTCCCAACTGGAGCGCTTTGAGTCGTACTACCTGGCTTCACCTCTTAGGCGAGAGAAGGTCCAACTCGCACTGGCATTTCAAGCTTTGGGTGAAGCTAGCCCTTTTTTGCGGGCTGGGGAGGTTCAAAAGGAAAAACCAACTGACTCTGTCAAAAACAAAGAGCGGTGGCACTGGTTGTCTGCTTTGGGTTTCTCCGAACAACTGAGCCGTTTCCGGTTAGTTGGGGCTGTCGCTGCGTTAATCGTGATGATTCTCGCTGGCTGGCTTGTCTTTCAGAACATACGGCTACGAAGTGAGCTTTCCCAAACGGTTGCCCAACGCGATATTTCTGAGGCTGGGCTTCAGAAAGAGTTGGCGCAGGCTCGTGACGACCGTGATCGATTTGAACAGGAACTGAAACTGAGGGAAATTCCCACGGGGACGATAGGTGAAACGTCAGTTCCCAAGGAACAGCCGGGCTCGCCGAGTCGCGCTGTCAGCATTGCCTCCTTTGTCCTCAAACCTCAAATGCGTAGCCTTGGACAAATCACCACGATCTCTATTCCTGACAAAACAACACACACGATGTTTCGTTTAGAGCTCGAACCAAACGACTATTCCGCCTACAAGGCTGCACTCTTAAATAATGACCAAACATTGTGGCAAAGCGGGACCCTGAGACCAAGCAGCAGCGATGCCACTAGGTTTGTTCGTGTGAGCCTCGGCGCCCACTTGCTGAAAGCGGAAAGCTATATCCTGCGTGTGAGCGGTGTTTCATCAAGCGGCGCCTCAGAGATTCTTGGTGACTATCCATTCAGAGTTGTGAAATAATGCCCCTTCCGTTAACGAACAAAAAAGTCAAACATTCAGCAGTAGTGGCCAGGTTGGCTGGTTTTTGAGCAGCTACTAGGGTCGCCCCAGATCGAATTCTTAGTGAAGAGCACCTTACATCTTTTTCTTCCCCTTTTATTTCTGGCATCGGTCGAGTTTACCCTCCCTGGCAACCCAATCGTGGTGGGTCAGTCGCTTCTTGTTGATATAGCGCGATTACCAGAGCAAAACGTCGAAGCACAGAAAACTCAACGGATAACAACACTCGAACTAAACACCTCAATCGAGCGTGAACTTTCCGGTGGGCAAAAGCATACATTCGTAACCGCATTAGCGGAGTTGCAATACGCTGCCCTTTTGGTCGAACAGCGCAGCATAGACGTAGTTGTGCGAGTCTTTGACACAGAACAGAAACTAATATTTGAGTTCGATTACGAAATAAGAAATGAGGGTACTGAAAAGGTTCAGCTGGTAGCGAAAACTGCCGGCAACTACAGGGTGGAAGTAGAGGCTAAATTCAGAAACGCACCCGCTGGTCTTTATCAAATTCACCTTGTAGAACTGCGCCCCGCGACTGAAGAAGATCGTTCGTTACATGAAGCACGCGTCCTTCTTACTGAGTCTCTGAGCTTGAGTCGTGCGGGTAAATACAAAGATGCACTCTCGATTGCAACAAGGGCCCTTGAGATTCGCGAAAAGATCCTGGGACCGGAACATCCCGAGGTCGCCATACTTCTGAATAGAATTGGAATCGTGAATTTTAGTCTAGGTGAGATTTCAACCGCGGAACCGCTCTTCAAGCGGGCGCTGGACATTCTCGAAAAACATTTGGGACCAGATCATCTAATTGTTACTGAAACCCTAAATAATCTATCAGTGCTCTATCGAAATAGAGGAGATTTTGTTGAAGCAGAACGGATACTACGGCGCATCCTGGCCGTACGGGAAAAGGAGTTGGGTCCTGATCACCCTGCAGTAGCGATCACTCTGAGTAATCTGGGAATCCTTTATCGCCGGCGCGGAGACAATGCGAAGGCCGAAGTTATGTACGATCGTTCACTAGACATTCGTGAGCGATCCCTGGGAGTGGACCACCCAGACCTTGTCCCAGTGTTAACAAATCTCGCGGCGCTCAATTATTACAAAGGGGACTATGGTCGAGCGCTCAGTTTCGACCAGCGTGTTCTGGATATTCAGGGAAAAAACTTAAAAGAGGGACACCCGCGCATTGCAGATGCTTTGACAAATCTGGCGATTGTTTATGCAGACAGCGGACAGCCGGAAAAAGCCGAGCCGCTCTACTATCGCGCGCTGGAAATATATGAGAAGAATTTTGGCCGAGATCATATTGCGTCGCTGAGGGCACTCAACAATCTCGGCAAACTCTACCAGGAAAGGGGTGAATACGACAAAGCAGAGTCTTATCTGAACCGTTGTTTAAAGGCTGCCGAAAAGAATTTGGGAACCGATCATATGGATGTGGCGAGCTACGTTTTCAATCTGGGAGGTCTTTATCTGCTCATCGGCGATTATCCTAAAGCTGAACCTCTCCTCACGCGTGCGTTGGAGATGCGAGAGAAACTCTTAGGAGTCGATCATTATGATGTTGGACGCTCATATAGTGCATTGGCTCGGCTCTTTACTTTCAAAGGCGAAGTGCCGAAAGCTGTCGATTTGCAAACGCGTGCTAATAAGATCATCGAAAAGCACATCGCTTTAAATCTGGCAATCGGCACAGAACATCAAAAGTTGAAATACATGTCCTTGTTGTCAGAAGACCTTAATCAGACCATTGCCCTGCATGCCAGTTTGGCTCGTGAGAATGTGCATGCTCTCGAGCAAGCCGCCACGGCAATTCTCCAACGCAAGGGTCGGGTTTTGGTTGCGTTGACAGAAAGCATGGCGACGCTCCGTGAACGGCTCGAGCCCAGAGTTGGCGATTTGTTTGAACGCTTAAACGACGCCAACGCACGTCTTGCCGAACTCACGCTGAACGCGCCACCGCGGGGCATGAACCTGGATGAATATCAAAGACAGATTACAGTTGTTCAAGAGCAGAAAGAAAGCATCGAAGTCCAACTCAGCCGGTTAAGCGCCGGCTTTTATCAGAGTGCTAAACCGCTTACGCTCGAAGCAGTTCGCAGGCTGGTTCCGAGTGATGCCGCATTGGTGGAGATTGCTGTTTACCGACCGTTCAATGTGAAAACTGCACTGAATAGAACAGTCTTCGGTGAACCGCGCTATGTCGCGTATGTAATCCGTCATAAAGGTGACGTGCAATGGACAGAACTCGGACCAGTCAAAGAGATCGATTCCCGCGTCGAAGCGTGGCGTAAAGCTTTACGGGATCTGCGTCGCAAGGACGTTAGACAGCTCGCGCGTGCGGTGGACCAAAAAATCATGCAGCCCGTGCGCGGTCTAGTTGGCGATGCAACACATTTACTGATTTCACCTGACGGCGAGCTTAATCTTATTCCGTTTGAGGCGTTGGTGAATGAGCAAGGAGATTATTTGGTCCGGCGTTATGCTTTTACCTATTTGACCAGTGGACGCGATCTCTTAAGAACTCGGGCGGGCCGCAAGAGCCAGTCACAGCCAGTGATTGTGGCAGCCCCGTTATTTAGCGAACCTGCGACACATCAAACTTCAAGGGCAAATGTTGTCGAAAACCAAGCCGCTGCTCGCTACAGGCGACGAAGCGTCACGACGGCGCGCAATCTGTCGGACGTATATTTCGCGCCACTAAGCGGTACCGCCTACGAGGCTCGCGCAATCCAGAAACTTTTTCCAGAAGCACAACTTTTACTCGGGGCCGAGGCGACGAAAAGGGCTCTAAAGAAAACAACGGGGCCTAGTATTTTGCATATAGCAACGCATGGCTTTTTCCTTGAGAAGGCTCGCGCTACCGCCGGTCCACAAGACGGTCTTACTCTCAACGAATTTGATAGAAGGGTCGAGAATCCGTTGTTACGTTCGGGTCTTGCTCTAGCAGGTGCGAATGCGCGCCGTGGTGGCGGCGACGACGGCATCCTGACGGCACTCGAAGCTTCGGGTTTAAATCTATGGGGTACGGATCTGGTTGTGCTGTCTGCGTGCGATACAGGGCTCGGAGTTGTTCGTACGGGTGAAGGTGTTTACGGTTTGCGTCGGTCCTTCATGCTTGCTGGCGCCGAGTCGGTAGTTATGAGTCTCTGGCCAGTTAGTGATTATTCAACCAGAACACTTATGACGATGTTCTACGGGAACTTGAAACAAGGAATGGGACGAGGAGCAGCCCTCAGACAAGTTCAACTAGATCTACTCAAGAGAAATTCCAAACTTCATCCTTTCTATTGGGCAAACTTCATCCAATCTGGTAATTGGACCAATCTTCCCGAAGTAACTAAAAACTAATACCCTAAAGCAGAAATTGTTGAGCTCTCTTAGGTCATCGTTGATGGCTTCATAACCTGCAAGCGAAGCCTAAGGCCTGCTTCTCTGGGTACCTGCCACTCTCACCTGCACGACCACCAGCCTGCGACTCTTACGGCCGGGTAAAAATTACCTGACAGGGCTTGAAAAACGACGCTCAAGCCCAACTTGAAAGGTTTTTACCGAATTGCCTTAACTGAACGAGGAGTGGAGAAGGACTCTTGCGTGCGGTGGGCCAGACTGACGTTCCCGGCCGGGATCAATCGAAGGATTAGCCTCTTTGGGCACATTACCTGGCGCGCTTTGCGATTACGCTCGAAGATGAAAGGAGTACAGATATGAAAACAATAGCCAGTGCGCTCATTTTGGTTTTAGTGCTGATGGCCTGCGGTTTATTGGATAGCAAAAGCGATTCAGTTTCAAAAGAACAAATAAACAGCGATATCGGGAACCACACAGTTAAGGTGACCGGGGACAACGAATGGAGTTTTAAAGGCGATTCGGCCAGATGTTTTGAGGTAGTTGAGCAAGGAAGTGAGATCTCTGATTCTAATGCCAACGTTCTGGTTACCGTTGCTGCTTGGAGAGAGAGCAAGATTGGAGATCGCGTTCTATTCTACCCCACCATTTTTGGAAGGATGATGCTCAATTACAAGAAAGAGGGAGAAAACTGGGTTCTGGAGAATATAGACCCGAAGGACTTAACTACTAAGAACCTAGAGACGGAAGAGTTCAAAGAATGGATCGATATAACAACACCGACTTGTAAATACTTCAGACATACGACCTGGTAAGGGCGAGCCATACAGGTCTTTGGGTTGACCAGTTACCATGACTAACAATCACCGATTGGTTACACAAGCTTAGGCCGAGAGTCGTTGGGATCACTAGCGCCGGCCGTTGGGTTCAAGGGTGATCCCGACTACTTGGAAGACTGATGCGTTCTATGGGAATCCTCTGGCCGGCTTCAGCGTTCAGTGAGGGAGAAGTGTCTTGAGTACATCAGACTACGGAGGGAGGGAAGACAGAATTATGGTTTCCAAGTATGTTCTTTGCTCATTGTTATCAGCGGTGATTTTCACAGGCTGCAGTACAACGGGTGAAAAAGCTTCTAATTCAACGAACTCATCTGAAACGGTTAAAACGGAACCTGCTAAACCTGATGCAGAAGGCATTATTGCTTCTGGCTCTGGTGTAGAGAAAGAAAAGCCCGACCCAGGTAAGGGAAACGTTCAGGGCAAAGTCTTTTACAACCAAAAACCTGCTCCGAACATTGAAGTAAAGCTCTGCGAAACGTTCAATCGGTTCATGGGGGGATGTGGCGGTGAGACCTTTACTACGCGAACAGATAGTGAAGGCGAGTACCTAATTAAGAATGTGCCGCCGAAGATTTACGAGGGTCTGACCGTCAAAGTATTCGACACAAACTACTATATCTTCGCTACCTCCGGGATTGTGCAAAGTGCCAAGTACAAGATAGAAGAAGACCAAACCTTCTTCGCGCCCGATACACATTTGTACAAGAGCGATTTGAAGATCCTTAACCCGCAGGCAGGTTCCAGGATCGAACCTCAAAACATAGAAGTGAAGTGGGAGGCGTACCCCGATGCCGCTTATTATAAGTTCAGCGTACATGCTGACAGTTCTTCCGGAGCTCAAACTAACTTCGACTACATCAACAAACGCATTGACGGTCTGAATTACGTGCTGGATAAGCCACTCGGAAACGGTGCCTACACTCTGAGAGTCACGGCCTATAACAGCAACGACATCAAACTCGCTGAAAGTACGGGAGATATTGAGTTCACCGTGAGCAGTGGTGCCGCCGGTGGCACAGCCAAATAAGAAAAATTCGGTGACGAATCAGAAGCGGAGTCCCTAACAGTTGGAGGGAACGCAGCCCTTATACCTTTGAGGGGGACAAAAATGAACAAGAACTTGCTTGGTGTCTCACTTCTAGCCGGGCTACTACTGGCCGCATGCGGTGGCTTGGCTACCAAAACTGTAGAAGGCTCTCTCAGCGACCCGAAGAGTTCGATCGCATATCAATTCGAACTACTAAAGGCTGGTGACGTGG
>CAZNPP010000188.1:0-8226 GCA_964574785.1 uncultured Chloracidobacterium sp. | reverse complement strand
TCTTCAATATCTCGCAACTCAAGTTCACCAAAATTTCCATACACGGGCCATGCTGTTTCTATGCCTTTACTACTTGCCGTACGATTGTCGCAAACCCAGATGATATAACCTTTCTGCGCGAGCATTTGGTGCCACATGTATGTTGGCCCACCCCATGCATTGCGAACCTGGGGCGCCATTGGACCACCGTACGTGAACGACATGACCGGATACTTCTTCTTAGGATCAAAGTCGGGGGGACGGATCATCAAAGCTTCCATTACGAAACCATCTCGGGTCTTCACCTGCAAGAGTTCTGCTTTGCCAAGTTTGTAATCTCCGAGCGCCGCAACTTTATTCTCTTCAATAACGCGAATCAACTTACCAGAGGAGTCATAAAGTCTGGTCTTAGTGGGAGTATTGAGATCACTCCAGTAACCGATAAAATGAGTAAATGTAGGGTTGAAAGTTACCCGATGTGTACCTTCGTGGGGGGTGATTCTCGTCAGCCCACCGCCATCAAGCCGTACCCGGTAAGCACCGGGGGCGATAGGGCTATCTGCGGTGCCAACAAAATAGACAAAGCGTTGGACTTCATCGAATCCTTCCGTTGACCTGACTTCCCAATTTCCGTCGGTAACTTGGCGAATCAGTTTGCCATCAGCGCCGTAGTAGTAAATATGTTGCCGGCCATCGCGCTCACTCTGCCACAGAAACGATCCGTCTTTCAACCAGGTTGGATTGTCAATTACTGCTACCCAGGCTTTTGACGTTTCCCGGAACGCCGTGTTTGTTTTTCCGTCACGTGCGTCGGCAAAGTTCAGATCCAGGAACGTCTGTTCGCGGTTTTGCGCTTGATACACAACCTTGGCGCTGTCGGGCGTCCACGATACTCTAACAATCAGTAAATCACTGGGTTGATATTTATAGGTGTCCATCCATCGTGTTGGACCACCGGCTGCGTTCACAACTCCGAGTTGAACTGTAGGATTGGGGTCACCGGCCTTAGGGTAAGGGGTGATCTCTACTTCCTGCCGGTAGGGGATGTGATCGACTACCGCAAACTCGTGGACTGGATTCTCATCGAGCCGCAAATAAGCCAGCATTGTCGAATCAGGGCTCCACCAATAGCCTTCAAAATTCCCACGGCCATATAACTCTTCTTGATAAACCCAGTCCAGACGTCCATTTAAAATCTTTGGTCCACCGTCGGTTGTTAACGCCCGTTCTTTTTGGCTCATGACATCGATAACATACATGTTGTTGTGACGCACAAAGGCTACGAGCTTTCCATCGGGACTAAATGTTTCACCAACCTCCTCATGGGGATCATTTGTGAGACGAACCGCCTTGTTGCTATCAAATTCGTAATAGAAGAGGTCGTTAGCATGGTTAAGGAGCACAGCTGTTTCTTCCTTATTCATTAGATAGGAATTGCGACCTGACAATTGTTTTGCAGCCTGCGCGGTGATGCCTGGAAGGGCTGAAAATGCAGCCTCCATTTTGGCAGCATCAATGAAGGCCACAACTTCGCCGGTTAAAGCGTTAACCTTTTGCAGGCGTGGAGCAGTTTTGCTAGTGGTGCGACTGGTTACAAGATAATGCGTGCCATCCTTGAGCCACCGGATGGTCGGAATCGTACCATTGAAATCTATCCTCTTCGCTGAATCGTAGATATCGTCAATTGTAAGAAGCTTGGTCTGGGCAAATGCCGCAGGCGCGAAGATTAGAGTGATGATAACTATTAGTATGCTCTTAATTCTGTTCACAGATAGGTCTCCTGAGTTTTGTACGTGAAGTGAAAATTCTATTTCGAGTTAATTGGATTCCAGAAAAGTTTTCGTGCCAACATGCTACAAAGGATCAGAATTTTGCTTTCTGCGATCATTTTTTAGTTACCAGTCCGATATCGATATCACGAACGTGATCGCTGTGGTCGTGACGTCGTGTCCTTTCTTGGTGATACGGTAGTAATGAGTCCTAGGGACTCCAAAGATAAGCCAGTGAAATCGTGAAAGGCAAAGCAGTACACTGCTCTTTCCCTCGACAAAACTTACGAGCAACACAACCACTGACGACGAACTACGGACAAAGGACCAAGCGACACACTGAAGTTTGTCGGACTAGCTCTTCTCACCGTAGAACGGCGCGAGTTGCTCTTTAGTTGGTGATGGAGTCAGCAACGATACGACAATTAATACTGCTACTGAGAGGGCTATAGCAGGTATTACAGGATCAACACCTGTTGCGGCTGCAAAACCACCGAATTCCCAAATCAGAGTTGTAGCCACACCTGAAATAATCGACGAGACTGCGCCTGTGGCGGTTGCTCGCCTCCAGATCAGCGCTGCCACCAGAGAAGGCGTCACGCCGGTTCCATAAATCGTATAAGCCTTCAGCGCCACGCTAAGAAATTGCTCTGAGTAGGTGGAAATAATATATGCAATACCACCAAGCCCAATAACGAGGCTGCGCAGCAACCAGACAAGACTTCGCTCGCTGGCTTGAGGGTTGATAAATCTCTGATAAACGTCTCGAACAAGTGCAGTTGCTGGAACCAGCAGATAGGAGATGGCTGTTGACATGATGATGGCCATGATTGTCGTCAGCAAGATGGCGCCGAGACCGACGGGCAGATAATCGCGTGCTACATAAGCAAGTACTCTTCCAGGACGCTCGAGTTCCCCTCCCTGCCACTCCAGAGCGGAACCCGCAAGCGCTGTAAGAATGATTAACAACTCCATTAAGAACACTCCGCCAAGAAACCAGATCGTCGCGCGATAAGCCATGCCCTCGGTGCGTGCAGAGAAGAAGCGTTGGTACATGTTCGCGTCACCCAACACAAGCAAAGCCGGCGGTAATAACAGTCCAAGAGCTTCTTTCCAGCCTATTGGGCCAAAGAAGTTGAAATGGGTTGGAGGAAGTGTCGCACCCATACCCTCAAGGCCTCCAGCCCGGAACCAGATAACGGGCAGCGCAATCATCATTCCGATGATCATCGTGATTCCCATCGCCACGTCGGTGTAGGCTACTGAAAACATTCCAGCGAGAGCAGTGTAGACGATAATGAAGACGGCGCAGATGATGACCGCCGTGGTGAAACTGAGTGTTGGCAGTGCCAGGTTAACAACCGAAGCGGCTGCGCGATATTGATAAGACACGATCGTAGTTGCCGTCATCACAAGCGTAATAACACCAAGGATGCGCGCCCATTTGTTGTACCGCTTTTCGAGGATATCCTGAACTGTAATAACAGTTAGCCGACGCGCCTTTGCTGCCAGGAAGGCGAGTAATGCAATTCCGACCAGCTCTCCAATCGGAAGTATCATGGCGGCAATACCGGCTTGGTAGACCTTTTCTGAGTTACCGAAGATAGAACCTGTGCCGATCCATGTGGCCAGCATGGTTCCGAAGAGCACAAACGTACTAAGCTGGCGTCCGGCAACCGAGAAGTCCTCCTGCGTGCGAACACCCCGACTGCGGATAGCGCCGACACCGACAAGGAAGATCATGTAACCCACAATGGTCCAGAAGTAGATTGTAGTCATGCGTTCTCCAACCTGTTTTTGGGTACACGGAAAAGAGCCCTGGGAATGCAACCAACTGCGATAAGAACCGCAATTCAGCCAAAATCCAGGTTCGGTGTCAAGGAAAGTCCAAGGAAAGTCCAAAGTCCAAGGTCCAAAGTCCAAAGTCAAAGACCCGTGTCTTTCTTTTGGACTTTGGACTTTGGACTTTGGACTTTGGACCTTGGACTTTGGACCTTGGACTTTGGACTTTGGACCTTGGACTTCGGGCTTTGGGCTTTGGACTTGACTTGACAGCGTGCGAGGGTGGGGCGTATAAGCACACACGGAAAGCGTGGTGAGTTAAGGCGACTTGCGGCCACGTTAAACAAACCGCTAAACAGCTCGGCAGGTCCGAGAAGGACAGTTCCGTAAACCTAGGTTATCGAGACGTCCCGCGTTGTTTAGCGCGGGAATTTTTTCGTGAATCGTGAATCGTAAATCGTGAATCGATAACGATTTCCAGCGAGGTTATGCTCACGATTCAGAATTCACTATTCACGATTAACCATTCACGATTCATGATTCACGATTTACCATTCATGGAACCCTTTAGATCCCTCCTAGAAGCCGACGTGATTCACGTATTTGACGGCGCCATGGGTACGATGCTCTATAACAAGGGCATCTATATCAACCGCTGTTACGACGAGTTGAATCTCAGTAATCCCGATCTAGTGCGAGAAATTCATGGCGAATACACTCGCGCCGGCGCCGATATTCTCGAGACCAACACGTTTGGTGCAACCGCGCACAAGCTCCACCAATATGGCCTGGAAGCAAATCTTGAAGAGATTAACGTGACTGCTGCGCGTTTAGCCCGTGAAGGCGCTGGAGATCGTGCATACGTCGCTGGCGCCATCGGACCACTTGGTCTCCGTATCGAGCCCTATGGTCCAACCTCCTTCGAAGAAGCGAAGGACATGTTTAAAGTCCAAGCGTCAGCGTTACTCGAGGGGGGAGTTGATCTTTTTGTCCTCGAGACTTTTTCTGATATTTCGGAAATGCGTCAGGCGATCCGCGCAGTTCGCGAAATCTGTGACCTGCCGATCGTCGCCCAAATGACAATCCTTACCGATGGCAACACGTCCTTTGGAACTACACCTGAGCTCTTTACCGTACGACTAGATGAGTGGGGAGCTGATGTTATCGGTCTCAACTGTGGTGTAGGCCCGGCAATCATTCTGGCCGCGCTCGAAAAGATGCGCGGCGTTACTAAGAAGAAGCTTTCTGCGCAGCCTAATGCTGGACTACCGCGAGATGTTCAAGGTCGACAGTTCTACATGTGCTCGCCAGAGTACATGTCAAAGTTCGCCAAACGGTTCATTCAGAGTGGGGCAAAGTTTATAGGCGGCTGTTGTGGGACGACACCGTCGCATATCAAGTTGATAGCCGATGCGGTTCGCGCTGCGTCGCCGCGGGCCCAAAAGGTAGTCCTTTCAACCGGTGTAGCCGCGCATGTCGAAGAGATCACACCTTCCGATATCCATGTCGTACCAGTAGAAGAACGCTCGAACTGGTCACGAAAAATCGCCACGGGAGAGTTTGTAACCTCGGTTGAAGTGCTGCCCCCAAAAGGTGTCGATGCAGAGAAGACCCTCGCCTCGATAAGACTCCTGAAAGCAGCAGGCGTTGACGGAGTAAACATACCCGATGGCGCTCGGGCCCAATCTCGAATGAGCGCGCTGGCGACGGCAGTGTTAGTTGAACAGCAGATTGGAATCGAGTCCGTGCTTCATTATTGTTGCCGCGATCGTAATCTCCTGGGAATGATGTCCGATCTTCTGGGAGCTGCCGCGCTAGGGATCCGAAACCTGCTTTTGATTACCGGCGATCCCCCGAAGATGGGTCCTTATCCTGACGCAACCGCAGTTTTTGATATCGACGCGATCGGACTCACAAATATGGTTAATAAGCTTAACCATGGCCTCGATATTGGAAATAATCCTATTGGTAAACCAACAGAGTTTTGCATCGGCGTGGGGGTTAACCCAGGCGCGATCAATCCTGATGAGGAGCTTCGGCGGTTTGAATACAAAGTCGAGGCGGGAGCGCAGTATGCGATAACCCAGCCTGTGTTTGATACTGAGCAACTTCGAGATTTCATTAAGAGCATCGAGCACGTGCGCATTCCGATAGTGGCAGGAATCTGGCCCCTCGTCTCCTATCGAAATGCGGAGTTCCTCCACAATGAGGTGCCCGGTGTGAGAGTTACGCCTTCGATCATGGAGCGCATGCGCGTGGCTTCGAACATAAGTAAAGAGGCTGGTCGTGAAGAAGGTTTGAAGATCGCGAGGGAATCGCTTCTAGAAGTTCGTGATTTAATACAGGGTGTTCAGGTATCGGCGCCTTTTGGCAATGTGAAGTACGCGTTAGAAGTCTTCACTGTCTTGGAAGAGTTTCGTAAGGATGCTGCAATACCAACAATTGGGTAACGAACAGAACTGATCCACTAAACCACACGAACTAACCGTAAATTCTGTCTCCACGTTCGCGCAGCAAAGAGTTTACTGAGGCGTTACTAAAAACTTCGTGTTGATTTCGTGTGGCTTCGTGGGGCCGATGTTTGTGGAGGTTTACGGACGGATCCACAAAACACTAACACACGTTTAGAGTGCTCGTATTACGGTTCGGATCTGAGAGAACAAACCCTGCCTCACGGTTTTTGTGCCACCTGCTTTTCAGCAATTGCGAACATATGATTGAGACCGCGAACAATCAGCATGCCATCGGTTATCGCAGGAGTTGCCATGATCACTTCACCCACCTGATTTACTGATAGTAACTCGTGCTTGGGACCAGCTTTGACAACGAAAACTTCGCCATCCTCACTCGACAAATAGATTTTCCCGTCTGAAGCAACAATCGAAGCAGTGAAGGCGCCTCCTCGATCAGCTAACCGTTGCTGATACAGGCGTTCTCCAGTCTTTGCATCGTATGCAGTCATCACCCCATTATTCGAACAGGTGTAGAATAGATCTCCATAAACAATCGGTGTCGGCATGTATGGACCACCACGCTGCTTACTCCAGGCAATGAAGTCATTAGATTCCTTACCTTGCGGAAGCGAGATGTCACCTGAGGCTCCAGGCTTGATCGCATAAATCGGTTGAATAGGTCGATAACCGCTGGTTACAAAGATTAGATCGTGTCCCACAAACGGTGTTGGTGTTGTAACCTCGGAGTTCGGAGTCAACCGCCACAATTCTTTGCCGGTTAATGCATCATACCCACGGATCGCTCTGGAGCCATTCGTTATCACCTCAGCACGGCCCTTTGACTCATAGGCCGTTGGAGTTCCCCATGATGGTATCTCCTCGCGCGGAGTCTTCCACACCTGCTTTCCAGTTTTGATGTCATAGCCAGCAATGAAAGAATTTTTTTGAATGTCAGCCTGAACAATCACGAGATTCTTGAAGATGATTGGCGAACTGGCATATTCCCACTGATAATCAGGATCATAGAACCATCCTGCATCCAAAACCCCCAAATCTTGCTTCCAGAGAAGCTTCCCATTTAAGTCGTAGCAATAGAGCCCCTCGGATCCGAATAAAACTATGAGGTGGCGACCATCCGTTGCCGGAGTTGACGACGCATGCGTAGCTTTTGGATGACGCTTAACTTTAGGTACACCTTCGTAGGCAGTTCGCTCCCAAAGAATCTTGCCCGTTTGTTTGTCCAGGCAGTAGACCTTCCACATATGCTTTGCAGGATTCTCGACAGGATCAACATCACCATAAAGGCCAAACCGGGTCTGCTCCTTTGGATTCGTGCTAATGGCGGTGGTCACAAAGATCTTATCGCCCCAGACAATTGGACTCGAATGGGCCAAACCCGGGATTGGCGCCTTCCACCGAACGTTGACGGATTGTTCAACATCCCACTTGACTGGCATTACCTTGCCTTCAACTACTCCAGTCGCGCCGGGCCCCCGAAACTGTGGCCAGTGTTGCCCCAGCGTAAGGGTTGATACAAGTAGAATTCCGATGACGGATAGAAGGATTCGTTTCATTAAGCCCTCTGTTTGTGTGATGGTGAATTCTGTTAATCGAAACGCTTAAACAATGTAGTCCCCGGACCTTGTCTTAGGTCGAAGCCCGTAACCTTCTCGTTCTCGACTTTGAAGCCAATTACGATCCCGTCAAACTCGATTGGTTTGAATGTGGTCGTATCAACTGACATTAAGGGAATCGGATTTTGTCCGGTGACCGTCGCAATTAGCCGGCTATCTTGAAGCGAAATGCTGACTTCAGTTCCCTGCTCGCTCTTGTATTTACCGATATAGGTTTGCAGAATCGCCGAATCAATTTCTGGCGGAGGCTTTGCACCGGCCTCTTTGAGCATTTCAACCATCTCAGTTCTGTCGTTTGTCGACGCCGAAACCAACGCGGCAGTTAGGGATTCTGGCTTCAGATCTCCTTTTGCAAGGGCCACTCCTACCATCTCTTTATTACCCCGTCTGGCTCCAGCGATAAGCACCTGATCCGGTCCCTCAGCACCCTTAGCTAACAGGGCGGCAACGATTGCGGTATGCCCTTTGGACAGCGCCCACGACATCGGCGTTGCCTGGTAGAAAGTATCCCGTACATTTACGTCGGCGCCATTCTCGAGCAGCACTTTTACGACTTCGACGTGGCCCTTGTCGCAGGCATAAGAGAGAGCTGTGGCGCCGTACCGGAAT
>CAZNPP010000187.1:0-8321 GCA_964574785.1 uncultured Chloracidobacterium sp. | reverse complement strand
GGAAATACGCTCATCGCAGAGCCGGGCCATGCGTTTGGATATCAGTTCTTCTTAATCATTATTCTGGATTTGGTTTTTTATGGAGCGCTGGTCTACGGAATTGCGTCACTAGTGTTCTGGAGTGTTAATAAGCTGTTAAATCGTGTTCGAAGAACAGGAGGGCGCCAAAATGGATAAATGGGCTAAGAAGGAAATACTTGCCCTCTCCCGCAACTACTAATAAGTGAGTCTGATTGGCGCGCAAGAAAACTATTGATATTAAAGCTCTGCCTGGGGTGCGGAGAAAGGCGCTGCCGGAATTCGTTGCGCCTCAACTAGCAACCTTGGTCAAATCTCCGCCTAACGGAGAAGAGTGGTTGCATGAACTCAAGTTCGATGGCTATCGCATGGTTTGTCGTCTCGATCAAGGGAAAGTTCGCTTCTGGAGTCGCAACCACAAAGACTGGACGAGCAAGTTCCCAGGCTTAGTCAAAGCCATCCAAAAGTTTCCCGCAACCAGCGCCCTCATTGATGGGGAAGTAGTAATTCTCGATAAAACGGGAAGGGCAAGCTTTCAAGGATTGCAGCAATCGCTTGGACGAAGCGACGCTGCTTTCCTTTTCCAGATCTTCGATCTCATCTACCTGGATGGATACAGCTTGGTTGCGACCCCGCTAATCAAACGCAAGGAACTACTAGAGAGGCTCTTCCAATCAGTCTCGCCAAATTTCCCCCTTCGCTATAGTGATCATGTACGAGGTAACGGAGCCGAGTTCTTCAAGAAAGCTTGCGAGTTTGGAGTCGAAGGAATAGTTTCGAAGCTTGCTGATTCACCCTATGAAGCTACCCGAACGAGAACATGGCTTAAGTCAAAATGCCTTAGGCGTCAAGAGTTCGTCATTGCAGGATTCACGCCTTCCGAAAAAGGTCTGCCGGGATTCGGCGCCTTGGTCTTAGGCGTATATGACAAAGGGCAACTCGTGCATGCCGGCCGGGTGGGTACAGGATTCAGCTTTAAAGAAAGAATTGAACTGCGTAAGAAGCTAGATCCACTTGTAACCGGAGTGATGCCGTTTGCTGTTCGGCCTAGGGATCCAGGCCTGCGTCAAGCGCAATGGACGGCCCCGCTACTTGTAGCTGAAGTTGAATTTACGGAATGGACCGCTGACGGGTCAATTCGGCACCCCTCCTTCCAAGGTTTGCGAGAAGATAAGGATCCCACCGAGATAATTCGTGAAGAGCCTGTAACTACTTAATAAACATGCAGCCAGAAGAACATTTTGATGTGGCAGTTATTGGCGCAGGTGCGTTTGGAGCGTGGACTGCTTACAAACTTCGCTGTTCCGGCGCCAATGTGCTTCTTGTGGATTCGTATGGACCAGGGAACAGCCGAGCAAGTTCCGGGGGGGAGTCGCGGGTAATTCGGATGGGATATGGTCCGGACGAGATCTACACGCGGTCCGCTCATCAATCCCTAACGCTATGGCGAAACCTCTTTCAACACGCAGGGGTCGATCTCTTTAAGCAGACAGGCGTGCTTTGGCTGGCCGGCGAAAACGATACTTATTCGAATCACACTCTCACAACGTTGAAGAGAACGGGTATTGCTTTTGAAGAACTGCACCGGGTTGATCTTGAAGACCGGTATCCTCAATTTAACTTTGGACGAGTCACCTGGGGAATACTTGAGACAGGTAGTGGGGTGCTTATGGCCCGCTCTGCGGTCCAAGCGGTAGTTTCCGAGGCGATAAAGCATGGAGTAGTTTATCTACAGGATCAAGTCCTTCCCCCTCACAAACCTTTCATTACTTTAGAGACGGCGGCAAGCAGGCGACTGTCGGCAGACATATTCGTGTTTGCCTGTGGACCATGGTTGCCCAAACTGTTCCCTGATCTACTCGGCAAATTGATTAAGATTACGCGACAAGAGGTCGTTTTCTTTGGCGTTCCGCCAGGGGACGCAGACTTCTCGCCGCCAGCTATGCCGGTATGGATCGATTTCAATGATCTTGTCTACGGCGTTCCTGATCTTGACGGTCGTGGATTCAAGCTCGCCATAGATGCTCATGGACCTGTTTTTGATCCTGAGACCGACGATCGCGTAATTGTCGAGTCAGGATTAGCGGCAGCACGGATGCAACTAACGCAACGGTTGCCCGGTCTCAAGAACTCGCCGATTCTAGAGACGCGAGTGTGCCAATATGAAAACACTTCGAACGGGGATTTCCTTATTGACAAGCATCCGTTGGCGGGAAATATATTGCTAGTTGGCGGTGGCTCTGGACACGGATTCAAGCATGGGCCGGCCATCGGCGAATACATTGCAAAACTACTTGCGGGTGATGCTAAGGTTGAACAGCGATTCAGTCTCGCAACAAAAGCAGAGATTCATAATCGCGCGGTCTTTTAAAGCAGAAGAAAAAACAACGCCTCTAATTAAAGAGGCGTTGGAACCTAGCAGAGATTTTAGCCGCCACCCTTACGGAGTGGGTTTCGGTGGAACCGCACCCTGCGGCGCAATCCAGAGTTCCACACTAAAGGACGTACGCGTGGGCCCAGCTACAGTTACGAGGCGACTCTCATCGATCCCACGAGTGTTTACTAAATAATCGACAATCTGTGCCAAATGCTTTCTAACATCGCCTGAGCGGGTGCGTTGTCCGCCATAAACGATCACGTAAGCGGTGGAGGTAGGATCGTTCTGAAGCTCAATGGCATAGTTGTCCAGCCGGGCCTTTTCATCATTTCGAGAAATCTCTGGAAACTCGTCAAACTTGCGGGCTGGAGTCAGAGGGATCGGAATGCCTACTGCGCACGTAGCTGAGCAATCGAGATTGTAACCACCCATTGAAAGTGTTGCCGTAATTGTCTGCCCAGCGAGACCACTTGTCTCCACGGTGATGGAATTTGTTCCCTGTCCTTCGATAATTTTGCCCGCTGAGACCGTCCAGTTGTAAACCGGTGTGACATTGGGCGAACCGCCGGTGGTTGTTGACCGGAAGGTGAGTGGTTGGCCAGCAGAGAGTCTATCAGGGCATATAATTGCCACATTCGGACAAACGGGTGGGGGGCAACTCACAAAAACAGTAGTGGAGGAGAAGGCTTCGCACTCTTCTTCATCTGCGCCGATTTCAGTAATCTCAACAAGAGCCTTGTAATACCCGGGACTAAGGCCGGCCAAATCCCAAGTTGCCGTTGCACCGGTACCCTCTATACGTCCTCCACTCGCCCGCCATCGGTACCTGATAGTGCTTGAGGATGACGTTATAGCTTTTGCATTCAACTGAACCTTCGAGCTATCTACGTTTGTATCGCCAGGACATACAGTGATGGCTACTGGTTCTGCTGTTAAGCTTAGTGATGGTGGCGTCGTAAGCACTGCCTCACGAGCTTTTTGAGCCAATGCTTCAACCGAAAACATAGTTATTCCCACTAGCATAATCGGTAGGAAGAAACCTGTGAGACGGAGCTGACGTCTGGACATTTCCACTCCTTTTGTGCGGTAGATGAAAATTTAGTAGTTCTCTTGAAGGTACCGCGCTTCGACTTCTAAAGTATATTTAGTGACAGTGAAAAACTGGCAATCACCTTCTACTTCCACAACTTAACACCCCTCGGTACCGTTTGACTCGACACCAGAATTGAAGTAGATAAGCGGTGCTCCCTTTGACTCTTGTGCAAAGCTTACCCCTACACTCTTGTGTTCGGTAAAGCGATCTGCCAGCTTCGAGGCATCCGTCCTATGCTGAGTTTTAGACTGGCGCCCCTGATCCTTATCCCGATCCTGCTCTCAGGTCAAGTGGCGTGTTGGAGAAATCCACCCGACGGCCAAGCTGTCGAGGGAGGGACGGTGACCTCTGGAGAGGTTTCCAGGGACGAGTCGACCCAAGCTCGAGAATACCTTGAACAGGGCAAAGCGTTCTTTAGGAGTGATGAAGATCTCAAGGCGCTTGAGTCTTTTAAGAACGCGATCAAACTTGATCCCACCTTGTCTGAGGCACACTTCCGCTTGGCTTTAACCCAAAAGGCTCTAGGCGCTGAAGAATCCGATCAGAGCTTCCGTAAGGCGATCGATCTTTATAAAGAGTATCTAGTTGATAATCCGGAAGATGTCGAAGCTCGTTATAATCTCGGTCAAGCTTATGCCGGGATCCACCTTTACAGTGATGCGGTTAGGGAGTATCGCTATGCCACCCGTTTAAGGCCTGACGATGCGGACATTTTTTACGACCTCGGATTGGCGTTATCTCGGCTTGCCCAGTATTCTGAGGCCGTTGCAGCTTTCTCAAAGTCTCTTGAGATTGATCCCGAAAACTATCGCGCTCACGATGCGCTTGATGAGGCTCGTGAAGGTGCAAAGCGGATTGCAGCGGGAAGAAAACACCAGGAAGAGTTGTTGAGGAGGCAGAAAGAAAGGGAGCAGAAAGAACAAGAGGCTGCATCCGGCGAACAAACGAACAAACCTAAGCTCACACCTTAATGAACGTGAGTGTTAAAATGGACATCTAGATGGCAACGTATACTCCACCACCCTACTTCCCACAAGGATCTTTGTCGCCACCCGATCGGAGGCGGTACAGAAGATTTAAGCTCATAGCTTTTCTTGTTTGTCTCTTGATCGTCCTATTACTCGCTAGTCTTGGCGTTGGAATTTGGTTTGTCATAAGAATGGCCTTCTAAGAGATGTACCTCCTGGCGCCTCGGCTCACTTTGCTAGTCAATAGGGAAAAGAATGTGGCTCGGTTTACTCCGTGTTGACTCCGTGTTGACTCCGTGTTGACTTGACAGGGTCGATCCTCCCGCTTATATTGTGCGGTTTCGGACTGAAGGTCTGATAAGAGGCGGCGCTCAGATGGTTCTGTCGGTGTGGAGGCGTTGCCCGGCTGATAACAGTCGCTTGACAAATATTGTGGCGTAATGAGCCTGCGTCCCGTCTTCAGTTTTCAAGACGTTCCAACGACAGGCCCCCGTTTCTGTTGAGAGTTTAGATCTTCTCATCCCGTATGCGACGCTACAGAAAAGTTTCGGCTTAAGGGAGGCCAGGATCCACACCCGCCCGAAGCGAACTCAGAACATCCCTATAAACTTAAACCAGAAACAGGGCAGTCGCCTGCGCTGACTGCCGGACGGGTTCCGGAAAGAGGCAGGCAGCGCCTTTTTGCGCTCTACTGGCTCCAGTCTACGAAAGGTAAGAAACAGAAGTGCCTACTATCAATCAACTTGTTAGAAAGGGGCGGGAGAAGGTCAAGTACAAAACAGCCAGTCCCGCACTTCAGAGTTCGCCGCAAAAACGTGGTGTATGCACCCGTGTGTACACCCAAACGCCAAAGAAGCCAAACTCTGCTCTACGTAAGGTTGCTCGTGTCCGCTTAACGAATGGGATCGAGGTGACAACCTACATTCCCGGTGTCGGACATAATTTGCAAGAGCACTCAATTGTTCTGATTAGGGGAGGCAGGGTTAAAGACCTTCCGGGAGTACGGTACCACGTGATTAGAGGCACTTTAGATTCAGTCGGCGTTGCTGACCGCAAGCAAGGTCGATCCAAATATGGCGCAAAGCGACCAAAAGCGGCCGGAAAATAGAACACTTAGATTCATCGCAGAGTAAATAAAGATATGCCTAGAAGAAGAGTCGCCGAGAGAAGAGACGTACTTCCAGATCCAAAATTCAACAGTCCACTGGTGACAAAGTTTATTAACGGCATCATGTGGGCAGGTAAGAAGTCTGTAGCCGAGGGGATATTTTATGGCGCGATGGAGCAGATCGGCGAAAAGACCGGAGAGGAACCCCTAAAAGTTTTTAAGCGAGCAATTGATAACGTAAAACCGACTGTCGAGGTTAAATCTCGTCGTGTGGGGGGCTCGACATATCAGGTTCCAATTGAGGTTCATCAGGAAAGGCGAGGAGCGCTCGCCATTCGGTGGATCGTCTCCTATGCCCGCGGACGTGGTGAGAAGACGATGATGGATCGACTCGCTGGTGAGATCCTTGATGCCGCCAACAATCGCGGTAATTCCGTTAAGAAGAAGGATGACACGCACCGCATGGCGGACGCTAACAAGGCATTTGCCCACTACAAGTGGTAACAGAAGGGTCAGTTGTTCAGGAACAGGCAACCGATCATAAAAAGATGGCTAAGCACGATCTAAAAAAGTTCAGGAACATCGGCATCATGGCTCACATCGACGCCGGCAAGACCACTACGACTGAACGTGTGCTTTATTACACCGGCATCACTCACAAAATCGGTGAAGTACACGAAGGTACGGCGACGATGGACTGGATGGAGCAGGAGCAGGAGCGTGGTATCACCATAACCAGTGCCGCTACCACCTGTTTTTGGGAGCGAAGTGGCGTCGATTACCGAATCAACATTATCGACACCCCCGGGCACGTTGACTTCACAATGGAGGTTGAACGGTCACTGCGTGTGCTCGATGGGGCTGTTGCTGTATTCGATGGCGTTGCGGGAGTCGAGCCACAGTCAGAAACCGTATGGCGCCAGGCCGACAAATATCGTGTACCAAGGCTCTGCTTCATTAACAAACTTGATCGTGCGGGGGCGTCGTTCGAGCGTTCGTTTGACTCAATCATTACTCGACTCGGAGCGAATCCAGTTGCACTTCAGATTCCCATCGGACTCGAAGATCAATTCAAAGGAGTGGTTGATCTGATCACGATGAAGGGCTTGGTTTGGAAAGATGAAACCAAAGGATCTGAGTATGAAGTAGTTGATATCCCCGATGATCTGAAGGACCAGGCTGCTACAGCGCATGAGAAATTGATTGAGGCGGCTGCAAGCGTAGACGATGCCTTGATGCACAAATACATTGAAGGCGAAGAGATTAGTGAAGAAGAGATTCGCAAAGCACTACGCCAGGGCACTGTCGAGCTGAAACTTGTTCCCGTTGTAACGGGTTCAGCTTTCAAGAATAAGGGCGTCCAAACCTTACTCGATGCGGTAGTTGATTACCTGCCATCCCCGTTGGATATCCCTGCAATAGAGGGCACAAATCCAAAGAACGGTCAGTTGGAAAAAAGACCCCCAGAAGCAAGTGCGCCCTTCTCAGGGCTGGTGTTCAAAATAATGGCCGATAAGCATCTGGGCCAGCTTTCATTTGTGCGCATCTACAGCGGCACCATCAAGGCTGGTTCATATGCATACAATCCCACTAAGGATACGCGGGAGCGTGTCGGACGTTTGATGCGAATGCACGCAAATAAACGGGAGGATATTGACGAGGCAAGCGCTGGCGAGATCATCGCAATCGGAGGGATGAAGCAAGTCACTACTGGCGACACCGTGTGCGACGAGAATAAGCCGATCATTCTCGAAGCGATTGAGTTTCCGGCGCCCGTTATCAGGGTAGCCGTCGAGCCAAAGACCCGCCAGGATCAAGACAAACTTGGTATTGCGCTGGCGCGCCTGGCCCAGGAAGATCCTTCTTTTAACGTCTCAACGGATCAAGAAACAGGTCAGACGATTATCGCAGGTATGGGTGAACTTCATCTCGAGATCATCGTTGACCGCATGAAGCGAGAGTTTGGCGTCGAGGCCAATGTTGGTAAGCCGCAGGTTGCCTATCGCGAGACGATCACACAGCCTGCTTCTGGAAAAGAAGTGTACAAGAAACAGACCGGTGGCCGCGGGCAATATGGGCACGTCGAAATCGAAATTGAACCCGCTCCAGGCGAAGGTTTTGTTTTTGTTAATGAGATTACTGGAGGCGCTATTCCCAAGGAGTACATCAAGCCAGTCGAACAGGGTATCAGAGACGCTATGGAGCGCGGATTTCTGGCTGGTTATGAAATTGTTGATGTCAAGGTTCGTCTTGTCTTTGGGTCTTATCACGAGGTTGACTCTGACGAGCGTTCTTTCCATATCGCCGGCTCGCTAGCATTCCAAGACGCAGTGAAGAAAGCCAAGCCTGTACTGCTCGAACCTATCATGCGCGTCGAAGTAGTTACCCCCAACGATTATACGGGCGCAGTAAACGGGGATCTCAACTCACGGCGGGGCAGGATTGAAAGTATGGAGCCAAGAGTAGGTGGAGCACAGGTAATCACCGCATTTGTTCCGCTATCAGAGATGTTTGGTTATACAACTGATTTGCGCTCGGCCACGCAGGGACGCGCAACCTCAACTATGCATTTCGAGCGGTATGAACAGGCGCCAAAACATGTTGCGGAGGAAGTAATTGCGAAGGTTCAGGGAGTTGCAAGATAAGTTTGGCAGCGCGATGCGCCAATTGTCCTTTCAAGAAGGAGCGATAAAGAAATGAGCAAGGAAAAATTTGACCGTTCAAAGCCCCATGTGAACATCGGGACGATCGGACACG
>CAZNPP010000186.1:0-8370 GCA_964574785.1 uncultured Chloracidobacterium sp. | reverse complement strand
TGACAAGTTACAAATGAAAAATGGGCCTTAAGGAGTTTCTGGAGAGAAGTCAGCGGTCCTACGCTGACCTCTGACTTCTGTCTCCTGACTTCTGACTTCTGTCTTCTGACTTCTGACTTCTCTTACGCACACGGCCAACTGAAGTTTGTCGGACGATCTATTCTGCACGTTCGAGTGGCGCCACTACAGCAATAAAATCTTCAGCAAAACGGCGCGCGTATTGGTCGAGCAACTCCGTAACGCGCTCAAGTCTCGGAGATTGCAATATCAATCCGGCATGATGTCTTTTGTTAACGCGGTAAACGATTTCTGGATCGTTATATCCGGATGTGTCGGGATGCTCCTGACGCGCCAGGGACAAAACTATTCCCGCGTATTCTTTTCGCTTCGGAACAATCTTGGGTACAGTGCTTTCCGAGAGTTCAAGCTTCGCCCACTCTCGCCAAAGATTTATGCCGGAAGAAGCTTCCAGAACTTCCGCGATATAAGCACCTCCAACACGAGCGGCGATTTCAAGAAAATAGAATCGCCCATTTTCGGAACTCTTAATAAACTCTGCGTGTGTGGCGCCCTTACGAAGACCCAACGCCTTAACCAACTTTCTGTTGATCGAGTAAAGAGTTTTTTCATCCGGTGTTCCGTGCTGGATAGTGTGGGAGATATAAGCA
This sequence comes from uncultured Chloracidobacterium sp., assembly GCA_964574785.1. Taxonomy (GTDB): domain Bacteria; phylum Acidobacteriota; class Blastocatellia; order Pyrinomonadales; family Pyrinomonadaceae; genus PSRF01. The sequence continues at coordinate 7,702 of CAZNPP010000186.1, read as the reverse complement.
CCACCTGTGTGGGCGACCTGTAAAGGAGGACGACCGTAACGATTCGCACCAGCAAACTGCACCTTTCCCTCTTCTACCAGAGAATCGACGTGAAAGACTTCGCCCGCGATGAATTGACCGAGAAAATAATGGCCGGACCTTTCCCTTAAGCGCTCGCGAGCATCTAGTTCATCGCTTACCTGCCATACTTCAGATTCGTCGTTTACCTTTCTGATGCCAATGGCTGAAACGTCAGAACGTGGCTTAATAACCCAGGGAGGCGGGACACGAGCCATAAACTCCACCATCTCCTGTCGATTGATCAACGGCACAAAATCCGGCACTTCCACTCCGGCAGAGCGCGCTTTCGTGCTCATCGCCACTTTGTCGCGAAACAGACTAGCAGTAGTTCGGTTCATCCCATTCAGACCGAGGTGCTCACGAATAACTGCAGCAGTTAAGACATCAAACTCTTCAAGAGCCACAACACGATCGATCTTTCTGTCGCGCGCCAAAAAACTGGCCAAATCTACAAAGAGATCAATAGCCGCATCGTCCGGCAGGGCGATAAGATCGTCAAGAGCATCTCTGGGCCAGTCCTCGCCCAGCATCTTCTCTTTCGTGACGAGTATTACGTGGCAACCTCGATCTTTGCACTCTTGGATAAAGTCGCCGCCCTTAAAGTAAGTGGCCAAACAGACTATGTTCAGAGCACGGTTGTTCCGATTATTCACTCGGTTTTCTTGTTCAAGAGGCCAGGCTCTAAAAGTCAACGTGGGACTATATACCTTTTCCGAAGTGGCGGTCACCTGTTAATGTAGGAACCTACGCTTGCCACGCTGGACACAGTTTTGATGTAATCCGAGTGTTCAGATCACCGCCTTCCCGACGGAGAAGCATAATGATTTTTCGAGGCCCTTACCCGGATATCAGCATACCCTCAATGCCCGTTACCGATTTCGTCCTGCAACGAGCAACGGAATTGGGCAACAAGCCAGCGCTCATCGATGGGGCGAGCGGCCGGATCTTCAGCTACACGGAACTCGCCCAGAGCATTCAGCAAGTCGCGGCCAACCTTTCGAAGCGGGGATTTGGCAAGGGGCAAGTGCTTGGCATTCTTAGTTACAACCTTCCGGAGTACGCCATTATTTTTCACGCGGTTGCGAGCCTGGGCGGCATAAACACCACGATAAACCCGCTCTACACCGAACATGAGGTAACCGAACAACTGGCAGATTCGGGAGCCCGGTTTCTGGTCACCGTGCCACCGTTCATTGAAAAGGCCCGCCACGCAGCAAAGGCTGCAAACATCGAGGAACTGTTTGTCTTCGGACGTGCTGTAGAGATCGAGAACGCCACTCCATTTGACTCTTTGCTTCAGGGCAATGGGAAGGCGCCTCCCGTAGAGATTGATCCTCTCAATGACCTAGTAGCGCTTCCGTATTCCAGTGGTACTACGGGGCTACCAAAGGGGGTCATGCTTACTCACCACAATTTGATTGCGAACTTGCGACAAATGGAAGGTCTCTGTTTCTTCTCGCACAATGACACTCTAATTTGCGTCCTGCCGATGTTTCACATTTACGGGCTGGTGGTAATTCTCAACATGGGACTCTATTCGGGAGCCACCATTGTTACGATGCCTCGGTTTGATCTTGAGCTATTCCTTGAGACGGTAAGTAAATACAAGGTGACGGTAGCTCATTTAGTTCCTCCGATCGTTCTCGCCTTAAGCAAGCACCCTTTAGTTGATAACTATAGGCTCGATCACCTGAAAACAATCTTCTCTGGAGCTGCCCCATTGGATGCGAGCTTAACCCAAGCTTGTATGCAGCGCCTTAATTGTGAGCTCAGACAGGGCTATGGCATGACTGAGACGAGTCCAGTGACACATTCATCGCCAGCGGATTTCGAAAAGGTGAAGTTTGGTTCAGTGGGTACATGCGCTCCGAATACCGAATGCAAAATCGTTGATCTGCAGACCGGATTACCATTGGGTCCTAATCGTGAGGGCGAGATATGCGTTCGTGGTCCGCAGGTCATGAAAGGCTATCTGAACCGTCCTGACGCGACCGCTGCTACGATTGATCCGGATGGCTGGCTGCACACAGGTGATCTTGGTTATGCCGATGAAGATGGACACTTTTTCATAGTGGATCGCGCCAAGGAACTGATTAAGTATAAAGGCTTTCAGGTGCCGCCTGCAGAACTTGAAGCACTACTTTTATCGCATCCTGCAATTGCTGACGCAGCAGTGATTCCCCTACCTGACCCTGAGGCTGGCGAGGTACCTAAAGCTTACGTCGTTTTGCGGGAAGAGGTAGAACCAGAAGCTATCCTGCAATTCGTTGCTGAGCGTGTCGCACCGCATAAAAAGATTCGCGCAATCGAGTTCACGGACAACATTCCGAAATCGCCATCCGGGAAAATATTGAGGCGAGTTTTGGTTCAAGCTGAACGCGAAAGGATGCAAAATGTCGCCTGAGATCATTGCCGATGTTGTGAGAACCTATTTCGAGGCGCTCAGAACTGGAAACGAGCAGGCATGGGTAAACACATTTGCCGAAGATGCCGTTAGCCATGATCCAGTTGGTGCTAAACCGATTCGCGGCCATCAAAGTCTTCAAGAGTTCTTTCAATCAATAGTGAACGCATTTAAGGAAGTGAGTCTCACTGAAGATCAGATATTCATTGCCGGCGACGGTGCTGCCGTGAAGTGGACGGGTCGTGGTATCAGTAAGCAAGGACGTAAGGTACACTTTGAGGGTATCGATGTCTTTGAGATTAATGAGGAGGGTCGGATTCAGACGCTTTATGCGTACTGGAACCCAGCCGAGATGATGGCCCAACTCTGATGTCCAATGTCCGACAAACTTCAGTTTGTCGTTGCCGTCCGACAAATGAAGTGCCCCGTGAGGTACGAGTCTCTTACGTTTGGATAAACTGAAGTTTGTCTGACAATGTCTGATAATGAAAGGAGCGAAGAAGATGCGACCTGCTCAGGTATTCAGTTTTTTTGTGGTTCTCCTCTTTGTGACGTCATCACTTAGTGGGCCCTCATTCGCACAGTCATCAGCCGAGTGGGAAACAATCCGCCCAGAAGGCGAAGAGTTCACTATTCAAATACCCAAGAATGCGACTCACGAGAACAGCACTTTTTCTTACGTCAAGAGAGAGCTGAACACACGGCTTTACCTTTCCACCACTGCCGGGGGTCCTATCTTTGCGGTGGCATCTTTTAGTGGCATCAAATCCAATCCGGCACTCTATACCGAGATGGCACGACTCAATTCCTATGTTGATGCTTTCCGAAAGTGGTTTCCACAAAAAGTTAAAGGCAAAGACGCAGTTGCAAGGCTGACTCTGACAACGGAGAAGATGCTTAACGGACATCATGGACGGGAGTACCGTGTCACCATTGGTGATCTCTCAGGGACAGCTCAGGTTTACGCCACGTCGAGACGTTTTTATGCAGTAGTCAGCCTTAACACCGGTCAAGACGAATCACTTCAAGAGCGATTCCTAAGCTCGTTCTATCTCCCGGAGAAGGTGGTGGAACTACCGCCAGCGACAGTAGCGGAAAAGAGACCTGAAAAGCCGGCCGGTGAGGCTGAAGATACTGCCGAAGCCGAAGCCGAGGATAAAGAGGAAGCTGAGGAAGGTAAGAAAGAGAAAGAGAAAGAGAAAGAGCAGGAGCAGGGCGCAACCGCAGCAGCTAAAACAGAAGATTCCGCACCCGCAAGCAAAGAACCCCACGTAACGAAAAAGGGACCCATATCTGGCGGAGTACTGAATGGAAAAGCAATGTACCTGCCCAGACCTGACTATCCGGCGGATGCTCGAACAGCGCAAGCAGCAGGCGCCGTCGTCGTCCAAATAACAGTTGATGAATTTGGCAACGTTACGTCGGCGAAGGCGGTTTCTGGGCATCCCTTGCTACAACAACCGGCGGTTAACGCAGCACTACAGGCAAGGTTTCAGCCGACTTTCCTCCTGGGCGAACCAGTCAAAGTAACCGGAGTACTAACCTTTAATTTTGTGCCGTAATTGGGAGCGCGCCGCCCTGCCGCGCTTTCCAATTTCGTTTGCCTAAACGCGCAGAATACTTAAAGTGCCCGGCAGCCCGGCGCAGCCCAAAGAATGCAGACAATTATTCATCGTCTTGATGCTACGCATGAAAGACTGCTTGCTACTATTCTGCCGCTGCCGGATGAACTGTTTTCGACTCGGCCAAATGCAAACGAATGGAGCATCGCTGAGGTGCTGCATCATCTTTGCCTGGTTGAAGAGCGTGTCATCACGGATCTTCAAAAGGCACTTGATAAACCGCCAAGCAAACTCTCGTTTCTGCGTCGGTTGATTCCGACATCGATAGTCGCGTATCGCCTAATCAAGGTTAAAGCTCCAAAAGCGGTGAGGCCATTACAAGCTCCTGGTAAACACGATGTAATACAGAACTACAACACAGCCCGAATGCGACTCAAAAATATCTGCACAGCGGAAGGTCGAGACAGGCTCAGTCGCACAATTTTTAGACATCCATTCCTGGGAGAAATCAGTGGGGTTGCCACAGTGTCTTTTGTTGGCTACCACGAACTTCGCCACTACAAGCAAATAAAGGGTGTTATTGAGAAACTAAATGGGATCCATAAATAACTCTTGCATCATTAAACAACTTAATACTTGACGCTGATGGCCTGCCAGACTATCTTGCCTCCCGTCTCTTCCCGCGTACGTTCACGCAATCTTGAGAAAGGATAAAACTGCCCTTCCAGATGTCATCTCTTGTTGTTTCTTCGCCCGCCTGGACCATACCGGGCTATCTAGAAGTAACCGATAATCACCTGAACATCAGTGGCGCCGATGCTGTTGATCTTGTGCGGAAATTCGACGCACCTCTTTTCGTGTTCTCTGAATCGCGCATACGTTCGAATATCGAAAGACTTAAACGGGCGGGTGATTCAGTCGCGCTTCCTGTGAGATTCTGTTATGCCTCGAAAGCCAATTCGAATATGGCGGTTCTCCGGACGGTTCGCGATACCGGCATCGACATTGAGGTAAATAGCGGCGGCGAACTGTTTAAGGCTCTGCGAGTCGGTTTTCGCCCGGATCAAATCATTTTCAACGGCACTAGTAAGACTAATGAGGAATTGGACCAGTCAGTAAGAGCGGGCATTCACGCGATTAACGTAGACTCAATTTATGAGATTGGTTTAGTAGAAGAATCAATAAGAAGGGTGCAGGCGGAAGTGCCCGCTCTGCCCCCAGCAAGAATTGCTCTTCGCCTTGTTCCAGAGATTGGCACCCGATCTCATCTGGGGCTTCAGACCGCACTGCTTACATCCAAGTTTGGGATTTCGTCCCTTGAAGTACTAGAGGCATTCCGCCGCGGCATGCGGAATCCGGATCTTGTTACCGTGTGCGGTATTCATATTCATGTTGGTTCGCAAACTCCAGACATTGAGCCGTTCGCCGAAGCTTTCCGTAACATGTGGGAGCATCTGGTTGCTATTCATCGTGAAACTGGCCATACACTTGAGCACATAAACCTTGGTGGTGGAATTCCAGTAAATTACCTTCGCGATTCCTCTCAAGCCGACCAGTTACCAGAGCATGAACGCGACATGCTGGGAGCTGAACTCGAGCCAGCTACAGTCTTGAAAGAAGCACTCCGCGTAGCTCGGGAAGCTGCGCAAAAAGCAGGTGCTGAACACTTGCTCGACAAGGTGACTATTCTCCTTGAGCCGGGTCGCAGCGTAATTGCCGACGCTGGTTTAGTGCTTACCATGGTGCGGAATATAAAAAGCCGTCCTGAAACTGGTGACATCTGGTTGCTAACGGATGCGGGCTACAACCTGATGCTCTCAATGAATAACTATAAATGGTACTACCACCTAATTTCGGCTAGTCGCGCCGGTGAAAGTCATGAAAGGGACTACAAAGTGGCCGGCCCACTTTGTGATTCGGGAGACGTTTATTTTGACATCGAACGTTTTGGCCGTTTGCCAGACTACCGAAAGCTTCCTGCCAATGTTCAACCTGGCGAAATTCTCGCGCTGTTGAATAGTGGCGCTTACTCGCTGGCCCAAATGTTTCCTTATAACGGGCGTCCCCTTCCTGCAGCAGTGCTTATTCGCGAAGACGGGAGCGTAAATCTCGCTCGCCGCCGCGATTCCTATGAAGATCTGTTGACTGGTGACATATGGTGAAATCCCCCTCTAAAAAACAACACACTCGTCGAGACTTTTTGAAATTTTCGGGTATGGCTGCCGTTGGCGCTCCACTGCTCGGCAGCCCCTTTGTACAGCGTCGCAGCTACTCCTGCATCGTCATCGGCGCGGGCCTATCAGGGCTGGCAGCAGGGCTCGCACTGAAGAACTCTGGCTGGAACGTAACAGTCCTGGAAGCACGCGAACGTATTGGCGGCCGTGTCTTCTCGTTCAGCTTTAAAGAAGCTCCAGGACTCATCTGTGAGCTAGGCGCGGAATGGGTGGGCGACAGTCACGAGCGAATGAAGGCGCTGTGCCACGATTTCAAAATCCCATTGAAGGATCATCGCTTTGAGGCGTCACTAATGCGTGATGGGGTCGTAAAAGGACCTGGTGAATGGGATTTCTCTCCACAAGCCAAAGCTGGATTTGAAAAGTTCAGAGCACGCTATCAGAAATACACGCAACGAGATCATATGCGGCTTGATCAGTATGACTGGTGGTCATGGCTCTCCAATATTGGCTTCACGGAAGACGATCTCTTGTTGCGAGATCTTCAGGACAGCACTGATTTCGGCGAGACCATACGCATGGTTTCAGCTTACGCAGCTGCCGCAGAATACTTTGAATCGAGTCCCGCTAATGAGATGGATTACAAAATGGAGGGCGGCAATTCTCGGCTGATCCACGCACTCGCTTCACGATTGGGTTTGGACTCAATCCACCCAGGAATGCCAGTCCAAAAAGTTACGCAGCGGGCCGGTCGAGTTAGCGTGACCGCGGGTGGGCGTGTATTTGCCGGTGATGCGTGCATCTGCACAGTGCCAGCACGCACTTTGGATAAGATTGCTTTCGACCCACCGCTTCCTTCCGCACAAAGCTCCGCTGCCAATAGGCTTCAGTATGCTCGCATCATCAAGAATTCAGTTCTTTTCAGCGAACGCTTTTGGGGCACCGAGGATTTTTCACTCGTTAGCGACGTGACATCGCACTACTACTTCCACAGCACGAAGGATCAGCCGGGCAAAGAAGGAATTCTCTGCAGCTACGCGGTAGGCGAAAAAGCTGATGTGCTTGCTGCTCAAAGTAGTAAACGACGTAGCGATATCATCACCCGTGACCTCTCACCATTAAACCCACGAGCAACTGAGCTGTCCACTAACATTCAATCCTACGCCTGGCAACGCGATGCTTACACACAAGGCGCCTACGCATTCTATCGTCCTGGGCAGTGGTTCACGATAAGACCGATCCTGCAGCAACCGCATGGCAAAGTGCTCTTTGCAGGCGAACACCTTGCTGACTGGCAGGGGTTTATGGAGGGGGCAGTAATAACGGGCGAAGAGGCGGCGAAGTCGTTAGCTGGCCGAAGTCGATTGAGGAGCACCGCTTAGGAAAGCTGTGAAAACGCATTCTCCATTTTTCATTTTTGATTTTTCATTTGTCATTCCGCGTTTTTTCGTCTTCCTCGATTCGTTCCGGCCCTTGTACTCGTCAATGCTGTCAAGATGTCT
>CAZNPP010000185.1:0-8439 GCA_964574785.1 uncultured Chloracidobacterium sp. | reverse complement strand
TGGCGCCTCGCATACCGCGATGCTTGCCTTGCGCTCGCCGCTCACTACGCGTCACACTTTGGCCTTCCTGACTCGGATTGGCCGTCTGTGCCAGAGCGATCGGAGTAGCCAGTGCAACCGTCGCTAAAGAACCGATCGCAATCTTCTGCATCTTTCCAAGTTTTTTCATCTTTTACTTTCCTTACTCCTGGTTTACTTGATAAGTGTGTGGAAGACCGTAATTGGCCTTCTGAAGGGATAGACACCACTCTTAGCTGGATGGTTACACATAAGTCCAAAGTCCAAAGTCCAACCTACTAAGACACCACGCCGGAGAAGAGCGTTACAGACGAGCCACTAAATCACGAAACACGCAGCCTCCTGTGAATCAAAAGAAAGTTTTCAAGGCTTTTTAGCAGAGTATCCTTTGTACTTTTAACTCTTGAGCCGATTACTTTTGATTACTTTGTGTAACCCACGCTGGATTTCAGGTGTCTGTTATAGCGACGGTCCTTCTTAGGGGTTAGCCATTTTAGGAGAAGTTGGATTTGAATCTTGCACTCACTATACGTTCGGTTGCCGTCTCGCTGGCCCTAGTGATCACTAATGGAGTTGTGTCAACTCAAATCACCTCGGCAAGGCCGCTCAATGAAGTAGTAGAAGCTTCCCGAAAAACCTTAGTTGAAGCTACGGAGGAATATAAAGCTACTTCCGAACAGTTGCTTAGTATTGAGGAGAATCATGTCAATGAACTGACTCGGCAGGTCGAACAGCTTCAGCAACTCTTTTCCGAAGGGGTAATTGCAAGGGTTGAACTTGAACAGACCCAACAGGCACTTACTGCGGCGCTTGAGAAGTTGGCTGCAACACAGCAGCAGATCACGGCTGCGAATCATATGATCGTGGAAATCATGGCTGCTGAAGAACTTGCGAAGGCACAGCGTTCAAGATCATTGACCAGGCCCACTGCAAGCTTTAGCTCAACCGCCACGATTATCCGTCACACAGGCCTTGTAAATTCCGTTAACAACCTTCCGAAGATTAACGCCTTCTTTTCCGCACAATTCGGGCGTTCACTACCAGTTAGCGCTCACGGTCAAACACCTACACACGATCGCCTTGGTTATGACCACCGTCACGCCGTCGACGTAGCTTTGCATCCTGACAGTGTGGAGGGAAGGGTACTTATGGAGTACTTAAGAAGCCAGGGTATTAGCTTTCTGGCATTTCGAGGCGCAGTACCAGGTGTTTCGACTGGTCCGCATATTCATATCGGTAGACCATCGAGCCGAATTTAAAAGGATGAAGGATGAAGGATGAAAAGCTTATTCGCCATTTAGCATTTTCCATTTGGGATTTTTCATTGGCCCATTTTTACAGCTTCCGGTTTGTTCGAAATGATCACTCTCTGAAAGCAAAAAAATGAAAAATCACAAATAGAAAATGCTAAATGGTAAATGGGCTTTCGCCTTCATCCTTAATCCTTCATCCTTTCCCCTGTAACCAACCCTGAGCCCACGGTGTCTATCAATACGTGGGCTCATTTTTGTGCCCAATTTTTGTACAAATCCGCTGCAGCAAACACAGGAATGAACCCAATGAAATGGATCAAAATCAAGTTCAACAGTAATAAACGACTCGTAGCCGTTCTTATAGCCGTGACCATCATGGCGGGAGCCGGATTCTATGTTTGGGGGAGCCGCGCTACAGCCGCCGAATACATGACCGCAAGAGTAGAACGCGGGAACCTACGTAATTCTGTAACTGCTACAGGCACCCTACAGGCTGTCACTACTGTTCTGGTCGGCAGCCAGGCGTCGGGGACAATCTCTGCGCTTTATGCTGATTTCAACTCGACTGTGAAGAAAGGACAGGTCATTGCGCAGCTTGATCCTGCCACCTCTCAAGCACAGGTTCAGCAGGCGCGTGCAAACCTGGAACAGGCACGCGCAAGTCTCCAGAATGCGCGGGCAAACCTGACCCAGGCGAGAGCGGGTGTTACAGATGCTCGAGCCCGAGCCGCCGCAACTCAATCCACAGTTCAAAACCAGAAAGCCGGTGTAACCAGTGCCGAAGCAAATCTCGCTGTGCTGAAGGCGCAACGTGATGACGCGCAGAGTTCTCTTCGTCAGCAGCAATCACTTGCTGCGAGTGGAATAATCTCTCGCCGCGAACTGGAGATTGCGGAGACAAGCTTTCAAACGGCTGAAGCCCGTTATAACCAAGCAGTCGCCCAGTTGAACCAAGCGGTACTGAGTGAGCAATCTTCGGCCACGGCTGGCACCGCTCAGTCGCAAGCTCAGTTAGAACAAGCACAAGCGCAAGTCGAACAAGCAACCGCTCAGGTGCGTTCGAGCGAAGCTCAGGTCCAACAAGCCGAGGCTGCCCTGCGTCTAGCTGAAATAAATAGCAGTCACACAACTATCCGCTCGCCAATTGATGGTGTGGTTGTCTCGCGCGACGTTGATGTAGGTCAAACTGTGGCTGCCAGCCTCTCTGCGCCTACTCTTTTCACTATTGCAAATGATCTGACGCAAATGCAGGTCATTGCCAACATCGATCAGGCGGACATCGGGCTTGTAGAACAGGCCAAGTCGGTAAACTTTACGGTTGATGCATTTCCTGGTGAGACTTTCAAGGGAACGATTCAACAGATACGACTTAATCCGCAAACGGTGCAGAACGTTGTTACCTATAACGTGGTGATCGATGTAAACAATCCAGGGCAGAAGCTTAAGCCAGGTATGACTGCGAATCTCACGATCACAATCGATGAGCGGACCAACGTGGTAAAGATTCCAAATGCTGCCTTGCGTTTCATGCCCCAAAACGTCGCCGAGCAAAGACGCAACTCGCAAGAAGGTGGCCAACGAGTTAGAGGACAGGGTGGTAATCAAGGTGAAGGTCAGAACTCACCCAGACGTCAGAGACGGCAATCCGAGGAGGCATCTGATGGAGAGAATTCAGGTTCTGAGAGCGGGCGAGAGAGTCGCTTCGCATCTCCAACTTCACCGGTGCTCGAGGGCCAAACGCGAATTGTTTGGGTTTTGGGCCAGGATGGCAAACCCGAGTCGCGACGTATCACTGTCGGCCTGACCGACGGAGCTGCCACTGAAGTAGTGAGCGGCAATCTCCATGAAGGTGAGATGGTGATCACTGGAGAGAACATTACAGCCGCTAGCCGGCCTCAGAACCAAACACCCCCAGGCTTCGGTGGCGCGCCAGGTGGGGGTGGTAGACGCCGGTAAATTGTTTAGAGGAGTTTAGGAGAATGTCAGCAACACTCGTGATTGAACCGTCTGAGCTTCAGCTAGCAGCGCCGCTCTTTCAGCAGCCTTTGGATGCTCGACCAGTAATCGAACTGGACCACATTCATAAGATCTACTCGATGGGGGATGTCGAGGTGCACGCACTGCGGGGCATCTCTCTGACCATCAAAGAAGGGGAGTTCGTCGCGATTATGGGAGCCTCAGGTTCCGGTAAATCGACGACAATGAACATCATAGGTTGTCTCGATCGGCCAACCCGCGGTGGCTACGTTCTCGATGGACATGATGTTTCTGAGCTATCAAAAGATGAGCGCGCGGACATTCGCTGCAGCAAGATTGGTTTTGTATTTCAAGGATTCAACCTTCTGTCACGTACTTCGGCGCTGGAGAATGTTGAACTGCCGATGCTTTATGCCGGATTGGAGACTGCGGAACGTCACAAGCGAGCCAACGCGGCACTTGCGGCGGTTGGCCTCGAGGGTCGGGAGCAAAGTCATCCAAACCAGTTATCTGGTGGACAACAGCAGCGAGTCGCGATAGCTCGTTCGTTGGTAAACAACCCGGCATTAATTCTGGCAGATGAGCCTACGGGGAATCTGGATTCTCGAACTTCTATCGAGGTAATGGAGGTTTTTCAGAGACTTAACCGCGAGCGTGGAATAACCCTGATTCTCGTTACGCATGAACAAGATATTGCGCAGTACGCTCAGCGAGTAATCGTATTCAAAGACGGTAAGATCAAAAAGGACTACCAGATTGATGAACCAAGGGACGCAGCCGAAGAGTTACGGTCGCTCCCCCCAGTCGAGGAGGAGGACGACGACGAATGAACTTAATAATGATCATTCGCATAGCCTTTCGAGCCCTCGTTCGCAATAAGATGCGTGCTACCCTAACCATGCTCGGTATCATCATCGGCGTTTCAGCGGTAATCGCCATGGTAAGCATTGGTCAGGGTGCTCAAGCATCAGTGCAGGCGCAGATCGAGAGCATTGGAACAAATCTCCTCTTTGTCAGTGCTGGCGCACAGAACGTCGGAGGGGTACGCAGCGGAACCGGTGACAGCGGCACTAATACGCTCACGGTAGAAGATCTTGAAGCTATTCGGCGCGAAGTGCCAAGCGTCGCTATGGTGAGTCCCAGTGTTAACACGAGGCAGCAACTTGTAGTAGGGAATCAGAACTGGAATACGTCCATTCAGGGAGTAAGTGAAGAATTCCCGGGAATACGAAAGTGGCAAATACACAGTGGCACGTTCTTTACCGAAGGAGATGTTCGGACTGCGGCACGTGTGATTGTTTTAGGCAAAACTATTGCTGATAACCTCTATCCGGGAATGGATCCTGTGGGTCAGACAATTCGTGTAATGAACCTCCCATTTAGAGTTGTGGGTGTGATGGCGCCCAGGGGACAAGACCCGCAAGGTCGAGATCAAGACGATATTGCATTTGCTCCTTTTACAACGGTCCAGAAAAAGATTCTCGGAAGTACTCGCGTACAAATTGCCTTTGTCTCAGCGGTTTCTCCAGACGCCACCTATACAGCCCAGGTACAGGTGACCGATCTTTTACGTCAGCGTCACCGGCTTTCGCCCAACGAACCCAATGACTTTACCGTTCGCAATATGTCGGACATTGCCGAAGCTGCCAATGAGACGAACAATATTATGACGCTGCTGCTTGGCAGTATTGCTGGTGTTTCGTTGCTGGTGGGTGGCATTGGGATCATGAACATCATGCTCGTCTCAGTGACGGAGCGGACTCGTGAGATTGGGATTCGAATGGCCATTGGCGCTCGATCTTCAGCCGTTAAGAAGCAGTTTCTTATCGAGTCCATCGTGTTGAGTGTGACAGGTGGGTTGGTAGGAATCGCGCTTGGGATTGCGGCATCGCTAGTTATACCCATGATGTTAGGATGGCCCACCTTAGTGTCTAGTATAGCGATCATAGGTTCCGTGATCTTCTCGGTCGCTGTGGGAATATTCTTTGGATACTATCCCGCGCGCAAAGCGGCCGCCCTCGATCCAATCGAAGCGTTGCGGTACGAATAGAAGCCAGAAGCCAGAAGCCAGGAGGCAGGAGGCAGGAGGCAGGAGGCAGGAAACAGAAGTCAGAAGACGGAATACTTCTGACTCCTGACTTCTGTCTCCTGATCCGCTCCAGAAACTTCTTAGTTCAGGATACCCTATATGATTGTTGCGATTCGCCGATGTTTTTTCGGATTTTTCTTGACTTTATCGTACCAGCAGCATAATGTGCCTCGCACTCCTTATTGCGAGCCGAAAGGGCTTTGAGTAGCACCGCTTGTGCGGAGCCTATTCGTGCCTCAATAGCCTTACGTGAGAAATAATTGAGCCTTTACTGAATGTCCCGATCATTAACCCGGAGTGCGCTCTGGGCTCGATCAATCTAAGGTCAAACCTAGTTAGAAAGGAATGCGCATGAAGAAGATAATTTTGGCAACCTGCTTACTTATTTCCCTCGCTCTGCTGATCTCAGCCCGCCTGGGTACAAAGGCGGACGAGGCTCCACCTAGCAACAGCCTCGGAATCCCTGATACAACTCTGGCTGTTGCACTTTCACTCGAAGATATGGTCGACCAGTCAGATGTGATTGCAATAGGAAACTGTCTCGAGACAAAAAGTGTTTGGGTTGATCGAACCCTCGTAACTCTCGCCACCGTTTCAATAAACGAAACGCTCAAGGGAGCTGAATCGGAAAACCTCATAGTCGTGCTGCCGGGCGGCATTGACGCTAACCGTAAGTTTCCAATTGCAGTGTCCTATCCAGGAGCACCGCGACTTACGCCAGGTGAAGATGCTTTTCTATTTCTCACCTCCGACACTGATTATGGAATGGGCTACAACGTAGTTGGTTTTTCTCAAGGGAAATTCTCGATTGTGAATGACGAAGAAGGCCGACCAGTGGTTTCGCGTGACCTGACCCGCATAACACTCCAGGGCAAGTACGGACTTGGTCGCGGCGGGGCAAACGTAACTCCACTCGCAACCTTCAAGGATCGGGTCAAGGCGCGCTTAAACAAATAACCTAACCGCCCACATCGTAAACCACAATCGGTTTAGCCGAGTCCGGCTGATCCGAGAAACGAGAATTATTCCCCAGGAGGACAATATGAAAAGAAAGCTCACTTCGATTCTACTGACTACATCCATGATGCTGATGAGCGTCGCTACCACACGTGCGGGCGGGCAGTTGGAGACCTTCGACATCACGAATGCTGGCCCATCGCCCATCGCCGGGCATTTGCTGGCTCGGGTGATTCCTATTAAGTGGGACGCGCGGACGATCCCTGTTCCATATCGCGTCAATAACACTCTCGAGCCGATTCCCAATCCGTTGGGCGCGCCATTTTTGACTTTGGCTGAAGCGACTACGGCGTTGCAAGCTTCACTCGACGCCTGGAACTCGATTCCAACCTCTTACATCGAATCGCACATTGTTGGGACCACGAATAACCCAAACTTAATCCGGTTCGACATGATCAACGAGATCACGTTCCGCACCGCGGCGGGTTTCGGCGCCATCGCTTCCTCTCCATCCGTTAGCCTTATTCAAGACGTAACGCTCCAGGACGGAGACGATATCGACGGCGACGGCGATTCCGATGTTTCATCGGCAATCACTGTAATCACCGATGTTGACGGTGACGGCGATCACGAGTTTCCCGCGGGCTTCTACAAAGCCGGAACGATTCTGGATAACGACGTGCAGTTCAATACAAAAGTCAGCAACGGCTTCCGGTTCACTGTCGACGATGCACAGGCAGATACAGTGACGCGCTCCGTTGACCTCGAGGCTGTCGCGATACACGAGTTTGGTCACTCCATCGGTTTGTCGCATTCGCAGGAAAACCAAACAAGCTCCACCGACGGTGACGGAGCGACGATGTTTCCATTGATCGATACCGGCGACCCGGCCTCTGAATTGGCTCAGGCAACGCTGCACATGGACGATATCGCTTGGGCCTCTTTCATATATCCGGAGGGCACGGCGGCATCGGGTCCGGCAGCATTGCAGCCCGGCGACGTCGCTTTCTCGAGTGCGTTCGGACTGATCACGGGCGAATTAAGACACGGCGTAATGAATCAGCCGATAGCCGGTGGAAGCGTGTTCGCAGTGGACCGCAACACCAATGAGAATACGGTGAGCGCGTTTAGCGGCGCCACGAACCTTTCGTTCAACCCGGTTACCGGCGGCCTGTTCTTTGTTCCGCTCGCCAACATCAGTCAGGGCGTTCTCAACGGTAACTACACCATTCCCGTTCCGCCAGGCAACTACAAGGTTGGCGTGGAAGCAGTTGACGGTCTTCCTAACGCCGCTGCTCAGATCAACTTGACGACGCAGATCGGAGCCTTCTACGGTCAACAAAACTTCATCGAGGAGTTTTACAATCCTAATGCCGAGGCTGCGATTGAACGCGACCCCGGTCAGGATAAGAACGTTAACGTTAACGCCGGGAAGACAAACGCCCACAACAATATCACCACCAACGCCGTCTTTAATATCAGCGGGTTTGGCGCGCGTAATGCTATCGGGTTCATCAATCCTCCGGCAGGCGGCCTGATTTATGCAGTGCAGTTTCCAGCTTCGCAGATTAGCGCCCTTAACGACGGGAACCCAACACTCATTCAGGTGGGACTCTTCGATACGACAGTCGTCGATGCTTCCGTTCCCGTGGTCTTCGCCAGGGCATTATTAACCACGGGCGTGATCAATCCGGACACCACCGCGACGATTGATCTCGTTAACCCACTAGATAGCTCCGTCACGTTCCTGGCGCAGGACACGGATCTTTCGCCTTTCTATTTCAAGAATCCGCACGATCTAAGCGAAGTGATTCGAGCGGGTATCGCGAGTGGATCGATTCAAAACCTGTTCCTGGTGCTTGAGATCCCGACTGCCCCGTTCGCCGGCGTCAGCAATCAGCCGCCGCTGGTGGGTCTGAGCACTCAGGCGCCAATCCTGGGACGGTCGTACCTTTCCACGAATGGCGGACTGACTTTCAACCGGAGAAATGATTTTAATTTCCGGTTCTCACTCATTGCTTCCCAGGTTCCGTAGGAATGGGTTGAGTGCATAAAAATGGATTGCGCAGATTGCCTCGGATTTTTGATGCAATCTGCGTAGCAAACCAACAACTTCTTGTTTTTTTAGCAAGAAATTAAGCTGCT
>CAZNPP010000184.1:0-8440 GCA_964574785.1 uncultured Chloracidobacterium sp. | reverse complement strand
AATGACGAGTTACAAATGAAAAATGGGCCTTAAGGAGTTTCTGGAGAGAAGTCAGGAGTCAGGAGTCAGAAGTTTTCCGCCTTCTGACTCCTGACTTCTGACTTCTGACTTCTGACTTCCCCACTCATCACTCATCACTCATCACTTTGCTAACGTTTCCATGACTTCCCGAAACACTCTTCCGTTCGTTGAAATTGCTTCGCCGCCGCGGATGGTTGCCTCACCCTTCCAATCTGTGAATGTTCCTCCAGCTTCTTGCAGAATTGGCAGTAGCGCCGCGCAATCCCAGATGCTCATTACTGGATCCAGCATAATCTCAGCTCGTCCTGTGGCTACCAATATGTGTCCGTAACAGTCGCCCCAAGTTCGACTCGCGTTTACCTTTCGCCTTAACTCCTCGACAACAGCGGCGGCCTTATGCTCTTGGCACGCTTCGAAGCTGGTCGCCAGAAGTAATGCTTCATCCAACGTTTGAATCGCAGACGTCTGGACAGGTTCACCATTCCAGAAACATCCATGCCCCTTTATTGCTGACACAAGATCACCAAGTCCCGGTAGGTTTACGACTCCTAAAATAGGTTCTTCATCAACTTCCAATCCAATGAGTACTCCATAGAGAGGAACACGATGAACAAAGGAATAGGTACCGTCAATCGGATCAAGAATCCACCGACGTCCAGACTTACCGGATCTTTCAACCTCCTCTTCTCCAAGAATCCCATCATCAGGAAAAGCTTGTTCTATTCGCCCTCGCAGATACCTTTCGGCCGCACGATCCGCAACTGTCACATAGGAGCGATCTGCTTTTCGCTCTGGAGTAAAACCTTCTTTGAAGTACCGCTGAGTAAGTTCTCCAGCTTCACGGCCCAACTGCTCAGCAAAACTTAAAAGTTCGAGTGCCTCTGCTGCGGATTTCATCTCTTAGTGGATACTCCTCTGCGATCCCGCAATTCGTTTCGTATTTCTGCCAATGTCACGCCACGCTCCACAAACAAAACCAAAAGGTGGTACAAGAGATCTGCCGACTCACTGATTAGCGCCTTTGAATCGGAATTCTTAGCCGCAATGATTGTTTCGGCTGATTCTTCACCAACTTTCTTGAGAATCTTGTCCAAGCCTTCATGGAACAAATATGCAGTGTAAGATCCTTCAGGCCTGTCCAGCTTTCGCGAAGCAATGAGCGTATAGAGCTGGTCTAAAACGTTATTTAAACCTTCTTCTGATTGAGTAACTGAAAAACAGGAGACTGCTCCTGTATGACAAGCAGGGCCTTGGGGCTCAACCAGAACTATGAGTGCATCTCCATCACAATCCACCGAGACGTCAATGACTCGTTGGATGTTGCCGGAGGTCTCACCCTTGTGCCACAAACAATCACGTGAACGGGACCAAAACCACGTCTCGCCCCGTTCGATTGTGCGCTGCAAACTCTCCTCATTCATGTAGGCGAGCATCAACACTTGCTTGGTTGAGACGTCCTGCACGATCGTGGGAATCAATCCACGTTCATCGAACTTCAGCGCGTTGAAATCGAGATTCATCTCACCAGGACTCCGCGGCTGCGTAAGAAACTCTTGACGTCAGAGATCTTGTATTCACCATAATGGAAAAGCGACGCAGCCAAAACCGCACTTGCGCCTCCTTCTGTCAGGGCTTCGGCAAAATCATCCAGCTTCCCTGCCCCTCCCGAGGCAATAACGGGCAAGCCAGTGGCTGAACTTACCTTCCGCGTTAGTTCGATGTCGTAGCCACTTCGTGTGCCATCGCGGTCCATGCTGGTTAAAAGGATCTCACCAGCGCCCAGCTTCGTTATTTCAATGGCCCAATCAATCGCTTCCCATTTGGTCTTCTGACGCCCCCCATGAGTGAAGACATCCCAACCGCCTTTCTCGTTCCCCTTGCGGGCATCGATGGCTACAACAATGCATTGACTTCCGAACGTCTCCGCGCCTTCTCGGATCAACTCTGGTCGCTCAACTGCAGCCGTGTTTAGCGAGACCTTATCCGCGCCAGCCCGTAGTACCGCACGAATATCTTCAACTGTGTTGAGACCACCACCGACCGTCAACGGAATAAAGACTTCGTCCGCGACTCGACGCACAAGCTCGATAATGATCGCCCGCTTGTCAGAAGAGGCGGTGATATCAAGAAATGCCAGTTCATCAGCTCCTTCTCGATCATACGTCCGGGCCTGTTCGACCGGATCGCCAGCATCAACAAGAGAAACGAAGTTGACACCCTTAACGACTCGACCAGCGTCAACATCAAGACAAGGAATGATACGTTTTGCTAACAAGAGCTACTCAATTTGGCGAAGTTGGCGAGCAGTTGCAGGCCCGCCGTTTGACTCTTTTCCGGATGAAATTGCACACCACAGACATTTCCCTGCGCTACCACTGAAGGATAACGGATCCCATACTCGGTTTCGCCAATGACAGTTTCATCATTAGTCGATTCACAGTGGAAGGAATGAACAAAATAGAAGAAGCTGTTGTCTTCTAAACCTTCAAGCAATGGATGCGGCTGAAGCTTTCGTACCTGGTTCCAACCGACCTGAGGTAGAACGAGATCAGAGTTGAAACGCTTTACCCGCCCAGGCAATAGCGCCAGACCAGCGTTCTTGCCAAACTCCTCTGACTCCTCGAAGAGCATCTGCATACCAACGCATAATCCCAGGAGTGGCGTTCCACGACGAACACGCTCAATAACAACTTTATCGAAGCCTCGATCTGAAAGTGCTTTCATACAAGCGCCAAACGCGCCCACTCCGGGAAGAACCAACGCGTCTGCTTCCCAAAGTAATTCTTCTTTATCCGAGACTATGGCAGCGACTCCCACATGCATGAATGCCTTTTCCACAGATCGTAGGTTCCCCATTCCATAATCGATGATTGCCGCATGAAACATCTAAAGGATTCCCTTCGTACTTGGCACTCCCTTAACTCTCGGGTCCAGAGCGACTGCCTCTCTTAGAGCCCGAGCCGCAGCTTTAAATGAGGCTTCGAGAATGTGATGCGTATTCCGACCTCGCAAGAGATCGACATGTAGGTTGCAGTGCAGAGCCTCAGCAAAAGAGCGCCAAAAGTGTTCAGCAAGCTCAACTGAGAAATTGCCGATTCGCTGACGCCGCGTTGGCACTTCGTAGTTCAGATAAAACCGTCCCGACAAATCGACTGCAACTCTACAAAGAGCTTCATCCATGGGGACCAGTGCGGCGCCATAACGAGTAATTCCAGTCTTGTCTCCGAGGGCCTGGGTAAAGGCCTGGCCAAGGCAGATGGCAATATCCTCCACTGAGTGATGATCATCAATGTCAAGATCTCCCTGGCATGTGACGCTGAGATCAAAAAGACCATGACGCGCAAACAACTCGAGCATATGGTCTAGAAACGGCAACCCGGTGTTAATCTGAGATATCCCGCTACCATCCAAAGTAAGCGCAACCTTCACATCAGTCTCTTTTGTCTGGCGCAGTACTTCGCCCGTACGTTCTGTGTGTTCCGGAATTTGTTTGACCATCATTCTTGTTCCTGGATCTGTTGTAGAGCTGATAATAAGAGGCCATTCTCTTCGGGCGTGCCGGCGTTGATCCGAAAATAATTTCTGAGCATGGGATAGCCGCTTACATCGCGAACCAGAATGTCACGTTGGAGTAGTTCCGCGAATACTTGACGTGGGTCTGGCTTAGAACGAATCACCATGAAGTTCGCCTCAGATTTAACCGGTGTAAAGTCACGGAGCTTGCTGATTTCAGAATAAAGACGATTACGCTCGGCAATAATTAGTTTGACTAAGGGATCGAGTTCGGTCTCATACAACTCCATCGCAACACTTGCGGCCGTCTGTGAAATGACGTTCAGGTTATAAGGAAGTAGCGCCTTTCGTATTTCTGCTACAAGAGAAGGCGCTGACAAAAGATACCCAATGCGCAAACCTGCCAGCGCCATCGCTTTCGAGAACGTGCGCAGGATAACCAAATTGTTGTGACGCTTGAGGAGTGGGACGGCCGTCAGACCGGAGAATTCGAAGTAAGCTTCATCTATAACAATTAAACCCCTCGAAGCGATGAGCATTGTCTCCAAAGCACTATGGTCCAATACACCGCCGGTAGGATTGTTCGGCGAGCAGAAGATTGAGACTTCAGGAGCTGCAACTTCAATGGTGGACACTAAGGCTTTCAAATCATAGGCGAGATCTTGAGTAAGCGGTACGCTTATGACCTCCCCATCAAGAACTGTCGTTATTTGCTTGTAAAGAGAGAACGTCGGCTCACTGATCAAGACGCGCTTACCTTTACCTACGGTAACCATTAATAGCGCTTGAATAAGCTCGTTTGAACCATTTCCTGCGAGAATTCCGTTAGCTGTCCAGCCGGTAAACGTCGCGAGATCGTGATGTAAACTTTCAGATAAAAAATCGGGGTAGCGAGACCAAGGGCGGCCGTTAAGGCGCTTCAACGTTTCCTCCTTAATACGCGCAGGCGCGTCCCAGGGGTTCTCATTCTGGTTCAGCTTGACACGCGCTCGCTTTGCTGGAAGCGAATAGCCTCGAAGCTTTAATACCTGGTCCTTTATATAGTTTAGTGGGTCTGGCATTAACGACTGTCCTCAACGCGAATCATCGCTGACCGCGCGTGCGCTTCAAGGCCCTCGGCTTGAGCCATTGCTTGAATCAATGTAGCTGTATGTTTGAGCTCGGTAGCGGAAAACTTCAGCATGCTGGTCCTTTTTAGAAAGTCAGACACGCCCAGTGCTGACGAAAATCGCGCTGTCCCGCATGTCGGTAAAATATGATTAGGACCAGCTATGTAATCACCTACGACTTCTGGCGAGTGCATTCCGAAGAAGATTGCTCCCGCGTGATGAATGCGGGAAGCGATCTCTTCCTCATCCTGGCAGATAATCTGCAGGTGTTCTGGCGCTAACTCATTTACAAGCTCGCATGCTTCTGAAAGCTCAGACACAAGAAATATGGCGCCAAAATGTTTAAGGGCCGCTAAAATGATCTGAAGGCGAGGCAAAGTTTTGGCCTGCTCAGTTACTTTCCTAACCACAGCAGACGCCAATGCCTCTGAGGTAGTAAGCAATAAAGCACAGGAGTCTTCACCATGCTCGGCTTGGGCCAAAAGATCGCTGGCAACGAAAGACGGGAGCGCAGTCTCGTCTGCCAGGATAACCACCTCCGTTGGCCCCGCGATTGAATCAATTCCACAGACTCCGAACACCAGCTTTTTTGCCGCTGCAACATATCGATTGCCGGGACCCGTGATCTTATCGACTCGGGGCACAGTTTCAGTTCCAAAAGCGAGTGCGGCAATAGCCTGAGCTCCACCAACAGCGTAAACCTCCGTCACACCTAACTCGAGTAGCGTCGCCGCCACGGCAGGGTTGTCACTAATGCATCTAGGCGGTGTTGCCACAACAATGCGTCTGACGCCAGCGACTTGCGCCGGGACAACATTCATAATTACAGATGATGGATAACTTGCGGTCCCTCCCGGAATGTACACTCCTGCACTTTCAATCGCACTGATCCGTTGTCCTAAGCGAGATCCCTCTTCAGTTTCTATTTCCCACGAACGTTGGCGTTCGAATTCATGAAAAGTGCGGACTCTCTTGATAGCTTCACGAAGCGCGCTAACCACCGCGTCATTTGCCGCCGCCGCCGCGTGTTCAAGATCTGCCGGCTTGACGCGGAGATCAGGAGCCTGCATCTGGAGGCCATCAAACCGTTCAGCATAGTTAATAAGCGCAGCATCACCGTTGAGACGAACGTCCTCGATGATAAGTGCAACCTTATTAATCAACTTACTATCGAGGGCCACGTTGCGACCACGAATCTGTTGAAGCTTTTCTTTCAGTCGCTCCTTCTCTTTTGTAGATATTATTTCGAGCACAGGTCCTCTCCTGTTGCGGTGTTATCAAGGAGCGCGAGTATCCTGTTAATGGCGTCAGACTTTAAATGAAAGCTTGCACCGTTAACCACAAAGCATGCCTTTGATTCAGCAATGATCTCAACAACCGAAAGGCCGTTAGCTCGCAGAGTCTCGCCACTTTCCATTAAGTCGACGATGCAATCAGCAAGGCCTAATATCGGAGCCAGCTCAACTGATCCGGCCAGCGGAATGATCTCGACCGGAATACCTCGCAACCCAAAATGCGCAGCGGTGATCCGTGGATACTTAGTGGCAACTTTTAGAATGCCGCCATTCTTCGAGGTAGCACTATTGATTTGCGCGACGACGATTTCACAGCGACCAATTTCGAGAGTAAGTGGCTGCAAAAGATCAGTAGCCGATTCCATCAGTACATCGCGGCCGACGATGCCGCAGTCAGCTATACCACGCTCGACATAGACTGGAACATCTTGAGGTTTAACGAAGAGAAAGCGATAGTCACCAGCATTATTCAGAATTGCTAGCCGCCGCGATGAATGGGCTTCGACGGGGACATCTATACCGACTTTGTTGAGAAGATTGAGCGCGGGCACCTGCAATCTACCTTTAGCCACAGCGATTGTCACTAGAGACATGGCGACGCCTCCTTAAGGTCAACTAACACTCGCAACCCTTCGCGACGGCGTTCAAGTGCCTGATTGAAATCAGCAACGAGTGAGTGATCTTTCCTTTCCGGGGTGATGGGCCCCTGAACTTTGGCAACCAAATCAGTGATAGTGTCGAGTTCCAAGACAAAACCAACGGCGGGTTCTGAGGCGCCAAACGTTGCCGTTAGGCCGTCATAACGTCCGCCGCTACCGGCGGGTCTTCCGGCGCCTTCAACGTAGATCTTGAAGGTAAGGCCACTGTAATAGTTGAGTGGTGATACGTTGCCTAAATCGATTTCGAAATGGTTTGAAAGATCAAGCGACTCGATGAGAATCCATAATTTCTCAAGTCTAGCTAAGGCAGCAAGAGATCGTTCATTTGAAATAACCTCGCGCGCCCGAGTTAAAGTCTCGCCTTTTCCGGAGAGCTTCATGAGTTGGATCAGTCCTTGCCGGTGTTTTTCGGTCGCGTGTTGTTGGGCCAGAAAGCCTTCAAGATCGCTAACGTTCCGCCGGGCAACTAAAGTGCGCACTTCATCCCGCACTACGTCGGCAAGTATGCTGCTGGTTAGTCCATTGAAAACCTCTGCTTGATTGAGTGTGATCAAGAAAGTCAGGTTGAGATTTCTAAGAAGTTCGCAGATGATCAACAACACTTCCATATCTGTTATGTGTGTATCTGCACCTATCAGTTCGCAACCAATCTGAGTTGATTCGCGCAGCCACTCGGCAGGTGAACGCGTGTGCTGCCGAAACACAGGACCAACGTAGCAAAAGCGCAGCGGTCTTTGGCGAGCAGCGAAAATTGTTGCCGCCGCACGAGCCACTGCTGAAGTTACGTCCGGCCTCAGGGCGAGCAGACGCCCATCGTTGTCTGTGAATCTGAAGGCGCCATGAGATGCCGAATGTCCCATGGCATGCTCAAAGAGCGAGTAATAGTCGACGGTTGGCGTCGTAATTTCTTCGTAGGACCAACCGGCAAATACATTCATCGCCGCGTTCTCGATGCTGCGTCTGAGACGAGCCTCGCGGCCAAAGTAATAGCGCACGCCATCAGGAATTTTCGAAAGTGGCTCCATCCTCGTCCGACAAACTTCAGTTTGTCGCCCCCCCGATCTTCTCTTCCACGAAATCACACGAAATCGCGCGAAACTCTCAAAAAGCGCCGGCAAGCCGCACTCCAAAGAACTCCAACAGAAAACCCGCTGCCGATTAAGCAGCGGGTCCTCGTAAAACCTTTGGTTGTGAAATTTAACTACATCTACGGAGCTTTTTGCGTCACAACCATCCCGCTGCCTGAGGCCGAATAATGGCCCGCATGCACGTGAGCGTGATGGTGATGGATGCTAAAAAAGCTCATACAAGCTATGGCTGAATTCCGCAGCAGCCCTTATACCTGACTAACTGCAAACCTGTCAACCAAAACCAAAACAACACCCCTCCTCACCTGTAAATTTGCTGCTTGTAATTTGCTGGCCATGATGGTCCGCTCCATTCTCAGTCTTCTTTCCATTACTTATTCCACGAAGGCAGCCTGGCTTCACATTGCGGGCTCTACAAGGTACAAGTCGCGGCCCGCGCGTTCGACTATCAACGTGTTCAGATCGCCTTCATAGTCCTCACGCCGGAATTGCTGATGGTCCAGATAACCAAGATTGACACGTTTGCAGGTCGCCTCGTCAATCGCCGTCGCCATGGTGATATGGTATCGAGGAACTATCTTTCCATTCGGCAGTCGCCGCCCGGCATATGCTACCTGTGTCAGATGCGCCGCCACACAAAGATTCTCCTCAAGCTCGGCGGACTGGGCCACCAACTCGCGCACGACCTCCATCGGTGCGTATCCATACCGCTCGATAAGCTGGCCGTGAGTCTCTGAAATGCAGCGGAGGTGCGG
>CAZNPP010000183.1:0-8487 GCA_964574785.1 uncultured Chloracidobacterium sp. | reverse complement strand
TCGATCAGTCCCAGGAGAACCAGCAGAGAAGTTTTTAGCGGATATTTGAAATGGCTCAGCAACGAGTACATCGATTGGCCATGCGTACGCTCAGCAGCGGTGATTGGATACTCGCCAACGCGGTAACCTAATCGTATGAGATAAACGATGGCCTCAGCGTGAAAGTCTACAAATAGACTTTGGGCCAGTGGCTCGAAGACGCTACGTCGCATAACCTTCAGGCCTGATGACGTATCGTAAATGCGTTGTCCTGACGCCAATTTAACGAGCAGCGAAAAAAGCTGCATCCCAACGCGCCGTCCCAGCGGTGAATTAGAATAGTCCTTCGTACCGACATACCGAGACCCGATGAGTAGATCCCAGCCAGTACTGACGCTTTCAGCATACAGCGCAAGAACCTGCTCCGGATGATGTTGTCCGTCTGCATCGAGCGTGATCAATGTGTCGTAGTCGCAGTCCAAAGCATATTTGATAGCGGTTTGAATTGCGCGGGCATATCCCAGATTGCACAAGTGCGTTGCAGTCGCGACGCCAAGACTTTCCAGAATGCGTCTCGTGCCGTCGCGTGATCCATCGTTAACAACCAGCAGGTCAAAATCCGGCATTGACTCGCGAATGCGAGTGACGATCTTGTGGATCGTGGCTTCTTCATTGTAGGCAGGAACAGCAACGAGGACTCGCCGCGCAACTGGATGCATCGTTTTCACTCTAAACCGTTCCTCTTTGAGCCCAATCACTTAAGATCTTTTCGTTTTGAAGAGAACGCGAAAGAAGCATGAAACCATCCTCACCACCCAGCGACTGCCCCATCTCCAATTGCGAAAAAAAGTTGTAAAGGTCGGTCCAGGAAACTCGAGGATCATCACTCTCCACCCAGCCCCACTCTGGTTCCGGGCGGGGACTCAAAACACGCCTGGACAACCACACTTCGCCGCCGTCGTTCCATGCCGTGAGTACGGCGGAGGCGAATTCCTTACGCCATCGCGAAACACTCTCCGCACCAGGCGCAATGATAGAGCCGACCCGCAACCGATGCTCCCGATCGAGATTGATGGGATGCAATGGAAAACTTCTATTGAAGTTCACCAGGTCGTCTCGCAGGTTAGCTGTCAGTAATAAGCTTTGTGGCTTAAGCCGAGGTTGTAAGTCTCGGATCCTCGCAGCGGCAATTTCCTGTTGCCTATTAAGCACTGGTTTAGCGAGCACACTGACATTCGTGATCGTGGCTGCGGCAAAGAAAAACAACGCGGCTATATTTAACGCCCGCAGCGATCTGTCACTGCTTAACGAATACGCGAGCGCCAAAAACATGAAAGGAAATATCGGTAGGTAACGATCGACTGCACCGCCTTCTAAAAAAAGTGCCAACGCCATGACCGGTATCATACTAATGATCAGCAATGCGAACACTTGTCGTCCAGTTCTAAAGCGAAGCAAATTGATAGTGAGCGCAGCGAAGAAAATGTAAAAGAGACCCAACTTCCACAAACTGAGCCGAAAAAGATCTGAAAGAGAGACCGGGTTAAACGGGTCGTGCGAAAGGAAACGCTTAAAAATCATGCCATCGTTTCCCATGCTGATAAACGAGCGAGCGAAACTGAATACCGTCCGTGGAATTCCTCCTCTGGGAATAAATGCCGCTTCGGCTGAGACAGCCATCCACTTCCTGAAATCAGTTACGTTATAGATTCCCAGATGCGCCAGCACGGCGCCATATGCTAACGCGGTAAACACACCGCAAGCGACCGCAGTCAGCAAAACTAAACGAAGTCGTTTTCTACCGAACCCGAATATAAACAATGGCGCGACCAAAGCGGCAGGAACGGCGAGCACGTACGTGACCCAGAAGCAAAGGGATAACGCCAGCGCCGCACCAGCGAGAATAGCCGTCAACATGGGCCGTTTGGGTTCGTCTCCATTTCTCACCAGTAGGTACACGCCGAGAAAGAGAAGCGAGAGGCCGGGGACGTAGGCGGTCCCTGACTGAGCGTGTACGAGGAACCCCTGCGAGAAGATCATTGCGATCGTGACGACATTGGCGATCCATGCTCGCCCAGTGAGACGTTTGACCAGGCTATAGCACGACAACACCATCAACAGACCGAAAAGCCAACTAACTAGCAAGAGTTGAAGCGTTACGTTTGCATATTCGTTGTCGCCAACGATCGGTCGAGTGAGAGGCGTAACTAACCACGAGATTAGCCAACCAAACGGGCGCCAGAGGACATGAGCAAATTCCCAAAAGAAGTAGTTACGTCCCTCACTTATCGCAATTATGGAAGTCACGTAATCGATCGTATCTCCCATAAAGTCCGCGTCAGTGAACCAAGTGGCGAGGATGTATACGGCTACCACCAAACCGTATTGGCGGAGCCAGTCTTTCCATTGGCGACTATGGTCTTTGTTTTCAGTCATCTGAATGGCTTTGCGAGTCAGTACCACCTGCGGTAGGTAGCGGGTGGGTCAGGTTAGGAGTCAGTCAACAGTGCTGAATGGAGCCGTGACCCACCCGCTACCGCGGGTGGTACTGACGTGAACCTGAGTTAGACGGTGTCATAGATTCTTAGAGTTCGCGTAACTGTCTCCTGAAGGCTGAATAAGTTCCTCGCTCGTTCCAGTGCGTGTGTCGCCATCGTTAGTCTCAGTTGTTCGTCACTACTTACGTCTTCGATTGCGCTTGCCAAGCTCTTCGCGTCCCTTGGCGGCACGAGCACTCCGGTTTTTCCGTCGTCAACCACTTCAGGTAACGAACCGCTGCGCGTTCCTATAACGGGAACGCCACATGCCATTGCTTCCGCCAGTACAAGACCAAACGCTTCCCCGGTAGAAACCAGCAAGAACATGTCGGACGCCTGCAACAGGATTTTGGGATCGGCAACATTTCCGAGCCAGTGAATGTAGTCATCGACGTCCAGTTCATTGCTCAACTCTTTCAAACTGGACAGCATTTCACCATCTCCAGCGACAAACAGTCGTATTGGTACCTTTAGTTTTTTTAATTCTCTGCACGCCTCGACGAGGATATCTGGATTCTTGAAAGGCCTGAGGTAAGAAACCGTGCTCACGATTTGATGCCCGGGCGGAATGCTATACTTTCGGATCCATTCTTTCTTCGATGAGGGATCAGGAGTAAATCTCTCCGTATCTACACCAAGGTATCTAACAATGATTTTACGTTTCGGCAGCCCGGCCTTCACCAACTGCTCTTTGACGAATTCCGAAATAGCAATTACACGGCTCATTGGCGCGGTCATAATCTTTGTGCGCATGCGCAACAGAAGCTTTTTCCAGGACGTTGCACGAAAAACTCCGCTGTTCTGCATTTCGTAAATGATGCGCTGAACTCCCGCAGCCCGGACCATCCACGTTACCGCGCTGAAATAATCGAAGAAAATGATGTGCGCAGTAGTGACGTTGTTACCGATTAAGATTTGCTTGAGCCTTCGATAGAAACGGATGGCGCCCTTTTCATAACTCATATCAAAAACTAATGCGCCGGCCTCCAAAAACCTTTGCTCGAACTGGGCTTTGAGTGGAGCTGAAAAGATGATCACCGGCTGAACCCCGCGTGCAACAAGCTCACGAGACAGCAATAGATGGCGATCTTCCTGGCTCGTCCAGGTGAGCGGCGCGGAGTCGAGTAGCAGCGCGAGACCTTCTTTCACAATATGAACCTCTAATATCCGTCCGAGCAAAGTAATTGTCTGACGTTCTGCCGCAAACTAAACTTAGCATGTGCAATGCGACAGCCCTCTTTTCCCATTTTCTGCCGTAGATCCGAATTCTGAAGTAAGCTCTGTAGTTTCTAGGCAGCTTCTATGGCGTTGCCGCGCTCGACTAGATAACCAGACTGTCCAGCAGCGACCAATTCGGGTATTCCGCCAACACATGTAGCGACAACCGGCTTCTTACATGCCATGGCTTCAGCAATCATCCATCCGAAGAGTTCTTCCCAACGTGAAAGCTGACAAACAACATCAGCAGCAACGTAAACACCTTCCCCAGAAGGATCCATTACGAGTCCGGTCCACGTCACGGTGTTATTTAGACCCATTTCCTGACTTGCTTCATGTACTGCTCTCGGTAGGGGCCCTCGCCTACGATAACGAAGTTGAGACTCAACACTGATCGGGCCAGCGACTTCAGTTCATCAGGTGCAATCACAATAAGCGTATAAGGGACCCTCAGAACTCCAGTATTCGGTTGTAGTTTTTTTCAACCACTTCCAACGGGAGCTCTAACTGCCGGCATCATTATACAGCGCGATAAAGAGTTTGCCCCCGGAGCCACGAGTCGATGGACGTTTTCCAGTGCTTCCCACATTTGGCCTGTATGGTGGAGCACGTAGTAAGTGATTTAGCTTTGAAGATGCCGCTATTCTGCATCTCATAAACAATATTACGGATGCCGTTGATTCGGACAATCCAAGGCACGGCGCTGAAGTGATCAAAAAAATGATATGAGCAGTTATGATGTCATATCTCTTAACCAGTCTCCTCAATTCTTGAGAGTAATGAAGCGCCCCACGGCCGTAGGTTATCGCCTCAATATTAGCGCCGGAATCTCGAAGCCTCGCTTGGAACTCTTCCTGGATGTTTTCGGAGAACACCAAAACCGGCGTTATATTCTTTGCCACCAGCATTTCACAGAGCTTCAGGTGACGGTCCTCTTGGCTGGTCCAGTTTATTGGGGCCGAGTCCAACAATAAAGCAACGGTCTGGTGAGTCATTTTCCCGGCGAGTTTTTTGGATCGAGATTTCGATTTTGAAGAACTGATGATTCGTCGGCGTCCGACGCCGCTTCGTTGTCATCTATGCGTGCCAGCTTCGACTGCGGAACAGCAAGTAAGTTTGGTGAATCATATTCTTCCCCACTTATCTCGCTGAGAATTCCCCCCTCCTGCACCTCGAAAAATCTATAACCTGGCTTTGGCAGTGAACTCAGAAAATCGAGGGCAGCTGATTTGGCCAACCCGAAGCCAAGTGAGCACTCTTCGCGGGACTCAAACATCACAAAAGGTGCATCGATCCTATCTAGAGCCTGACGACCCCCTTTGAAAACCACCGCCTCGGCACCTTCAACGTCACATTTTATAAAGTCAGGCAAAGGAATCGATCCAAGCGCAACGAGACTGTCCAGTGTCTTTAACTCACACTTGAGTGCCTCTGCTGGCGTCAGTCCAATTTGAGCTCTCCATTCCTTAAGATTTGGATCGCTGGTGTAATCGGCCAAACTGCCCATCGAATGGTCATTCGGCACATAGAGTGTTGATTCTCCGCTGTTATCGGAGAGAGCGAAAGGGAATAATTTAGAATTATCCAAGGCAGCAACAGTCTTCTCCAACAGTGGAATCAGCCTTGGGTTGGGTTCAAAAGCGCATACCTTACCGTCAGGTCCCACTAACCTGGATAGAAGCGTTGTATATAATCCCAGGTTCGCACCAATGTCGAATGCCGTGTCTCCTTGCCGGACTATTCTGGTCATTATCAACTGCTCATCAAGTTCGAATGGAGAGGTTGGCCAAGGAGATCCGCCAAGCCAGTAGTGCGACATGTCCGCACGCAGGTCCACGTAAATCGGATACCTGTCATTAAGGGCCACGGGGACGAATTGCAGGGATTTAAACTTATCCGCGAGAAATATTGATAGACGAGTGCAACCTCGGAGATTGCTGCGAATATAGGCCCTGACTAACCTGGCGAGTAATGAAAGCTTAATATTGTTCGCGCCTGGCTTCATTATCTCCATGATGGCTTACTCGCGTCCTGTTCCTCAGCCTTTCGGAAAACACAAATACTGCTTATTCGAGCCCACGTTTAAATTGTTGGTAACTCGTAATTTGCCGTCGAACCTGTCGTTCGAGTCTTGCCGCCCCAAGGTGGGGGATCGCGACCCGTAGAATACCATTCTCAGAGAATATGAGCAGCCTCCGGTGAGCCTTTTTAGGTGATGCCTATTCCTTCGTTATTGTCTCTTGATGAGCAGACTCAAGATTCAGATTGTAAAGGTGGATTAACTCGCCGACGTTCGCCGCCAAATTGAACTTTCGCAAGGCGAACTCTTGTCCTGCCTGCCCCATCCGCTCTCTGGTCTCTTTGTCGGCAACTAAACGCAAGATATGATCGGCAGGGGTGGAAATATCTCCCCGATCAACGAGAAAGCCTGACTCTCCATGCTGAACCAGCTCCGGGATTCCTCCGACGCGAGTAGCTATGATCGGCTTTCCATAGACCATCGACTCCGCAATCATCCAACCAAAAACTTCTTCCCACTGGGAGAGTTGGCAAACGATATCAGCGGCGTCGTATACGCCCTCGCCCAGGGGATCTTCTATCAGACCCGCCCACCTAAAGTGGCTCGCGACTCCCATTTCTTCAGCCTGCTTCATGTATTCGTCGCGAGAGGGACCTTCCCCAACCACAAGAAACATCACTTTCTGGTTATGTTCATGCACTGCACGTGAAACTTTTAATAGATCGCCGATCCCCTTTTCCGGAATTACCCAGCTAACCTGCAATACAACGCAAGCGTCTTCCGGTATCGAAAGTTTATTACGAAACGCCCGGCCGCGCCCTGGATTAGGAGAGATGCGCTTGATGTCAACCCCGTTATAAATCATTGCATATCTATCCGGCGGCAACACATCTAGCGCTGTCATGCAATTGAGACCATACCGACTAACGCAGATCACTTTACGAACGGGATAGTTGATTGCGCGAACTAGCATTCTTTTCCAGAATGGCGACCGCTGGGGAAGGTAACCGGCTGGACGGGATGAGTGATCCGTAAAAAAGAAGCTATCGACGGAGTAGAGACGACTTAACCACGGATAGAATCCGACAAAACCAAAATAATGAAGGTGCAAAATGTCGGGCTTGTACCGGCTGAGCGTTCGTCGTAAATCACTCGCCCCGCGGAAACCTTCCTGCGCAACATTTGGAAGGACCTCAATAGAAACATTTGGGAGGTCGAGAAAACTCGCCACCTCTTTAGAAGGTTCAGTAAGAAAGCACAGAACGCTCTGCCAGCCCAGAGTTGAGAGTTGAAGAGACAACTCCCGGGCGTAGGCTTCAGTACCTCCAATTCGAAATGGCTCTACACCGAAGACCGAGATCAGACAACCCATTGTTTAAATGATTTGAGAACCGAGAAAAGGAATAGTTCTAGGCCGGAATTGTGCTTTCATCGTCCGCGCCAATTATCAACGGAGCTAACCACGCTTAAAGAGCCTCAAGCGGGCCTTCACTCGTTCAGCAAAGTGTTCAACGTGTAAGCTGGCATTCAAAGCAACGCTAGCCAATCGATGCAAAGTGGGGTGCCGATCTGCTTCCACATAACTGGGCACAAAGTTTTTCAGATTTCCGAACCCAAGAATCTTCTGATCCTCATCGGACAAGCCGCCGAGGAACGCTGCATTCAAGATTAATGGGTGATAGCGATAATATTCTAGGTCCTCACGCTGGAGAGGTACGTCCGGATCATGATAGTTAAGAAACACTGCTTCGCGAGGCTCCAATATCGGCACCCCTTGACGGTGAATCCCGGACGTATCGAATAAGAATGCAGTACCGGCTTCACCGGTAAGTTCGACAATGTCGGATTGTTCTACTTCACCTAATTCTGCGGTTCGAATTGGACGAGGATGTTGTTTGCGATGACTCCCCTTGATGTAGTTGAACGCGCCGGTCGTGACGTCTGTTAAATAAATAGCAAGTTTAACTTCCTTTGGAATGTCGGAAGCAACATCCTGGTCGTACCAAGCGTCCCCGTGCCATCCGTGAAAGTCACGTTCGGTTGGCAATGATCTCCATCCTTTGGCCTCAACCAGTTCAAACCCATCTCCGAGATAGAGTCGCAAGACGCTTTTCACCAACGGGTGAAGAGCGGCCTTTAGAAAACCTGGGTCGACAACGAGAACATCTTCCACCATGTGCCGATGCGGTTCAGTCTTCTCGAAGCCATCGTAGTTATTCCATCGCAAGCCTTTTAGACGCCCTCCAAAAGCTGCGCGCATCTCGTTGATCTCTTTTTGACTAACAATGCTGGGTAGCCGTGCAATTCCATGCTGCTCAAGGTCATCGAGCACACTCCGGAAGATCTCCTCCGAAGAATCGACCATGCAAACGTCAGGTAGTAATTGAGCTGCTGAATCTTGTTGGCTTGAGTTCATACGTAAACTTCGAGACACTTATGCCTACTCATTACACAACCATTTTCCCTTGTGAGCCTTTTCAAGTTCAGCAAAGTTCACGCCGGGATCGGACCCCCCAGAGCCTTTACCTCTAACAGGGCTGTTGGGGGCAAGTCTCCAGTCTCCTTCTGCGTAATTAATGAAACCAACACGATCGAAGCCCGGCGGGAAATGATTTGTCGGCGGATAATTCTTACTAATCGCGGAACCACTTCCAGCCAGTTTCTCGTTGTCCACAATCACATTTCCGACGAAGACGCTTCCAGGAAAACAGGAAAGTGGACGCGGCCCTCGTT
>CAZNPP010000182.1:5139-8560 GCA_964574785.1 uncultured Chloracidobacterium sp. | reverse complement strand
GTGAGGGAAGGAACCCGGCTACCGGCGAGACTATTCAAATCCCGGCTAAGACAACACTGAAGTTTCGCGTAGGCAAGTCAATGAAAGACACTGTGCTTCCAAAGAAGTAGAATTTTCTTCGCTTCTGGCCTGTAAGCACATTTTAAGTGCCGCCTGGAAGGTTCAGCCCGGTTGAACACAGGCGGCGCTTACGTTTTTTTCGGCTTGTTCCAAAACACCTCACATACACCATCCGTCCCGTTAATATTTGTTAATCACGCTAAGAAAATGTGTGGATTTTGAGAGAAGTCTCGGCTATAATCCCCCGTTTTGCTGAACCTGTCATTTTCAGAACTCCCATCGAAGTGGGAAGTTCGAGGATTAGTGAGTCCGCCGCGGAGGAGGGCTGCATCCATAGGGTTCAGTAAAGCATCTAAAGGTCGCACCAGTAAAAGCCATTTTGGGCTATTGGAGGATTAT
The DNA here is from genome assembly GCA_964574785.1 of uncultured Chloracidobacterium sp. Lineage (GTDB taxonomy): Bacteria > Acidobacteriota > Blastocatellia > Pyrinomonadales > Pyrinomonadaceae > PSRF01. The sequence goes on along the minus strand of CAZNPP010000182.1, from coordinate 8,101 downwards.
AGGAATTGACTTTTGATAAACATCTACCATTGAATGATCGGCTGCAAAGGATCGATCATATTCAGGCACGTCGATATTCAAAACTCACCGGCATTCCTTTAGAGATTGCCACGGAGGGTATTGTCCGGCACTTGCGTGCTTGCGATCGTATGGATGTGAACCCTGATACGTCTGCGGTCCGCGAGATAATCGACGATGCGCTAAATGGTCGCCGAGTTTTTGCCGAGAATACCGAGCATCCTCGAGCAGCTTAAGCGGAAAACTACAATGCAAACCAAAAGAGATCGTCCACATTGGACGGTCTCTTTTATTGTTTTTATTAAAAGTATTTCTTTCCCCATTACCTCGGTTGACCTAATCTGGCCCTCGCGTGATAACATCCCCCTCGTCCATTAAATGATGCGCCCCTGTAGCTCAGTGGATAGAGCATCTGCCTTTTGTGTGGAGCCTTGGTGAGGAAAAGAAAAAAGGAACCCATCAAGTGCACGACCCCATATGCGGGAACGCCCTTAGAGCTTCTGGTACTTCAAAAGTCGTGAAGTAAAAAGCCAGCAGATTGGGTAATCCGCAGGAAACCCGAAGTTAGGGGTTCCTCAGAGACTATACGGGTCGGGACTGCGATGTCCAAGATATAGTCCAGCCAGCAAACCCTTAACGGGCGGTCAGGGAAAACCTGATGCTGGAAGCTAAGCAGAGGGCCGCAGGTTCGAGTCCTGCCGGGGGCATAGATTGACGTACAAGCAGTTTATGGCGGCTATAGTTCAGTCGGTTAGAACGCTTGACTGTGGATCAAGAGGTCGAGGGTTCGAGTCCCTCTAGCCGCCCCACAATACTCAAACCTGGCGAGACGATATTTTGGTAGAGGATTAAACGGGATCATGCCAAACGAGCAAAGGCACACTAATACCTCCCAGACTTATGTCGTGGATGCAGACGACTTTGTCTTTGAGACTCTCGAATCCGAGAACGGCCAGGCGGCGGTTATTCGTTTCAGATTAGAGAATCCCAACTATTTTGCGGGTGACGTTCTGGTGGTTCTCTCAGGAAGCGATATTCATTTCCACGGAATGATCGGACAAATTGCCGACGGGTGGGCTGTAGCCACCGACAGAAGAGGCTCACTACTTCCTGCTATGGTTCAATAACCAAATTGAGTTCTACCGGCTGGTATATCCTGGCGGGTAATAAACCGTAACGCCGGGGGTTGACGAGCGAACCTCGATCCGGTGAAACCCCTTACGCGTGTGTGTCGAAAGATAGGTCAAGGCGATCTGCCTTTCAAGGGAAGAACTAAGTTCCTTTACAAACCGATCGAAACCCAGTGGCAAACCTGTTCCCTGAAAGAACGCGCGCCCACCTGTCTCTTGAGTCAGTCGCTGTAGAGCGCTTTGGGCATTGTTCTGTAAAAAAGAGTTATTGAGAGTTATTGGGGTGGGCGCATAAAAACCGTAAATGGCCACACTCTCCCTTTGCGCATCATTTATAGCTCTTTGTAGATCTATACTTTGAGTCGAAGAGCCAAGCTCCACCCCCCGCGAAACATCTAATCCGTCCGATACCAACAAAATAGCTCTCCGGCCATATGGCTGGGATTCGAATCTTTTTAGAGCCTCGACTACTTGGACGTAAGGGTTGTACGGTCCCATTCCCGGGAGGCCAGTAGGTGGCCTAAGCGACCGAGCAGCCTTTTCAAGATCGTTTGTAAATTTTTGACGAACCTGCAAACTGCCCACTCTTATGTATCCCACCATTACTCGCGATCCTTTGGGAAGGTTGCGTATGAAGTTCGCGATGGTCCGCATATCAGGGCCAATCGATGATACGACATCGTCCTGAACAAGCACGGCCAGTGTCAGAGGCCAATTCGTACCCAGGGCCCTCGTGGAGAGAATCGTTTGGGGCTCTCCATCTTCCAGAACTGTTAAGTCAATCAGTTGCAGTTCAGGAGTAGAATCGGATTCTTTAATCTTCACCGTCAGAGGAATGGTGATAGGCCTCCCCGGAACTTCCGTATTGCGCGCCGAAGTGATTGTCCGGGACTGCATTAAAGCAGGCTGAATTAAAGGACTTATGGAGATGACACAACCAAGAGCCAGAGGCGCTAGGGCGCTCAATAATGCGTGAATTCTACGAAGCCTCATTACGTCTCCTATCAAGAGTGGGGTGATGCATTATACGCTATCTTGGCTCAAACGCCGCGCCTTTTCGACCGTCTGTCAGTTTGCTAAGCTGGATAGAAAGTCCGGTGCTTCCTGTAAATGAACGAATTAACCAGAGGAAAGATCACGACACGAGATCAGTCCATGGCGCGGATTTTAACCGTCGCTCCCTGGGTGTCCTTTAGTTTGCTGGCCTTCCCAGCCCCGCTGCTGTTTCTCGTGTTACTTATTCTATCTACGACAACAGAATCGGCCGCCCTCTACCTGTTTCTTTCGGTTTTGTCTGGCGTAGTCGGTGTAATGGCAGGCCTAGTTATTGTGGTCCTACTTGTACTTTATCGAAGGCGATGGCTAACAGACCTGCGTGATAGGCTCGCGGAAAATGGCATTACTGCCAGAGAGATTGATTGGTTCTTGGCTGAGTTGACAAGTGAGGAAAGAAAAGCTTTAGCCGAACTCAAGAAGCAGAACCCGCTATTAGCAGATGCCTACAAAGAGACTCTGGCCGGGCGTCTTATGGCGACCCGGATCAAACGAAGAGCAGAGCGCGAGTTGGTGCGAGTACGACGCCGCCTAAACCAGGCAAAGTACCTAAAAGGTACTGACACAAGTGCCTTGGTCTCCGAGTTACATGCTGACCGGCAACGCCTCGAGCAAGTGAATCAAGAGGCTCAATCGCGGCTAGCAAAAGCCAAAGCTCAACTTCAGTCCATTGAAGCATCCGCAAGTCGAGAGTCAAATAGAGCTGAAATAGAGTTGATGATGAATCAACTGAGCTTCACTCAAGAGTACCTACCACTGCT
>CAZNPP010000182.1:1413-5039 GCA_964574785.1 uncultured Chloracidobacterium sp. | reverse complement strand
ACTCTGGCCGTCGTCACGCTTTTCTTGAGTTCGAGAATAATCATCCAAATTCCACGCTTCGCATCGAAGATTTCCGTGTCGGATACTTTCGTCTTCCTCACCCTACTGCTTTATGGCGGAGAAGCTGCCGTGCTGTTAGGAGCGACCGAAGCCGTTCTCTCCTCTCTCAGATTCAGCAAGAAACTTAGGACAATCCTCTTCAATTGGGGCTGCGCGGCTTGTTCAACAGCGATTACGGCCCTCGCCGTTCATCAATGCTACGGTGAAATCACTCTGCTTCACCACGAGCCATTAAGTTTTAGATTTGTTTCGGCTGTTGCGCTTATCGCGTTGGTTCAGTATGTGACAAACTCCGGCATAGTTGCCGTTTGCGGAGCTTTGAAGGCCGAACAGCCAATTTGGCAAACCTGGAAGAGATACTATCTCTGGACCTCAATCACCTACTTCGCGGGGGCCTCGGCTGCGGGACTGATTGCGAAGCTTATAAATGAGGTTGGTTTCTATGCCTTGATCATCACTACCCCGATCATTGCAATAGTGTTCTTTACCTATCGGACTTACATGAAGAACATTGAGGCTTCGGAGAACCACGCCGAACAAGCTGAACGACACATCCAGGAACTTTCACATTACATTGCCGAGCAGGAAAGGATTCGCGAACAATTCTCACAGATCGAAAAACTATCAGCGCTTGGCGAGCTTGCTTCCGGTGTTGCGCACGACTTCAATAATACTTTGGCGGGAATTCTCGGCAGGGCTGAACTGCTTCTAAGAACAGACGACCCGGAAAGGATTAAGCGCGGTCTAAACATCATCATTAAGACTGCGGAAGACGGGGCGAAGACGGTCAAGAGAATCCAGGATTTTGCGCGCCAGCGTCGGGACTACGACTTTGAGCCAGTTTCTGTAGATCAGATTCTTCTGGACGTAAGCGAAATCACCAAGCCGAAGTGGAAGGACAAGGCCGAAGCCGCCAATATTTACATTGGCCTCGATCTTCGTATTCATTCAAATGCCAAGATTATGGGAGACGAATCCGAACTCCGCGAAGTGCTGGTCAACATGGTCTTCAATGCGGTCGATGCAATGCCAAACGGCGGTAATCTCACTCTTTCGGCAGATGAAGAAGACGGCCGGGTTGTGATTGCCGTAACTGATACCGGGATTGGAATGGAGCCGGAAGTACGCTCACGTATTTTCGATCCATTCTTCACCACAAAAGGCAAAGCAGGAATGGGTTTAGGTCTCGCCGTAAGCTTCGGAATCATTAGACGACACGAAGGTGTCGTTGAGGTTGAATCAGAGCTGGGAGTTGGCACGAAGTTCAGGATCAAGCTTCCAATTGCAAAGGTTCAAGAGTTACCGGTCCGTTGCGAGGATCTACGAGAAATCAACTCGATTACGGAACAGTTATCTTCCTGGTCTCGCACACAGACAGAGCGACAAACAAATATTCTCGTGGTCGACGACGAGCAGTTCATCCGAGACTTGTTGCGCGATATTTTAGAGAGCGAAGGTTGCCGTGTTTACTTGGCCCAGGATGGTCGAGAAGCGCTCGAGCTCTTCGAGAATCATCGAATGGATGGGATCTTTACGGATGTGGGCATGCCAGGGATGAGCGGCTGGGAACTTGCCCAAGCCGTAAGGCAACGAAATGACTCAATCCCGATTGCAGTGATTACTGGCTGGGGTGAAGCTGTAGGTTCGAGCGAACAGAAACAAGCTGATGTAAACTGGGTAATTAGTAAACCCTTTAGCGCCGAGCGGATAAGTGAAGTGGTCGCGGAGATCAACGAATACTGCAACGCTAAACCAAAACAATCAGCGGCCTCAACTGTCGCAGTTTAAGGCCGCTAAGTAAGAATCTCCCAATCGCCAGCAGCCTCATTTCCGGCGGTCGAGTCAGGTTGAGACTTGGTCAACAAGTCCATCCGGTACTCAAGCGCCCTCTTAACACTCCTCTCAACGCTCTTCAGACGAAATGGCTTGAGCAGATAATCAAACGCGCCAATTTTGATCAGACCCTCAGCATGCGCTTTATCAGCAATACCCGAGATTATTATCACCGGAGTGTTGGGATACTTCTGTCTCGAGTGTCCCAGCAGTTCCAAACCACTAAGGCCGGGCATAGATATATCTGTAAGCACCAGGTCATAAGGTTCCGCTTCTAAAAGAGCCAACGCTTCTTCTGCGCTCTCCGCGGTCTGGCATCGGTGTTCCTCTGAAAGAAATTCGTAAAGTGCCTCACGGATAGTCTCGTCATCATCAGCAACCAAAATCAAGGCCATAGATCTGCTCCTTGGTTCCCCTTTTTCACCCCAAAGACTCAAGCAAATACTAACACACCGGTGATCAGCCATATGTTATCCTTCGCCGAGGCCTGTAAATGAACGCTGATACTCCTAAAGCAACCATACTCTCTGTTGGTGAAGATCTTTTTGTCGCCACTACCCCGACCGGGATTGCACTTACGATAGATACCGATAATGAGCGTCACATGGCGGCCTCACCGATGGAACTTCTTTTGGTAGCACTAGGAAGCTGCACAGCGGTCGATGTGATAAACATCTTGAACAAGAAACGAGAACGCATTACTGCTTACCGGGTTGAGGTTCGCGGTGAGCGTCGAGAAGATCATCCCCGCGGCTACAAGCGTCTATGGGTACATCACGTTGTGCATGGGCATCAGGTCTCGCCAAAGGCCGTGGCTAAAGCAATTGAACTGTCAGAAACGAAATATTGCAGCGTTGCCGCAACGCTGAGACCTGCGGCAGAAATCCTTTCAAGCTATGATGTCATCGAAGAAAGTGGAGCAGAGTAAACGATTTAACAGAATACAGACCCATGATTCATTCCACTCAGTATATTCTACTGCCGTTGTTCCTAGCGCTAACTCCATTATCCGAAGGCTCTTCTGGGACCTATAACAACTCCACCTACGGGTACTTCGCAGTTTACGCGAATCAATCGGCGAGTGATGCGACATTGTCTATGGTGCGTCGCAGCGACCGTGCTTCGCGAGACGCCAGGGGCAAACTCACGAAACTAACTGCCGCGGAACACCTGCGTCGCGCGAACGTCTACATGTCCAACCGGGCCTTCGCCGAAGCACGGGAACACTGGCAGGCATTTATCGATTATTACCCGGATGACTTGCGGGTAGCTGAAGCCCAACTTGGCATCGGTAGATCTCACCTTCAGCAACGCAGTTATCAGGAGGCCTTTGTAGTTCTTGATCGGAATGCAAGAACTTATGCGGGTACAAAGGAAGGGCGAGAAAGTCTAAACTTTAGTGCTACTGCACTGCTCAGAGTGGGTAAAGCGGCTGAGGCAGCAGCAAAGTACCGCGAGTACACGGAACGTTATCCCAACGGAGAGCGAGTCGAAACGGCCTATCTTAATGTGATCGACAGTCTCCGAGAGGCAGGACAACCTGATGAGGCTAATTTGTGGGTGGCCCGAACTCGTGAACGATTTCAGGGAACTGCCACTAATAGCAACGCACTGTTTGCCCGATTACGTCTGGAGGTAGCGGAAGGTAGATGGAAGCAGGCGGTCGCGACCGCTGATGAGCTTAGCAAGCATCCTTTTCATCGAGGAGTTTACACATCAAGCGCAGAGGTAGC
>CAZNPP010000182.1:0-1313 GCA_964574785.1 uncultured Chloracidobacterium sp. | reverse complement strand
CCAATGCGCGGAGTCTTGATCCTCGCTTCATTCTTGCGATCATTCGTCAGGAAAGTGTTTTTAGACCGCAGGCAAAATCTCCAGCTGGCGCCCGGGGCCTGCTACAGCTCACATTGGACGCGGCCCAGCGATATGCACCCAGTGCTGGCATAAAGAGTGTCAGCGAAAATGATCTCTATCAACCTGAGACGTCAATCATACTTGGCAGCGAATATCTGGCGGACCTGTTACGCATGTTTCCGGGAAATCTCGAGGCGGTCGCGGCTTCCTACAATGGCGGTGAGGACAATATCGCGCGATGGGTAAAGCGGGCCAAGCAGAACGATCCCGGAGTCTTCACGGCTGAAGTCGGCTTCGATGAGACGAAGGGATACGTTCAGAAGGTAATGGCAAATTACCGTGCTTATCGCGAGCTCTACAATCCGAATCTAATCCGAAAATAGATCTAAGGCTCCGGGCTGAAGCGTCGGTCCTCGAAGCCGCGTGCCGATTCTCGTCTTCGTAATGGGTCAGGTTGCATGTATTGGCGCGGGCGAATCCCAAGTCGCACCAGCGCGTCGTAATACTCGTATCTGATGGTCATTTCGGCTGCGGGTCGTGGTTCCAAATCGAGGTTAATCCATCGCACCTCATGTCGCACCGAGCGTCCAATGCCAGTAGCAGCATAATCTTCAGAGGTTGAGGGAACAGGTCTCTTGGGTCTAGGTTCAACTCTCTGGGCCTGCGTAGACATCGAGCGTTCCTGTTGATCGGCAGATCCACTCTTTTCGCGCGGCGTCGGCGCCGGAGTAATTGGCACTACAACGGGCGTGCGCTCCCGAAAGAACACCGCTGAGATCACCCCAAGATTCCCTGGCTGCCCTATTCTCGCTGCGTAAGAATCTCTTTCAGTTGTGAAATAGAAGCGTCGCGCTCGATCAGAGCTCATCTGCCATCCCGAGATATGAATTGTCTGATAAGGGCCAATAACCCATTTACTTGCCTCCCAGGCGGAAGTACGCCGTGCATCGATCGAATTCAGTCCATCGACTGATAACGCGACAGCTACGCGAACCGGCAGCGGATTTCGAATCCGCAACTCGTACTCAGCACCTGCTGTTGCTTCGACATACGATCGACCGTGGGATGGATATTCTGTTAACGGTATGCCGTTAACCAGCACCTGTACTTCAAAGGGACGCGGAATGGGCCGCTGAATGGGCTGTGGCCTTACTACTGAATTTTTCTGGGCAATAACCTCGTGCGCACCATAAAAGCTCCACGAAGACGCAGAGACGGCAACAATTCCTATTGCGCTCAATACCAACAAGGTT
>CAZNPP010000181.1:0-8590 GCA_964574785.1 uncultured Chloracidobacterium sp. | reverse complement strand
TGGAAAATACGAAAAATAATGAAAAATGAAAAATGACAAGTTACAAATGAAAAATAATGAAAATGACTTAGTTGTTTCTCGCAACCGCCCCCTCAGGGCGGCCGCACGCTGACTTCTGTCGCATCAGTGGAGCTTTCGGATCCGTTTGCTGGTTATGGTCACAAAGGTCACATAGGTAACGATTGCCAAACCTCCAAGGGTCAAGGCAGTAGGTGCGCCGAAGTGCTCTGAGACTATTCCAGCGAGCAGGTTGCCTATTGGCATTGTGCCAACAAAGGCGAGTATAAACATGCTCATCACGCGACCGCGCATTTGGTCTGTGACTAACTGCTGAAGCAACATGTTGGCAACCGCAATCGAAGTTACCACAGAGAAGCCCACTCCAAACAGGAGGACCAGAGAGATGGAGAGATTTGTCGATCGTGCAAAGGCGATTAAGCAAACACCAAAAGCAAATGCCCCTATCAGGACCGCCCATCCTTTTCTTCTGAAATCACCTAAATAGACGAGTAGTAAGGCCCCTGCAAACGCACCTGCGCCGGCTGTGCCCATCATCCACGCCAAACCGGCCTCACCAAGTTGAAATATGTCACGGGCAAATATGGGAATGAGGGTGATATAGGGAGCGCCGAAGAAACTAGTCACTGCCGAAATGGAAAGCAGGGCAAAGACGCGAGGCCGTCTTGAAACATATCGAAAGCCATCAATCAGATCCTGCCACAGCGCCCGCCGATCGTGAACAGAATGAGCTGCCAGACGCTTCTTGCTTTCGTCAAATCGCACCATTCCTAATGCGATTATTACGGCAATGAAAGAGACTCCGTTTGCGTAGAAACATCCGGCGAGCCCGAAATACTTGAAACCGAGAGCGGCTAGCACCGGTCCCACAACTCGCGAAAGCTGAAACTGAGAGGAGTTGAGTGCTACAGCGTTGGTCACATCTTCTCGACCAACGAGATCAAAAGTCAGCGCCTGATAAGATGGTCCAGCGAGAGCCATACAACAACCTGTAACGAAGGAGAAGCCAAGAATCATCCACACAGTTATAAGATTCGTATCTACAAGTACCGCTAGAGAAAATGCTGCAACGCCGGCTACCACCTGAGTGAAAAGAAGCAAGCGTCGACGATCTAACAAGTCGGCGAAAACACCGCCTGCGAGTGTGAAGAAAAGGCCGGGAATTGTGGCCATGAACCCATCAAGCCCCAACCAGAAAGGAGAATCTGTTAACTGCAGAACCAGCCAGCCCTGGGCCACAGCCTGCATCCATGTTCCCACATTCGAGAGGAAGGCCCCCATCCAGAAAACGCGATAGTTTCGATGCGACAGCGACCGAAACATTCCAGCACGTCCCTGTCGATATTGTTCTCCTCGCTGGTCCTGTCTTACCCGTGGTCTAGCCATCTTTAACTTCTTACCATCGGTTGAGAAAAGCTCCAAACACAGCTTACTTATCAAGCACATCTCAGTGGCAGCTCGAAGCAGTGGTCAGAAGGATTCTGTTTGTAAAGAAGATGAGGTCTGAGGAACGAAATTGGTTTATACCCGCCGCCAGGCAGACAGTGAGTCACCCTTGCCGCCGCGCCTCACAGCTACGATCTCAGCCAAAATCGAGAGCGCAACCTCTTCTGGTGTAACAGCTCTAATATCAAGTCCTATTGGTGCTCGTACTCTCACCAGCTTGCCTTCATCTACTCCAGCTTCTCGCAACCGTTGAAGGACTATGTTCGTTCGTCTTTTGCTACCAATGAGTCCTACATAGTCAGGATCCAAATTAACAACGGCTCGCATGCATTCTTCGTCTTCATTGTGACCTCGGGTTACTACTGCGACCGAAACACCGCGTCCGTTGCCTACTGCGTGCCAGACTGCGTCACCCCAGTCTTCCGCTACGACCAATTCAATGCCGCCTTCAGGAAAACGTTCACGGGTGACAAATTCGGGTCTGTCGTCAATCAGAGTTGTTGATAAACCAAGTAAACTGCTCAACTTTGCGAGCACTGCGCCCACGTGGCCCGCGCCACAGATGACTATGCGAGGCTCAGGTTCAATTCGCTCGAACATGAATCGCATGCTGCCGCACTCATCGAGAGCCGGAGCTATATCGCTTGCACGAAAGGTGCGGGCCGGCTCACGGGATTCCAGAAACACTTCGGCATGCTTTATTAGGATCTGATCGAGACCGTCATTTCCAGTGCTGCCCGTGACCAACCCCGTTCCTTCAACGAGCAGTTTGGCGCCAACATTTATTGTTCCTTCAATGATTGTGATCAGAGCCGCAAGTGCGCCTGTTTCGAGCACGCGCTCCAAAGCCTCATTAACATTCCTGAACGAGGATAACTGTTGAGATTGCATTAGGCGGGTTTATTTTGCCGCAGGCTGTCTAAGAAGACCTATTGCAGTCAAGGCGCGACGTATGAGCCACCAGGGGCCTATTAAAAGGTAAACTGGATTCCTGAAGAACGCTGGCTGGTTACCTTCTATTGCATGACCAATGAACTGGAATATCCATCCGGCAATGAAGATGGCCAATGCCCAGCGCCAATTCCAAATGAACAGCGGTAGCGACACCACTATTAGTGGAATGCCAATGGCGTGGGTTAGCTTGTTCAGCGGATGCTGGTGTTTTGCTTTATAGGTTTCGATGAATGAAGTCTGCATCGTCTGTCCGACAAACTTCGCGGTTTGTCGTAAGTTCGCAACTATTTTCTTCTTATGAAGGGAATGAAAACCACACTAAGACGACAAACTGAAGTTTCTCTGATTTGGACCTTCAGCCGCTCAGCACATCAATAAAAATATCCATTGTTCCACCACAAACCATTCCCTCTTCACTTGCTTCTTCTGCAGTAAGAGAGAAATGGTGAAGCGCTGATTTGCCTGTACGCATGGCCTGCCGAGCTTCGGCCCAGACCTCAGCCTCAATGCAACCACCACCCACAGTGCCAGCGACTTCTCCGTTCTGGAAAAAGAGCATCTTAGCTCCTCGCTGCTGAGGAGTAGAGCCGCGGGTATCAGCTACAGTCGCCACAACAACTCGCTCGCCGAGCTCGATAGCCTCTCCAATTCGTCGATACAGGTCTCGTTGACTAACGGTGCCCATCTTTATTCAGGTAAAGGATCTCGATCCGGTGATTTCTCATCGGCAGGCTTGGGTAAGCTGATCGGATTGCTCGTCGCTTCGTCCGTAGCGGTATCTGTCCGCTCAAGCCGTTCCCGCAATAGATCAACCTCGCGATCGGCATTAGCTATTGACGCTTCCAGACGAACACGACTAGTAGCAAATTGCCTGAGCTGAGACTCCAATCTACCCTTCTCGTTGATAAGTTGCTTGCGCCTGAATTCGCGCGCCTCTTCTGGACGCGTAGAACCAAAAGAAGCCATCGCCCGCTCAACATTCTCCGGTAACATCGCGAACTCTACCTGTTCCAAGCGAGCTTGCATATCAGCTTCCTTTGCCTCGACATCGCGCAACTGCGAACGAAGGTTCTCAGCTCGCGTCTCAGCCCTCGAGAGACGCTCCATGTCGAGCAGTGTCCGCTGCTGCTCCTGCATTTCAATTAGTCTTTCGGTGAGCACCGTTACTTTAGTGCTTAGTGAGTCTATAGTCTGCCGCATCTCTTCCTGCTCCGATAAGGTGGTCGCAGGTGTTGATTTGTTACTCTTTTTGGTTTCGCTTGTGGAACCACGTTCGTCCTCAATGATGGGGCCCTCTTCCGCAGTACTTATAATCTTTGGCTCACCGACTTGTCCCTGAGTAGTGATAGGCGCGGCAATTGGAGGGTTAGTTATCCTGGGCGCCTTTCGTCGTGTGCGGCGCTGGCCGTAAGCATCGATAAGACAAAGGCCAACGGTGAGGACGACTGCTGCCAAAACGGCGATAGGTTTGATTAAAGGTTTTCTCATATCAAAAACTCCACTCTGAAGATACGCCCTGCGAGGAGATGTGTTCAAGGGGCAGCCGGGATGCTTCCTCTTTCACGCTTTCTGACGCCTCTCGTTCCTAAAAGGTCGAACTTTGGACTCAATCATCTTCATTGCAATGCTTCAATAGTTTGCGCTAAGCGAGCTGACCGATGAGCAATATCGGCAACTCGGTCTCTTAAATCCTGCACCTTTTGAGCAGGAGCGCGCTCAACAAATTGCGGATTTGAAAGCTGTTCTTCGAGCTTCGAGGTCTCTGCAAGAAGTTTATCCTGCTCGCGTTGCAGTCGCTGTAGCTCCAACTCGAAATTAATTAGTCCTTCAAGAGGAACGGCCACTTCCGATCCTCCTACCAGCACAGCCCTTGCTGCAGCCTTCGGCGCTTTCAAATTCTCCTGAACTAAGAATTCAGACGCGCGTGCCAGGCGAGTGATTTGATCTTTGCTCGCTCGATATACATTCTGCAGCTTTTCATCCTTACAACCAACGAGCACCGGTATCCGCTCTCCCGGCTTAATATTCATTTCTGAACGGATATTTCTGACTCGGGAGATCAGATCGATTATTGACTGCATCTCCCACTCTGCCCGTTCATCAATCAATTTAGGATTACTTTCTGGATAAGACGTAAGCATGATGGTAGCCGAGGCATCGTTATAGGCCGGATGTAATAATTTTGGCGACACTTGCGGAAGCCGCTGCCAGATCTCTTCTGTAATGTAAGGCATAAAGGGATGCAGCAGACGTAAAGATTGCTCTAATACTGTCAACAAGCGTGCTCTTGCCGCTTCTCTGTGAGCCGTAGCCTCCTCCGCTGTGACTTCAGCCTTCGTGAGTTCTATGTACCAGTCGCAAAAATCATCCCAGAAGAAGTGATAAAGTGTCTGCACTGCTTCATGAAACTGGTAACCAGCCAATGCGTTCCTCACGTCGCGAGCAGTCGCATTGAGTCGTGAGATTATCCAGCGGTGGTGAAGAGCAGTCTCGGAATCAAGAGCTTCCAGGCATTGAGGATCAACCGTGGCGCCTTCAGAATTAAGCAGAGCAAAACGTGCTGCATTCCAAATCTTGTTAGCAAAGTTTCGATAAGATTCGACTTGCTTCTCGTTCCAACGCGTGTCAGTGCTTCCTACAGAGGCGAGTGTCAAGCGCGTCGCATCAACTCCATACTTGTCGAATACTTCAAGCGGATCGACGCCATTCCCTTTCGTCTTTGACATTCTCTGGCCCTGGCTGTCGAGCACTGTTCCGGTAACGAAAACATCAGCAAATGGCTCGCGGCCCATAAATTCGAGTCCCATCATAACCATTCGCGAAACCCAGAGAAAAATAATGTCTCGAGCAGTGACCAGAACCGAGGTTGGATAATAAGTCTTTAGATCTTGGGTATCGCCGGGCCATCCCAGTGTTGAGAAAGGCCACAGGGCCGACGAAAACCACGTATCAAGCACGTCTGGATCCTGTGTAAGTTCTTGAGTACCAGCTTTTGCGCTAGCCTCCGCAAAGGAGCGAGCAACAATCACATCACCATCTTTGGTGTACCATGCAGGAATCTGATGCCCCCACCACAGTTGGCGTGAGATTGTCCAATCTCTAAGATTCTCGAGCCAGTTTTGATAGACCTTTTCGTACGGGATTTCAGGGATAAACTGAGGCTTCTTCTCTCGAGCTAGTAGCGCCAGCGCTTTATCACGAAGCGGCTCCATGCGACAGAACCACTGGGTAGAGATCAATGGTTCGATCACTGTCTTGCAGCGTTCGCACTTGGAGATTGAGAATTCGTAGTCGACAATCTTTTCCAGGAGGCCCAGCTCAGAAAACTTTTCGACGACCTTCTCACGGGCGGCATAGCGATCGAGATGAGCGAACTCTGCGCCTGCCGCTTCGGTCATCTTCGCATGTTGATCGATTACCACAACTTGAGCCAATTCATGGCGGAGGCCCATTTCGTAGTCGTTCGGATCGTGAGCAGGAGTCACTTTTACAGCTCCGGTACCAAACTCAGGATCAACAAATTCATCGGCTACAACTGGTATCTCGCGCTCGACAAGCGGCAACATCAGAGTGGCGCCTACTAACTCCCGAAAACGTTCATCATCCGGATTTACGGCAACGGCTGTGTCGCCAAGCATGGTTTCCGGGCGGGTAGTCGCAACTGTGATGCGTTTGTCGCTGTCCCTAAGTGGATACTGAAGATAATAGAGTTTTCCAGCCTGCGGGTCTTTTTGCACTTCCAGATCTGACAAAACGGTCTGGTCGTTCGGACACCAGTTGACTATTCTCTTGCCGCGGTAGATCAGTCCTTTCTCAAACAAGCGCACAAACGCTTCATTGACAGCGCGCGAAAGGTCTTCATTCATTGTAAAGCGCTCGCGCGACCAATCTACCGAAGCTCCTTCACGGCGCATCTGAATTGTTATTTGGCCCCCGGATTCTGCCTTCCATTTCCAGACTCGTTCGACGAACTTTTCGCGACCCAGCTCGTGTCGAGAGCGTCCCTCCTTTTTTAGCTCTCTCGAAACCACCAGTTGCGTTGATATCCCGGCATGATCTGTTCCCGGCAACCACAAGGTGCGGTAGCCGCACATTCTTTTGTACCTCGTGAGCACATCCATCATGGTGTGTTGTAGGGCATGGCCCATGTGCAGCGATCCGGTAACATTGGGAGGTGGGATTACGATCGAGAAAATTGGGGCATTTGGATCTTGGTTGATCTCAGGAGCAAAGCAGCCCTGGCGCTCCCAACGCTCGTAGTGATGCTGTTCAGCTTCTTTGGGGTCGTAAGTTTTAGGGATTTCCATCGTCAATTTAGTTTAGGGTGGCAAGTCGCGCCTTAATAGGTGGCCCTGCCTTTGGGCAATTCATTTTAAAGCAAAGCGACGATATGTCCATCAGGGGGCCCATGGATTGTGGCGGTCTTATCCACTAAACCACATGGAACCAGGCTAACCATCAATGTCGTTTGTAACACCAATGAAAGGTGGAAGGCAGTCAGTACCACCGCGCGGTAGCGGGTAGGTATTGCGCGGTACCACATTGACCATTTAACCAAAACCCACCCGCTACCGAGACTGTGTCAATATCCTGAGCGAAGTGGGTCTCAAATACTCTGACCCTTTCTTACATGAAATAGCAGGAACTTACGACCCAGAACTGAAAAAAGCAGCCGACTTGGATCGGCTGCTCCTCATGTGCCTTGATTGGGTTGATCTTAAGGAGTACTTGACTCGTTTTCTCGCAACTGCTGCTTGATCAGGAGTTCTGAGAGTGATGGCACAACCTCCCAAGCGATCTCCTGAATTACTTTCTCAGAGAGCTGCTCAACTACTCGCTTAGCGATGGCATCTATTACTTCCGGAGAGAGTTGCTCGAGTGTAATCTGGCCAGCCGGTATTGGCACTGGGATCACCTCAGGTTGCATCTCAATCTCAGGCTGCT
Organism: uncultured Chloracidobacterium sp.; assembly: GCA_964574785.1. Classification (GTDB taxonomy): domain Bacteria; phylum Acidobacteriota; class Blastocatellia; order Pyrinomonadales; family Pyrinomonadaceae; genus PSRF01. The sequence goes on along the minus strand of CAZNPP010000181.1, from coordinate 1,228 downwards.
CTTGCATCATCTCGTGCGCTAGTTCAAGAACTTCTGCCGCGACTTCTTGCTCTTCTACAACTGCAAGACTCTCAGGCTCTTCAAACTGAACCTCTTCAACAGGAACAATCGGTTCAGAGATTGCTGGCTCAACGTGAGTTTCGTAGGACTCCGACACTAACGTCTCTGATCCTCTGCCGAAGTCATCAAAATCCAGGTCGAGCACATACTCTTCATCAGCTGCTTGCCGTGTGGGCTCAAAGTCCCCAAGGTCCAACAGAAGGTCACCGTTGTCACCGGGAGCAGCCTCAGTTGTATAGTGGTGCACAATATCTGGAATTGTACGAGCCTGTTCTTGCTTGGCAGCGAAAGAGTCCGAAGGCAGCACCTGAGGAAGCGGTTGCGTGTCTGCGGTGTTGATCTCAAGATCTCCGGTTTTCAAGGTTTGTGACTCCTCCAGTTCATCAGCGACCGTCGGAAACTCGGTAGTCGGAATCTCGCTCGTATTCGGTTTACGGCTAACGAGTCCTGCTACCCTGTCGATCAGGCTTCGAATTGATTGGAATGGCTTTGTCAAGATATCGTCCGCGCCAACTCTGCGCGCCTCCGCTTCGTCAAATGGCTCAAAAGAACCAACAAGAAGCATCACCGGAATACGGCTAAACTTCTTATTTCCTTTTATGTACTCGCAGACTTCATACCCGCCTTTTTCTGGCATGAAGACATCTGCGAGCACGACGTCGGGCGCAATCTCCTCGAGACGCTCAATCGCTTCCTTCCCGTTGCCAACGGTAACAACTTCGAAACCTTCATCTGTGAATGTGAGATCGACGACCTTTTGGATTGTGGCTGAATCGTCTGCGAGTAGGAGTTTGCGTCCAGCTAACAAAGCTTGATCCTTAGCTGAGGTGAGCACCACTGGTCGGGATCTGTAAATCGCTCAGATGGCGCAGGGGACTGAACTAAATTGTGCAGCATAACAACCTAGCTGCATTCGGAAAACTAACACCCGTGCTCACACTGCGTCAAGAAGTTTCGCAAGTTAGGTTGTTCAGGACAGGCATTCCAGAACCGTCGGAATCACAGAACCGGGAAGCGGAGAAACTGAAAACTCTTGCTTCCACACACCCGGGGAGCAATCGTTCAGTGTGAACGCGCAATTCCCCCAGCTTCTCCGCGCGCGGTTCCGTAACGCGCAGCGACCGGGCCGATGGAGTACGCAACGGATCGAGCTCCCACATTCACCGCT
>CAZNPP010000180.1:0-8640 GCA_964574785.1 uncultured Chloracidobacterium sp. | reverse complement strand
ATCCATACCGCTCGATAAGCTGGCCGTGAGTCTCTGAAATGCAGCGGAGGTGCGGGGCGTAGATGATCAGTTCGCCACCTTGCTCGATTATTGGACCAAGCCTATAGCTAGCCTTTCCGCCAACCCACAGCTCATCATAGTGCTCGTCAAGCAATGCCACCACTCGCCGGTATTTTCTGCCCGTGTATTTTATATGTACGCGTTTGCTGATTGAGACGGCTTGTCGTAAAGACTCTCGTATATCCCCGGCAAAGAGCGCGTGTGTAACAAGGTGATCGTCATCGTCGCGGGTGACTACTGAAGTGAAAGAGATAACGCGCGCCGGGACGAAATCTGCCGCAGCCTCAATCAGCAGCCGCGTTGGAGTCTCGACTCGCCCAATGACTCCTTCCACAGTCGCAAGTGCACCTAACCAATGAGTTGCATGCGTGAGTTCCGGTCCAGCCACTCCCGGAAAGAAGTACTTGGCCCCACCAGCAAAACCCGCGACCTCATGCGGAACAGTCGCGCCAAAGACAATCACAGTGTCATATATTCCTGGAGCTAAAAGTCGATTAATAGATAGAGGGATAGCATTATTCAATAATCCCCCGGTAAGTTCCCTTACTCTTTCTGCCTTCAGCTCGCCGATTTGGACCAACTCGTCTGGCTCATCCCACCTGTGATCGAAGATTTGGCCCTTGAAATGATGTGGGCCAATCTTTGCCAGCTTCTCCTCCAAAGACATTGGAACGTGAGTACCTTGCGCTACCAAGGCATCGAATTGTGAAACTCCACAACCCGCGAGCACATCTATGGCAAACGGGAAGAGTAGATGAGTATTATCGTCGCGTGTTTTGTCAGGGATGATAGCAAGTACTCGTTCTCCCCAACGAATATCCTGCAGAGCCTCTTCAACTATTGCGCGCAGCTCGTCATGGGACAAAATGCCGTCTTGGGAACCATGTCCCACTACCAAGGGTGATATTAAGGTCGACATTGATTTCCCTTCCCGTGCACTTGGATCAAGCAAGTCCTACCATAGATGCACGTACCCCGCCTTTGATGTAAGATGCCGTCGAAGCGTGCTCGGCGAAAAACTATGCCCGTTACCCTTGCTGACATAGCGCGTGAGCTTGGCGTGTCAAAAATGACCGTCTCTCGCGCGATCAATAATCATCCGACAATCAATCAGGAGACTCGGGCGCGTGTGCTCGAAGTTGCGCGGCGACTTAATTATCAGCCAAACCAATATGCACGTGCCTTAGCAACCAACCGCTCCTATCTCATAGGAATCGTTCTTCCGGATCTGATGAATCTCTATTTCGCGGAAGTAACGCGGGCTATTGAATCAGTTATCCGCGCTGCCGGTTTCCAGTTGCTCATCTGCAGTACAGAGGAGGACCCCACCCGAGAATTGGACGAGGTTGAAACCCTCCTACAGCGCACTGATGGCCTAATCATAAGTTCAGTATTACCACCAACCGAAACCAATGCCTACCGGAAGATGATTAAGAGTGGAGCAAAGATCGTCCTTGTTGACCGCACAATGGAGAATCTGCGCTGCCCATCAGTTGCGACTGATAATGTCAAGGTAGGCAAATTGGCTACAGAACATCTGATCAGCCTGGGCCATCGCCGTATTGGTCATCTTCAGGGAGACGCCTCGTCCGTGAGCATGGACCGTTTTGAGGGGTACAAGCAAGCCCTGGCCAAACACAAAATCCGCTTCAACCGCTCGCTGGTTCGTAACTGCGGACTTCTGGAAGCCGAAGGATACAAGGCAATGCGCGAGTGGATAGCCGATGGTGATCTTCCCACCGCAGTTTTCGCTGTCAATGATCCGGTAGCACTAGGTGTAATGCGAGCTCTCGAAGAAGCCGGCTTGCGTGCGGGCGAAGACATCGCGCTGGTTGGCGCTGGAAACATTCACTATAGCGATATGCTGCGTATCCCGCTGACTACTGTTTCCTGGTCCAGGGGCGAGATGGGACAACAAGCAGCCCGCTTGCTCATCCAGATGATTGAAAGCAATGGAGTACCATCTGTGAAGATACCGAAGGTCGTTTTGCCTCCAGAGCTTGTGGTTAGGAAATCCAGTCTTTCGAAGGCTTCACGAGCGCGACGTTCCAGATGAATCCACAATGCCGACAGTACCGGAGAATTCCGTATCACGTTGGCCATTATGCGAAAAGCTTTTGCGGCCATACCCAAGCTCCGCTCCACCAGAAATGATGTGATCGGCACCAGTTGTAAATGTAGCTTCGGCGGCAATGAAGAGACAAAGCCTCGCCACTTCTTCAGTCGAGCCCATTCTTCCAATAACCTGGGCCGCTTCGCCATCTGCTAGAAACTTTGCTGGATCGGGGGCGGCATCAATTGCTTCCTGCCATAGCGGTGTAAAGATATTTCCTGGGGAGACAGAGTTGACGCGAACGCCGTGCGGGGCCTCGTCGATTGCCAGTGCCTTTGTAAAAGCTGTTATGGCGCCTTTTGTAGCCACATACGTCGTAGCGTAACTTTGTCCCATCGTGGCAACAAGACTGGACATGTTAATGATGTTTCCCCGAGTTTTGCGTAGATATGGCAGTGCAAACTTACAAGCTGTGAAAACTCCCACCACATTCAGTTCAATAAGATTGCGGAACTCTTCTACAGAGAAATGATCAATGGGTTTATGCTCAGGGTGCCAGCCTGCATTGTTGATGAGGCAATCGATCCTGCCATATAGAGAAACCGTCTTAGTGATTAGCGTCTGTATATCAGCGGATCTTGTGACATCACAATAGACAAAGTCGGCTTCACCAGCGGCCCGAGACTTGGCTAGTTCTTTTAGGACGGCGGTGACACTTTCACCTTCGGCCTGGTTGTTACAACAAATAACGACTTTTGCGCCCGCTCGAACAAACTCCTGAGCGCAGCCTTTACCGATACCGCTGCTAGCGCCTGTGATTATTGTGACCTTGTCTCTGTATCGCAGGTTAGACATCAGACCTCCAATCGGTCTACGCCGGATCTTGCGCCAGGTTGGGGCTTGAAACCTTTCAAGTGCATGTCGCCACAAGAGTTTACCTGATCGAGAGCGGCGATGATTCGGCTCAAGCCAAAAAGATAATCTTTAGCCTTCCGCGCTATTCCTGGTCGGAAAATTGTTACCGGTAAAAATAATACTTGTTATCGGTAACAGAATCAAGTATAATCTTTTCGTTTCTTCCGCTAGTAACGGTTTTAAGTAATATTTCACGCTAAAAAGCAATTTGATGCTTGGCGTTCAGCGCCCGAAGTTAGCAGACCTTTTATAGCGTTCAGCTTAGCGAGCGGAGCCTTTTCGTACTAAGGGACAATTCTTTTAACCAGTAGATATAGAGTCCTCTCGAGAACTAAGTTGAGTCACATAAGGAGCCGAGATTTTGCAGGTCAACTGATGTTTGCCGCCGCAAACAACTTTAAATCTAATCTTTGGTATCGCGCCGTCACTTATATGAGATTTTTGCGGTGCGTTCACGTAGGCGACGAAAAGATAACCTCGAGGTTTCTTGTCCACTAATCAGGAGGTACAACTCATGGCTTTACTTAAAACGACAGCCTTGGTGCTGGTATTGCTAGTGGCGTCTAGTTCGGTACTCTTCGGTCAGACATCAACCGGCGAGGTAAACGGAACGGTCGCAGATTCTCAGGGAGCTCTCATTCCCGGAGCTTCTGTGAAACTCATCAACAAAGGAACGAACATAGAAAGTCAGGCAACCACGAATCGTGAGGGTTACTTCGTCTTTGTCAATGTCAAACCAGGACCTTACGCAATCAGGGTCGAAAAGGACGGGTTTGGCGGCCTGCAAGTGGGACATTTTGACGTTGGCGTAGCTCAAGTTGTGAGTCACAACTTCAAACTAGAAATCGGAGAAATAACTCAAACGATAGACATTCAGAGCGGGGCTGAGTTACTCCAGACCTCTTCGACGGAGCTCGGCAATGTTATTACGGAAAAGGTAGTGCAGGAACTTCCGCTGAACGGAAGAAACTTCACGCAGTTATTAGTTCTTACACCTGGAGTTAATCCAGTCTCCACTGCTCAGGGTTCACAAAGGGAAATTAACTTCGGCGCGGCCGAAGGAAACACAGGAATTCCCGGGTCTACACTCGCCAATGCATCCATACAGGGACAGCAGAACCGATCAAAAATCTACTTCCTTGATGGCATTATCAACACAAGCGTGCGGGGCACAAGCTACGTTGTTCTTCCTGACATCGATTCGATTCAGGAGTTTAAGGTCCAATCGCATAACGCGAAGGCCGAATACGGAGGCGTAACCGGGGGCGTGGTAAATATGACTACCAAGTCCGGAACCAACGCCTTTCATGGCTCCGGCTTCTGGTTCGTGCGTAACGAAGTCTTCGACGCTCGTGATCCTTTCCGAGATGCAAACCGGAGCGACCCCCCACCTTTTCGACAAAATCAGTTTGGGGCGAATATTGGCGGACCAATCTTCAAGAACAAGACGTTCTTTTTCGCTTCTTACGACGGTTGGCGCTATCGCGACGTCGCGAATATCCAGATGCGTGTACCAACGGAGCGGGAGCTTAACGGGGACTTCTCTCAATCTATTTTCGGACGTCAGATATTCAATCCCTACACGACCCGAATAGAGAACGGCCGACTGGTGCGCGATCCCTTTCCGAATAACATCATACCGCCGGGACTGATCTCACCGCGAATGCAAGGATTCTTCAAGGCCTATTCGATTAAGCCAAATCTGGTTGGTGATCCTAGTTTCAATTTCCGCCAAGATCGCGCCCGAGCAAATGACGCGAATGCGTTTCAGATCAGGGGTGATCACAACTTTGGAACGAATGACACCATCTTCTTCCGCTGGAATGAACAGTACATAAAGACGTTCAATCCAATTGGAGATCGGGGTTTTCGGACGCCCGAATCAACCAACCGGAACTTTGGTGGGGGATGGGTACACTCGTTCTCGCCCAGTTTCATATTCGAAGTGCGAGGCGGAGTGGCAACTCAGCCAAGCGAAGACGCCCCCTTTGAACATGAATTGGGCAACGAACCGCTTAGGCAATTGAACTTTCCACAGCTTGAGCGTTTCGAAGGTGTCGCGGCCGTTCTTAGTAGCAACCCCTGGAATTTGGGAACACTCGGTGTTCAGGGCGCTCGCCCACGTGGAAATCCTAATTGGAACCTTTCGACCGATCTGACATGGTTAAAAGGTAACCACAATTTCAAGACGGGATTCCAATTTATTCATATCAGGCGCGACCAAAGAAATCGCTTTATGCAAGTAAACTTTGACGCGCAACCTACGCGGAATCCACAGGTACCTACTGGTACTGGCGACGACCTCGCTTCCGCTCTATTAGGTCTCCCGAGCCAGATTCAGGGCTTCGTCCATGAGTTTGGATCTATTGACTTCGGAATAGGTACGTGGTCAGCGTACTTTCAGGATTCATGGAACCTGAGTCCAAAACTGACGTTGACTTACGGTTTGCGTTACGACTATGTAGGGAAGGTCAAAGGAAAGGGACTGCAAAGTGGACCTGATTTGAAAACTGGTGAATGGCTTATCGCACTACCCCAACTTCCTGAAGTCTGTTCGGGTGGTCCACCACCCTGCTTGCCTGCGCCACTTAACCAAATACCGTTTAACCAATTCATTAAAGTGACAGGTGAGGAGTTCTCCATCCTTAAACCAATCAAAGACAATTGGGGACCTCGGGTAGGATTGGCTTGGCAGATTAACAATAAGCTGGTGATGCGAACCGGCTATGGATTAGTGTGGGATGCTTTGCCATCAAGAAGTCAGTACGGTCAGCATCAGTTCGAGAGCTGGGGCTGGCCACAATTCTCAGGTATAGACACTGGTAGTATCAACCGCGAGGGCGGCCCCATCGAACAGTTCGAAACACTTGCTAACAATCTACCGTTCGCATTGCCACGACCAGCTCCCTGGAACTCGACGGGATGGTTTAACGATCCTGATCGTAAAGATGGCTACTCGCACCAATGGCATGTGGAAATACAGAGACAGATGAGTAACAGTCTTATGATGTCTGTCGCCTATGTTGGAAGCCAAAGCGGACGGCTTGAGTATGCGGGCGTAGCGCAGGCGGCACTAAAACCCGGAATAGAAGCTGGTACAGGACGTAGACTAACACCGGCTGAAGTAAACCAGTTGCGGCCCTGGCCTCATATCACGGGCAATTTCCGATACGAAGATGACATCGGCTATTCGAGCTACCACTCTTTCCAGTACAAGATGCAAAGACGACTCAGCCGAGGTCTTTCATCACTACTTTCCTATACCTGGTCAAAATGCATCGATACCAGCAGCGGTTGGTTCAATGCCGAGAACGGAATTGGAGGAAACGCTACCGTTCAGAATTATCATGACATCGATTCTAATAAGGCTGTCTGCGGATACGATATTCCGCATCTATTGACTTGGGGAACGGTTTGGGAACTCCCCTTCGGAAAAGGCAAACGCTGGTTGCAGAACGGTCCCGCCGCCGCCTTGTTAGGGAACTGGCAAGCGAACTGGTTGGTTGTCGGGCGCTCGGGACAACCGTTTACTATAGAGGTCGGTGGAGATCCTGCCAACATTGGCGCAGGACAGATTTACTCCAGAGCCAACCTGATTTCGGATCCCTTCCAGGCAGGCCCCGTAGCTGCACATCCGGACGTTAGGTGCCGTACCACAATTTCCCAGGGAGGACTAGCCGCCGATGCAACACGAACGGCACGGACCTGGTACAATCCCTGCGCCTTTGCGGCTCCTGTCAACTCTTTTGGTAATGCAGGACGGAACCTTCTGCGCACGGACGACTGGTGGAATGTTGACTTCTCGCTTTTCCGCAATATCCGATTTGGAGAGAGATGGCAACTTCAACTTCGCGCCGAGGCCTTCAACGTTTTCAATCTCATTGATCTCGGCAACCCGGCAACCAGACTTGATCAGGCTACGCCGGGGAGAATCACCACTGTCTCGCATGGACCCAGGCAACTTCAATTTGGATTGCGGCTGCTCTTCTAATTAAGGCCGCTCCATTAAAATATACCGGCGCTGGCTGTTCTCAGGTGAGCATTGCAGGACAGCCAGCAATTTTTTAAACAGTCTAAGCTACAATCTTGAGCAACCCTCAGAATTTAGAACGCAGAGGTGTCACATTTTTGCAAGCTTTGACGATGAACCTTATATCAACAGTCCTACTGCTTTTTGGTTCTGGCCCTTGGGGGATTTCTGCACCGATAGCCAATCATGCCAATTTGTTGACGTCGGTTCCTCTGTGTTCATTTAGTCAGACCACGCAGGAAAAGCTTAAACGAGCCAGTCAACTAATTTCTGCGGGTCAGTTAGAGCAGGCGCTCGTGTTATTGCGAGCTCTAATGCGTGAAGAGCCGCAAAATGCAGACGCGCAGCTATTGCTTGGAACGGCATTGGCACTGGTACCAGAAAGAACTGCTGCCATTGAAGCACTGCGTAAAGCTATCGAATTGCGACCTGAGTTCGCTCCGGCTTACGTAAGTCTGGGCATGGCCCTGGCACGTTTCGCCGAATTGGATGCTGCCACGGAAGTATTTCGCAAGGCACTCTCGATTGATCCTAACATGGTCGAGGCCCATATCAGCTACGGCATTCTCCTGGCACAGCGGAGGCAGTTGGCTTCAGCACGAGAGCATTTCCAACAAGCCCTCAGGCTCCTCAGAGAATCGTCTGCCGCAGCTTATCCCCACTACCTGCTGGGCCAAGTGCTCGCCGAAGAAGAGCAGTTTGCGGGAGCACTGAAGGAGATTGAGGCAGCAATCAGACTGCGGCCCGATTACGCCGAGGCCTACTTGAGCCAAGGATTGATTAAGAAAAAGCTCCGTGATGAAGACGGCGCCTTGCAAGCTTTCATAAGGGCGGTGGAACTTTCACCTGGTGAGGCAAAGGCTAGATATGAGTTAGGAACTTCGTACTTGCTCGCCGGTCAGACAGTTCACGCAATCGAACACTTGCAGCGGTCGTTGGAGTTGAAACCTGGAGATAGGTTTTCCATGTACCATCTGTGTCGCGCCTTACGAAGAGCCAGCAGACACGATGAAGCGAAAGTATGTCAGCAGGAGTTGTCGGAGATCATCGAGGCGCAACTCAAAGCCTCAGATTTAAGCGCAGGTGAGTTGAACAATGAGGGGGTGCGGCTCGAGCAGTCTGGAGAAGTTACCGCGGCCATTAAGAAATACCGCGAAGCCATCAACATCGACCCGAGGCAGCCTGTGTTTAGGAAAAACTTGGCGCTGGCTCTTTGCCGCTTAGGTCAGTGGGAAGAAGGGGCCGCGGAACTCCAGGAGGTGCTTGAACTAGATCCCTCTGATACTGAGTCAACTAAGGCACTTTACCTGGCACTCGAGAGCATTCGTTCCACAAAAGAAAGAACTAAAGACGCCAAAGCTAAATCTGAGAAGCCTTGACCCTTTTTTCAGCCGAATGAGGAAGAACAGGATATCCAGACGCGATTATCTTAAATTAATAGGCGCCGGGACTGCTATGGCCGCGTCGGACCTATCTGTATCGACAGCCGACTCCATAGTCAGGACCGAAGAAGAAGCAACTCGATCGCGCCGCATGAAGTGGTGGCACGATGCAAAATTTGGCATGTTCATCCATTGGGGGC
>CAZNPP010000179.1:6901-8664 GCA_964574785.1 uncultured Chloracidobacterium sp. | reverse complement strand
TGGAGTAACGATGCTCAACCACTCAAAGAATTCACAGACATCCGAGAGCTGCAACGCGAGCTAAAAGATCGTGGCATAAACATGATTTCAGAAGCAGACGAAAGCACTACTGGTCCGGCTAGCTTCACGATTGTTGATCCAGATGGCAACACGATTCTGGTAGATCAACACGTGTAGGCAAACCATCGAGCCCTCGAGAATCGTATTCTAGTAAAACTGAATTTAGATCTGTATGGAGGATAATAATGCCGTTAACTTCGCCTAGGTTCGCTCCCGTTCAGCAATGTCAAAATGCCGCAGTTAACAGCCCACCCATTAAATTGGCGTCTAAGGGACAGGGCGTGGCAGCAGTCCAACAGGGTTTGATTGATCTCGGTTTCTTGTTGCCACTTTCGACAAAGCGTTTTGGTGTACCCGACGGGATCTTTGGGAGCGAGACAGCGAACCGTGTCATAGCGTTCCAGAAGAAGCATAGCTTGACGCCGGATGGGGTTGTGGGCAAGAACAGTATGACGAAGCTGGATTCTTTATTACCCCTACCTCATTCAGCGCCGTCGGGCTTACCGTTTACAGTACCAGGGCTTCGCGTCGTGTTAGCGCAGCCGACGTCTATGGTCTGTTGGGCAACAGTACACGCGATGATGCGATCGTGGAAATTACAGGCTTCATTAGGTATCCGACAAGCCGCCGCAGCCGTGGCAGAAAAATATGGCGTGATGGTGGATAACAACCAGGGTCTACCTTCATCAGAATTCGGCCCATTCATTCTTTCGGCCCAAATGATGGTCCAGCCAATGATGAATCTTACGATCGAAGGATGGGTAACTTTGCTGCGCACCTTTGGGTTGATTTGGGTGGGCACTCTGAACAGTATTGGCCCAGGCGCCGGACTGCACTCGAGGATTATCGAGGCGATGTCAGGTGATGGAACTGTTGACAACACCACAATGCACATCATTGATCCAGACGGAGGCCGGCAATACCAGGAGAGTTTCCGCGTCTTCATTGACAAATTTGAAGGCGCATTTGGCAAGGTATCGGGAGACTACTTTCAGATTCGTCACTTCAGATAGCGAGAATTACTTAAAGAAAACAAAAGGGGCCTCCACGATCAGCATTCAGAGACTGACATAGCCCTAAGATCACCAACAGCAGTTGGTGGATCGTTCGACCCGGCTTTGAGAGTCAAGGTGTCTGTTTTCGTTGCCGATCACATTTTGGACGAGATGTAAGAGTGGAATGGATATCTCAATGATGGAAGAAGGAATTATGGACGACGATCTTACTACGATGTCTCGTGATCAACTTATTGCCGAGGTAAAGCGACTCAGGCAGGGGATTCGCGAGCACCGGGACAGCAGTGAACACGAACTCTGCTGGCATCATCCGGCATTGTGGGGCTTATTACCTGAGAAGACCGATCCAATTCCCGTTGTGGCAGAGTGGCCAGAGTTTATGCGAGGGTGCATACGTTACCGTCAGTCACTAGATGAACAAGCACCTGCCGCTCCAAGAACTGCAAAGCCCTATGCGAACGAGTGAGTGAACTAATGCTTAGGCCACGCTAGAAGATGTAGGCCACCTGAATTGCATTGCCTACCCAGAATTTAAAGAGGAGGACTGAAGCACACCCTGTAGTTCAAACGCCCTAAGAATACACCTTATGACTAAACACATTGGTATCGTTGCGGTAAGTTACGAGGGCGCTGCTCTTTGCTACCAGTCTATTTGTGCCGAAGCCGCTTCTGTGATGGGTGAGCATA
>CAZNPP010000179.1:0-6801 GCA_964574785.1 uncultured Chloracidobacterium sp. | reverse complement strand
AGGAGTCTCAGAGGTTCAATATGGTGGGGCGGCGGCCTTTTACTGGGCGGCATCGTGTTGATTTCTTTGGGAGTGTGGCGGACGCACAGGTTTCTTGAGTCGAGCCTATGATCTATCAATCAAAGAAAGACTGGTGGCTTGATGCCGTAATGGCAATCGTTGTAGCGACCGAGATTTTTCTATTTGCCTTCGGTATCTACAATCTTGAAAGGACATGGCCACACTGGATACTACGACAAAGCTTCGAAGATCAATGAACAATTGTGGAGTTATCTAAAGAAGTATGAGCTGAGTGAGGAGCCTGTATTTGAGCGATTCAGAAATGAGGAGATTGGCAAATTATTGAGTCCGAAGGTGATTCCTGGCGCGGTTTTATTTCGCGTTATAAGGCGTAGGCCAATTTTGGCTATATGCTGTTCTAATCTTCTTAAGGAGAACCATTATGAGTTCGGCTGTTTCTGATATTGCCTCCCTGAAAGCCCGGCTGAAGGTCACCTGGAGGACTGGTGACTTCGGCCAAATCGCCAAGTCCTATGAGTCCGGTGCTGCAGAGTTTATCGAACGACTTAATCTCGCGCCCGGTACCCGGCTGCTCGACGTAGCATGCGGTACCGGTAATACAGCCATTCCGGCAGCCCGCGTTGGCGCCTTCGTCACCGGTGTTGACCTAGCTGACAACTTACTCGAGCAAGGCCGCTCGCGCGCGGAGGCTGAAGGGCTTAAGGCGCAATTCGACGAAGGCGACGCTGAGCAGTTGCCTTACGACGATGCGAGCTTCGACGTTGTTGTTAGTATGTTTGGGACGATGTTCGCACCGCGCCCCGAATTAGTCGCTGCTGAGTTGCTTCGAGTCTGCCGTTCCGGCGGGAGAGTAGCTTTGGCGAACTGGACCGCGGCTGGATTCATCGGGCAAATGTTCAAGACGATCTCCACGCATGTGCCACCACCACCTAGCATACCGTCGCCGCTGAAGTGGGGAGACGAGGAAACCCTGCGCGAGAGGTTGGGCGGCGGTGTTTCCGACATGAGTATGACCCGCCGATTGATGCCATTCACCTTCCCATTCGGGCCAAAAGAGGTTGTAGAGTTCTTTCGCGTTTACTATGGACCGACAAACAAAGCATTCGAGGCAGTTGCGGCGGACCCGAATAAGCAGGCAGCAATGCGCGGAGATCTGGAGCGGTTGTGGTCAGAGCACAACGAGGGAGCTGATCGTACGACTCACATAAAGTCTGAATACCTCGAGGTGGTGGCGACACGGAGTTGATGGGTGCGATCCTTGCGACGACGATGTTTTCCGGCCCCTTTCCGGGGACGTAATCCTGTCTAAGACTGCGAGCGTGAGTCATTTACTTTGAAGCGTGTTACCCAACTAGACTTCCCTGTGTGGGAGCCGGATCCAGCAATCGAAGTACGCCTGTATGGCCGTGCGGCAGTTATAAGGTACCGTTCGCAACTCGAAATAGTGGTTGAGGCCAGAAGGTGCTGTTGCGGCGCTATTGGCACACGGACTCTTATGAGAAGCGGAACGGGCACTGGCAGGTGGTCTGGTCACAAGCAACAGGAATAAACTGAGGTAACAAATCATCGGAGATCCGCTTATGCACCACATTCTCTCGCCGACCGGTGTCACAGTTTCCTGCGACAAGTATGGGAGTGGCCCTTCTCTTGTCATCGTGCATGGCGCCTTCAGCGACCACGAAACCAATTGGGAATTCGTGAAGCCTCTATTCCAGAAGCACTTCACTGTCTATGCCATCGCCCGGCGCGGCCGGGGTGAAACGGATGCGACTGTAGGTCATAGCCTTGAAGATGAAAGCATGGATGTCTTATCTCTGATTCAAACTATTGGAGAGCCTGTGTTCCTCCTCGGTCACTCTTACGGCGCTCATATTGCGCTCGCGGCCGCTGCAAAAATTCCTGAGCGTATTCGCAAGCTGGTGCTCTATGAACCCGCATGGCCTCGCGTGATGGGGGATGAAGCCTTGTCGCGCCTTGAAGAGTTGGCTCAAGCTGGAAGATGGGACGAAATGGCTGTAACGTTCTTCCGTGATAGTCTTTTCGTCCCGGTTGAAGAGCTTGAGGAACTGCGAAACACGGACCTTTGGCCGCCAATCATCGCGGATGCAAAAGCGACGCTCGGGGATTTGCGTGCTCTTAACAGTTATGACTTCAAGCCCGAGCGTTTTGGCGGGCTCCAAGTTCCGGTGATGCTGCAGATTGGCACTGAAAGTCCTCGCCATCTTTACGTCACCGATGCACTCGCTGCCGTGCTCTCTGACGTGCGCATTGAGGAGTTGCCTGGGCAGGCTCACGAAGGAATGACGACGGCACCGGAAATGTATGCACAATCAGTAACGAGCTTTCTGCTAGAGTGAATCCTCCTACAGTCGAGGCATAGGAATGCTCGCAAGAACTGTTAGGGATGCCATGGGCTTGTCCATGGAGATTCACGTGTTGTGTGAATTCAAAAACCGGAGCTAGGCGAAGTAATAGCGTACGAGACGCTCCAATTTGTGAGTCTGGTCAATCCTGTCGAAGTAGCAGCGAGCGTGGGACTCCACGGGGCAATCCCGGCATCTTGGGGATTTGGTGAATCGTGTCGGTCGAAGTAGCAGCGAACGTGAGACTCCACGAGGCGCACGTGGCATCTTTCGAACCTTTACGACACACATTTCTTTAATTACAGTAGCTCAGGATTTCCGCTGCCAACAGGATCTAAGATTTCATAGAAACGGTTGACGTAATGCTAATACAACTTTGCCGATTGGGGTCGGTAGTGGTCTTTCTACTGGCTGTGAGTACGTTTCTGCCCTCCGATGACGCCCGTGGTCAGTCAAACAGTACCATCTTGCTTGAGATCGATCGTCGAATAGAGGCTGTAAGGCCAAGGGTTGTTTCTTGGCGGCGTGATATTCACGAGCATCCCGAACTCAGCAACCGCGAGTTCCGCACTGCGAAATTAGTCGCTAGCCACCTTCGAGCGCTCGGGATCGAGGTGCGAGAAGGAGTAGCTCACACAGGCGTAGTCGGGGTACTACGTGGTGGTCGACCCGGACCTGTCGTGGCGTTGCGCGCTGATATGGATGCACTGCCTGTCACCGAAATGGTGAGTCTTCCTTTTGCCTCCAAAGTACGCGCTAAGTACAACGGTCAGGAGGTAGGCGTGATGCATGCCTGCGGCCACGATAATCATGTGGCTATCCTAATGGGTGCAGCCGAAGTGTTGAGCGCTGTACAGGATCAGTTGCCAGGTACTGTTGTGTTCATCTTTCAGCCGGCTGAAGAGGGGCCACCCGAAGGTGAAGAAGGTGGCGCACAGTTGATGATCAAGGAGGGAGTGCTACAGAACCCTGCACCCGAGGCTATCTTCGGATTGCATGTGGGGCCCGGTCACTTGGGGCGAATTACCTATCGTCCTGGGGGGATTCAAGCCGCCTCTGATGATTTACGTATAGTGGTGCGCGGCAAACAGACTCATGGTGCCATACCATGGGGCGGCGTGGATCCGATTGTTGTGAGTGCGCAAATAATCAACGTTCTGCAGACTGTAACTAGCCGACAAATGAATCTTACTGTGGCACCTTCAGTCGTCACGATTGGGATGATCAATGGAGGCGTACGGGGAAACATCATTCCCGATTCAGTCTCAATGATCGGCACAATCCGCACACTTGACCCTTCGCACAGGGAAGATATTCATCAACGGATCCGGCGTACTGTTGAGAAGGTGGCTGAAGCCTCCGGTGCCGTGGCCGAAGTGACCATACGCCTCGGTGTTCCGGTTAACTACAATGACCCAGGGTTAACGGAGCGCATGGCCCCCACACTGCGGCGCGTGGCCCGCGACGGTAACGTCGCACTCATAAATCCTGGAACCACGGCCGAGGACTTCGCTTTCTTTCAAGAAAAAATTCCCGGCCTTTACTTTAATCTGGGGGTCACCCCCGACGGAATGGATCCGGCAACGGCGCCGACGAATCACTCCCCTTACTTTTTTGCTGATGAAGGTGCGCTTCCGATTGGTGTAAGAGCCATGACTCATCTCGCAGTGGACTATCTCACGATGAGCCCGCTGCCAAAAAAGGCAGGTAGTTGACACCTTGATTGATAAACATCGGATCTGAGACTGCACAATCGAATACACACTGTGAACATACTACGCATTTCTTACGATTTGCTGGTTTCAGTAGGTGTTGCGCTAGTTGGGTAAGAAGGTTTCAGACGAGGAAACGGTGAAGCAGATGCGTCAGATCGCAGATGAGGCAGTAAGGTACGGAGGTACCACGCTGCAAATATTTTCGACACTGCCGATTGAACGCTTCTCTCGCTTGCTCGCACAAGCAGATCCGCCGGTACGAGTTCACGCCAGGCCATCTGGTTAACTAGCTCAAAAGAGCGCGATCTAACTGAGATTCGTCAGCTCTCGAAAATCAAATTTCGGAACTCCAGAGTTTCAGTAAGTGGAATTAAGTGGATCCTGGATGGTACCCCTCAAAAGCTAATTGGCCTGCGAAGCGAGTTCGTTTCGAACATGGGGACGGCGTGATAGCAGATCTGATTCCTCGTGCTAAGAAACTGGGTCTAGTCGTGGTGCAAAATCCTACACATTTATCGAACCTCAACTATTTCACGGACGATGGGGAACTGAAATGCAGACGCTCCGATCGTTGATTGACGCCGGAATTCCGGTTGCTCTAGGTTCAGACGGGCCGATGAATCCATTCCTGAACATTATGTTTGCGACTATTCATCCTTCAAATCCGAAGGAGGCCATCACGCGAGAACAAGCCGTACGCGCTTACACTTTTGGCTCTGCCTTTGCAGAATTCGCCGAGCATGAGAAAGGCACGATTGCGAAAGGTAAACTGGCAGATTTAGCGGTTCTATCACAAGACATTTTCACTACGCAGCCTCCTGAATTGCCGAGCACGACTAGTGTTCTAACCATCATCGGCGGCAACATTGTTTATCAATCAGATGCTTTACAATAGTCTGTTCGCATATGGGCTACAGTAGATCAAGGGAGAGCAAAGAGGCGGCACGTAACTGGTCCAGGTTTGTTGACCGTAACATTAGAGTTATTGAGGCAGTTGGGTTGCCCCTGCTAGTGACAGAGTCCATTAGCCACTGGGATGATTTCCTGATGCACGGGTATCTTGATCATCACATTGATGCTTCAGGTTTCACTATGGACCAGCTGTCGGATGACCAGTATGCTGCGTTGCTACAACTGGTCGAGAGTTATTTTGTTAGCGGCTATGAATATTTCACCCCTGTTGTGCTGCGGTTGGAGGACCAGCAGCGTTTTGAACTGCGGTTTCGACACAAGTAAAGATCAGCACTTT
The DNA here is from genome assembly GCA_964574785.1 of uncultured Chloracidobacterium sp. Taxonomy (GTDB): domain Bacteria; phylum Acidobacteriota; class Blastocatellia; order Pyrinomonadales; family Pyrinomonadaceae; genus PSRF01. The sequence continues at coordinate 1,453 of CAZNPP010000179.1, read as the reverse complement.
CGCCGTCACCGTAAATTATCCGTTACGCCGGCTTTTTCCCGTAGCAACTTCTCTCCGCAGTTGCGACAATTCATTTATCCGCTTGCGCAACGCCCGCACATATCTCTCAATGGTCTGCTGATCGTAACCTGCAGCCCGAAAGGTGTCCCGCAACTGATCATCGGATAATTGTGCAAGCTGAGCCCCAATCCATGCGGCGTCCTCTACTGGTACCTTGTGTATCACCTTATATTCTCGCATGCGCCTAATAAAGTAAGGTGGATAGAAGACGCTGATATAGAAGAACCTACTCGGACGAACGTCGTAGTCAAGCTTAACTGTGCCCTTATCAACCTTGCGCACGAATCGAGATCGCTCGAAGTCCTGCACATCGTTCTTCGATCGGTGGCGTCCCATTACTGCCCCCGTATAGCCGAGAGAGGCTCCTAGATCAGTCACCGTATACAGAGCTTCAACGCGGTTCGTTTTAGGATTTCTGACATAGAGGATCCTATTGTTCTTTGGCTTTACGTCCCAATTGTTCACCAGCGCCATCATTAGCTCGAGGCCCTCCATTTCTCTAGTACCCTTGAATGGAGTTCCTCCCCAACCCCAATTCTTACCGCGCTTGACATTATCCCGTCGTGGTTCGAAACGAGCGCCGAGCACCTGATCGCCTCGTATGAAGTTATGTCCGCGCGAAAGACGTGGCAATCCGTTGATCTGAACGCGATCGTAGTAATAGGACTCCTCAGCATTGTAACCCATTGCCCAAACAAGTCGACTTACCACAGTTTCGGACTGCGCTTCTTCACCGAGCTTGACTCGCCACCTCACGTTGCGCGCGTCCTTAACTTCGAATTTCGGCGATGCGCCGGACTTGTCCTCAGTCAGAAAACGAAAAGGTGGAACGGGCGCGAGAGCCTTTGATCCTGGCCCATAGAAAAGGTCACGGCTGCGGATATTCCCAGGATTGCGCCAAAGAACCGGCGTTGCGCTCTCCTCCTTCTTCTTGGTCTGAGTACTTTTACCATTCCGAGATCTATTCTGCGCACTGGACGAAACCTCAAGCAAGGGAGCGAAGATCATTAAGAGCCCTACCAATAGTGCAAGCCGAATGTTCCTTGTTCGCATGTAACCTCCTAATCGCGCGATAAAGGCCTTGATTTGATTCGCTGTGAAAGTGGAGGCTGAATTTAGGAGGAATGGAGAATAGAGTGATGTTATCAGACGAAGTCAGTGTTCGAGAGAAATGATGATTAACTGCAACAAAAGTCAAACATGATTGCAACAAAGTCCTACAAAAACTTTCAGTTGTCGCTGCTTTCTTCCACCAGGCCACACGAAATAGCACGAATTACCGCCCCCGCTTTCAATCGAATGATCGTCGAAGCTACGGGGTCATCGTACCCAGTTCGTGTGTTAAGCCATCTGACCGGCCTTTTAAGACGACAAACTCTTTTGGGCTTACTAT
>CAZNPP010000178.1:0-8690 GCA_964574785.1 uncultured Chloracidobacterium sp. | reverse complement strand
TCAATATGATTCTGGGCACAGAATGGGTGATTGACGCGGTCGGATGTGATCCCAACACTCTTACCGACATCGAACAGATGCGGGCCCTCTTCGACCGAGTTATTCACGACCTTGACCTTCACGTCCAGGGAGAGGTTGCCTGGCGCCAGTTTGCGCCGCCGGGCGGAGTCAGCGGCCTCGCACTTTTATCCGAATCCCATCTTGCTTGCCATACTTATCCAGAATACGGTGCAGCCACATTTAATCTGTACTGTTGTCGGGAACGAACGCCTTGGCCGTGGCAGGATATGCTTATGGAGATGCTCGGCGCGAAGAGTGTGAACGTCCGTGTAATCGAGAGGGCGGTAAATGGTGAATAGTGAATGGTAAATGGTGGGTTACGACTATTAGCGATCGATTAACGATTCACCATTACCATTCCCATTCACCATTTACCATTCACCATTCACCAAAATGAGTATCCTTCAAGCCAACTGTCCAGCTTGCGCAGCACCAGTTGAGTTCAAGAGCGGTCAATCGATCGTTGTCATCTGCGAATTCTGTCGCTCGGCAATAGCTCGAACCGATCGCGATCTCAAGGATCTTGGCAAGGTTGCCGAACTTGTTGAGACCGGATCGCCGCTCGCCGTCGGCCTGCGAGGTACCTGGCGTGGCGTAGCCTTCCAGTTGACTGGCCGAGCGCAACTCGGCCATCAACTCGGCGGTCAATGGGATGAATGGTACGCAACTTTTTCAAATGGATGGCTAGGTTGGCTCGCTGAAGCTCAAGGTCGATTCTACCTTACGTTCCGCTATCCAGTACCAGATGGCGTTCAGGTTCCTTCCTTCGACCAGTTGCAACCGGGTCAGGCGGTTCATGGGCTCTCTCAAAACGGACCATTGATGGTAGCTGAAACTGGTCAAGCAACTGCACGAGGCGCGGAAGGTGAAATTCCTTATCTACTAACCCCAGGAGAAACCTATCACTACGCCGACCTGTCTGGTCCAAACGGTGCATTTGGCACGCTTGATTACAATGAATCTCCGCCAATCATCTTCCTGGGCCAACAGGTCAGCTTAGCCGATCTCGGCATTACCACCACCAAATCTCCAGAACGAGAGAAGCGCCGAGTAGAAGCCGCACATCTTAGTTGTCCGCACTGCGCCGGAACGCTCGAATTACGCGCTCCAGATAAGACAGAGCGGGTGACCTGTCCTAATTGCGACTCGCTACTGGATGTCAATCAAGGGCAGCTAAAGTTCTTAAAAGCCCTCGAAAAGCGCTGGTTTCAGCCGCTCATCCCAATTGGATTAAGCGGTGAACTGCCAGAAGGAAAGATGACCCATATTGGCGCGATGGCTCGCAGCGTAACCATAGAAGGCACACAATACTTCTGGAGCGAGTATCTGTTCTACAACCCCCAGATCGGCTTTCGCTGGTTGGTCCACAGCGATAATCACTGGAATTATGTGCAGCCAGTTCCGCCCGGCGAGGTTTTGGAACACTCCAAAACCGTGAGCTGCCGCAGCAAGACCTTCAAAATCTTCCAGGATGCTCAAGCAAGAGTTGAGTATGTATTAGGTGAGTTTTACTGGCGCGTCGAAACGGGCGAACAAGTGCGGGCAGTCGATTTCGTCTGTCCTCCATACATCCTTTCAAAAGAGGTTTCCTATTACGAGACTCCCGGGAAGAAAACCAAATCGCGCACAGCAGGCGAAATAAACTGGTCCTTAGGATCCTACGTTCCCGTCCGCACCATAGAGAAAACCTTCAGCATCAGTAGCCTGCCGCGCCCTGCTAACGTTGGACCAAATCAACCTTATGCACATAAATGGATATACAAGTACTGGCTAAGCTTTTTGGCAGTGCTAATGTTTGTGGGATTCACCATCCTTGTAACTTCTGGTTTTTCACGTCAAGTGTACTCACGGAATATTACTCTTCCACCCCTTCCAAATTCAGAGGGAAGTCAAGTCTTCTTCAGTGAACCATTCGAGTTAGAACGCTGGCGCAACATCAGGATCTCAGCAGAGTCGGCTGTGAATAATTCGTGGATATACATGGAGGGCGATCTGATCAATGAGGATACAGGTCTGGTGCAATCCTTTCCTCTAAATATCTCCTATTACCATGGAGTAGAAGATGGCGAAGCATGGAGTGAAGGAGGCCAGAGAGATTCAGCTTACACGTCTGCTTTACCTGCGGGGCGTTACATTCTGCGTATCGAAGGGCAATGGGAGAAGTGGCAACAGCCTGTCAATGTAGATCTCAAAATTGAGCAGAATGTTACTCACGGTTTCAATTTTCTACTCGCTCTGATTGCAGTGTCAGTTGCTCCAGTGGTGTTGGGTATATATCACTTTAATTTCGAACGCAGACGCTGGTCTGAGAGCATGTTCGGAGGAGGTGGCTCAGACGATGATTGACAGAGTTACTGAAAAACTAGAGGGGGAGCAGAATGCTTAGAGGACTCTACGCCGTGTTCGCGGCCGGTGTTATTGCCTTATACGCAGTAGGGGCGATGCTCGGTTGGGAACTCGGAACATCTTCACGACAACAGTTACCACCTGATGTGCGACAGAGTGGTTACCGGTCATTTCATTTCTGGCATTACGGCTTACGTGGAGGAAAATGATGCTGATTGAACCAATCGGATTTTTGAATCCTGTGTACGGACTTGTCGTGCGTATGGAAGAAATCTTGCCAGCTTTGCTCGCTACGCTCGTATTCGTACTTTTGGGTCTAGTGACCTTCGCGCTCGTGTTTTTTGTAATCGGGAAAGCGACTCCCTTCTCGGTTCGGAAGGAGATCGAAGATGATCACAATGTTGCTCTGGCCTTAGTTATCGCTTCGATCATTCTGGGAAGCGCATTGATTATCGCTGCGGCAATTCACGGCTAGAGTAAAAGACCCGGCCACTTCTAGACGATGCAATCCGTTACCGTTCCAACTCTTCAAAGACAGACCCAGATCAGGCGGGCGCCGCTGCTTTTTCTTAATGTCCTGATCGTTGCCACCTGCGGCCTGATCTATGAACTCCTCGCCGGCACACTCGCCAGTTATGTCCTCGGAGATTCAATTACCCAGTTCTCCCTTATCATCGGTATCTATCTATTCGCGATGGGAGTTGGGTCATGGCTCTCGCGCTTCATAGATAAGGAGCTAGCCCGGCGTTTCGTGGACATCGAACTGGCCGTTGCGGTGCTCGGAGGATTCTCTGCGCCACTACTGTTTCTTGCGTTTTCACGCGTCAGCTACTTCTACCCTATCCTCTATTTTGTCGTCTTTACGATCGGAGTCTTAGTGGGCCTCGAAATACCACTGTTGCTTCGCATCCTGAAGGACCACGTCGAATTTAAAGAGCTCGTTTCGCGTGTGCTCGCGTTCGACTATATAGGCGCCTTACTCGCAGCGATTCTATTTCCGATTCTCTTTGTTCCGCGCCTGGGACTGGTGCGAACTTCGTTGATCTTTGGAATGTTGAATGCTGGAGTTGCTCTTTGGGGTACATGGTTGCTGCGTCCATTAATTAAGGGTCGCATAGATGGCCTTCGTATTCGCGCTGTTGTGGTACTGGCTCTACTGCTAATTGGGTTGTATAAGGCAAACATGCTCACTTCACTCGCTGAGGACGAACTGTTTGCTGACGAAATCGTCTATTCGAAAAGCTCCTCGTATCAGCGCATTGTGATCACACGCGGTCGCGCCGGATTTCAATTGTTTCTCAATGGGAATCTGCAGTTTAGTTCGACAGACGAATATCGTTACCACGAGGCTTTGGTACACCCCGCGATGCTTCTTGCCAGGAATCCACGACGCGTGTTGGTTTTAGGTGGTGGTGATGGCTTGGCAGTACGAGAGATTTTGAAGTATCCCTCGGTCGAACACGTAATGCTTGTCGATCTTGATCCGGACATGACAGCGCTCTCGAGTAGATTTCCACTTCTGGCCGAATTAAATGAGCGAGCTCTCCAGGATCCTCGCGTTCAGGTGGTCAACGAGGACGCGTTTATCTGGGTAGAAGGTGACACTGAACCTTACGATGCTGCAATCATCGACTTCCCTGATCCAAACTCCTTTGCGCTGGGCAAGCTCTACACCACGCGCTTCTACCGAATGCTGCGCCGGCGATTAACGAAGGATGCAGCGATCGGAGTTCAAGCCACATCGCCGATGTTTGCGCGAACGTCATACTGGTGCATTATTCGAACGCTCGAGGCTTCGGGCTTTTCGGTGAGGCCTTATTACACTGCCGTTCCTTCATTTGGTTTATGGGGATATGCGTTAGCGCGCTCATCACCATTTGATATTCCGAGGAGTCCCCCTCCCGGTCTCCGTTTTCTCGATGACCAAACAATGGTCGCAATGTTCAGTCTCTCCACCGACATTGGACCTGTCCCAGTAGAGGTGAACCGCCTCGATAATCAAGCCCTGGTCCGCTACTACGAAGCCGAGTGGAAGCGGTTCGAGTAAGCTTTAACACAAGATGACAACCTTTACTCGCCGCGAGATCCTGGCCGCATTCCTTGGGCTTCCAGTGGCTTTGGCTGCTTGTCGGCGTTCCGTAGTTCCAGCACTACCTCCAGGAGAAATCGTCGGGACATCTGATGTTTTCGGTCACCACCTACGAGACGGGCTTCACATTGAGATCCCAGCAGACGCATGGCAGCAGGTACCGATTGTCATTGTTGGAGGAGGTGTAGCAGGGCTTACAGCAGCGTGGCGTCTATTGAAGTCTGGCTTTGAAGATTTCATGCTTATCGAACTGGAGAACGCTCCCGGGGGAACATCCCGTTCGGGAAGTAATCGTTCCACCGCATTTCCGTGGGGCGCACATTATATTCCGGTACCGATGAAAGAGAACGGCGCGCTCATTTCGCTGCTAGATGAGATGGGCGTCGTTGAAGGCACTGATGAAGATGGCCACCCGATCATCGGTGAACAGTTTCTTTGTCGCGACCCCGAAGAACGCGTGTTTTATAAGGGACGTTGGTATGAAGGTTTGTATCTTCATGCCGGTGAAAGTCTTGAGGATCAGGCGCAACTCGAAAGGTTTTCTACTGAGGTAGCACGCTGGGTCTCCTGGCGCGATGCGCGAAATCGAAGGGCGTTCACTATTCCGATTTCGGCATGTTCTGACGATGCTGAGGTTACAGCTCTTGATCGGCTTTCGATGAGTGAATGGTTAAACGAGCGCGGCTTCACGAGCCCAAGGCTGCGTTGGTGGGTCGATTACGCCTGCCGCGACGATTACGGCATGATGCTCGAGCAAACGAGCGCATGGGCTGGCCTTTTCTATTTTTGTTCACGGATACCTAAACGGGACGTTGATGCTCAGCCCCTAATCACGTGGCCCGAAGGCAACGGACGCCTGGTCAATCATCTCTTTGAAAAGATTAAGGGGAAAGTTCATCTCGATCGAGCGGCGGTCGAACTCATACCCGTTGCAGAAAATGGTAGCTCGCGTGTTGATGTAATCACGATCGATCGAGACGGGAGAAATCCACGCGGCATTAGCGCAAAGCAAGTGATCTTTGCAGCGCCTCAATTCATGGCTCGGTATGTTGTTCGACCCTATCGTGATAATCCCCCGGACCACATTCGGGAATTTGAGTTTGGATCGTGGATGGTTGCGAACCTTTCTCTAAAAGACCGTCCTGTTAGTGGTTCAAACAGAGATTTTCCGCTTGCTTGGGACAATGTGTTTTACGAAAGTCCATCGCTCGGTTACGTAGTTGCGACCCATCAGCGCGGTCGTGATTATGGGCCAACTGTGTTTACGTATTATTACCCTCTTTGTGACGAAGATCCGCGAACCGCTCGTACGCGCCTGCTGTCAACGGATTGGCGCGGTTGGGCTGATGTTGCACTGACCGATATAGGGAGGGTACATCCTGATATCTACAATCTGGTAGAACGGCTGGATGTAATGCGCTGGGGTCATGCGATGATTCGACCGCGACCGGGGTTTATCTGGGGGCAGGCTAGGCGTGAAGGAGCAAAGCCTTTTCGATCGATTCACTTCGCTCATTCAGAATTGAGTGGCGTCGCGCTCTTTGAGGAGGCGTTTGATGTGGGCTTCCGCACAGCCGACAAAGTGTTGCAGCTCATAGGTAAATGGTAAATGGTGAATGGTGAGGGGGCGAATAAGACGAATAGGTCCTATTTGTCCTATTCGCCCCATTCACCATTCACCATTCACCATTCACCATTCACCATTTAGCCTTGAAACCCCTATGCTAGATGTTAGACAATCGTGGCGCTCCTGAATTCCGCTCTTAAGGAAACCGAAAAATGAAGCTAATGCCCTTTGCTCCTGAAGCAGCGATCTGTTTGCTTACCTTCTGTCTAGTAGTCCAACAAAGTCCGGTGATCGGTCAAAACCAAGACATTCAAATGGTCGACAGTGACAACTTCCTTCAGACCGCCATCACGGCTCCAAAGCCAAAGCGTGATTACACAAGTGACATTAAGGACCTCATCTCACGCATGACCGTCGAAGAGAAGGTCGGACAGATGACGCAACTCGAGATCGGGATGGTCACTACCGGAGAGGGCAGTGACATCAAGATTGATCCCGAAAAATTAGAGAAGGCAGTGGTTAAGTATGGCGTGGGCTCAATCCTTAATGTCAAGGACCAAGCACTGACGATGGACAAGTGGCATGAAATCATTCGCCAGATCCAAGAAGCCAGCCAGCGAACTCGCTTAAAAGTCCCAGTCCTTTATGGAATCGACACAATTCATGGAGCCAATTACATAGTGGGGGCCACGCTCTTTCCCCAGGAAATAGGCATGGCCGCTACGTGGAACCCAAGCCTGATGCAACGAGCATCTGAGATTGCGGCGGCTGAAACTCGCGCCGCCGGAATACCATGGACGTTCTCGCCGGTGCTTGACTTGGGCAGGCAACCCCTTTGGCCACGGTTCTATGAAACCTTTGGCGAAGATCCTTATCTTGCCTCCGTAATGGGTGTCGCATTTGTTCGCGGAATCGAAGGCAACGACATCTCGGCGCCTACTCACATCGCCAGTTCACTCAAGCACTATGTTGGATATAGCTTCCCGCTTACAGGAAGGGATCGCACCCCCGCATGGATACCTGAAAATTATCTACGGGAATATTTTTTGCCGCCGTTTGCCGCAGCAGTGAAGGCCGGGGCCCGCACTGTTATGGTGAACTCCGCTGAGATCAATGGCACACCAGGGCACACTAATCACCACCTTTTAACTGAAGTGTTGCGCGGCGAGCTTGGCTTCAAAGGTTTCGTAGTTACCGACTGGGAAGACATAAAGAAACTGGTTACGATTTGGAAGTCTGCGCCAAATGAGAAAGAGGCTACTCGCCAGGCTGTAATGGCAGGCAATGACATGAGCATGGTGCCGTCGGATTACAGCTTTAGCGATCTCCTCATCGAACTTGTCAAAGAGGGTGCGGTGCCTCAGGCACGCATTGATGAGGCTGTGCACAACATCCTGCTCGTAAAATTTGAGTTAGGGCTCTTTGATAATGCGATGCCGGACCCTTCACTAAAGGCGAACCTTGCGAAGCCGGAATCACGTCAGGTAAGTCTCGAAGCAGCACGCGAGTCTATGACCTTACTTAAGAATGAAGGGAATATTTTGCCACTAACGAAGAACCAAAAGATTCTAGTGACCGGTCCAACAGCCGACAACCTGGTTTCTTTGAATAATGGTTGGACGTATACATGGCAGGGGAACAAACCCGAGCTGTACCCCAAAGACCGGCCGACGATTCTCGCAGCAATAAAAACAAAGGCGGGAAACAACGTGTCGTACGCGCCGGGTACAGAAATCGATAAGGAGATCGATATTGCAGCCGCTGTGCGTGCAGCTCGTCAGGCAGATGTAGTTGTCGCTTGTATTGGTGAGTACTCTTATTGCGAAACACCTGGGAATATCACCGATCTAACACTCTATGAACCTCAGTTGAGACTTGTTGAAGCACTTCAAGCCACCGGAAAACCATTAGTTCTCGTTCTGGTTGAAGGGCGGCCAAGAGTAATTAATCGGATCGTAGACAAGGCGCCTGGAATCCTCATGGCTTACAATCCGAGCAATGAGGGTGGCGCCGCGATCGCCGATGTCTTATTTGGCGACTACAATCCAAATGGCAAGCTTCCCTTCACTTATCCGCGTACACCGAATGGCCTAATGACGTATGATCACAAGCTGTTCGAAACGGAGGACACAAGCTTCGGCAATACTGCGTTCAAACCGCAGTTCGAGTTTGGACACGGTCTGAGTTATACGACATTCGCTTATAGCAATCTGCAAGTTAGCCCCAAAACGGCAGCAACGAATGCCCAGATAAAGGTTAATGTGACAGTTGCAAATACTGGTAAGCGCGCTGGCAAAGAAACCGTAATTCTTTATGTACGGGACGAAGTTGCGAGCATTACCCCACCTGGAAAGCGCGTAAGACGGTTCGCCAAAGTCCACCTCGAGCCGGGTCAAAGTCGCACATTGGCCTTCACCCTGAGATCTGAGGACCTTTCCTTCATTGGCGCAGATAATAAACCAAAGCTTGAGCCAGGAGATTTTGTAGTGATGGTGGGAGGCCTGAGCGAGAAGTTCACGTTGCAGTAAACAAACCGTTAACGTGAATCCCCCACACGGGCAGTGTGGGGATATCTTCAGATCCTACCTACATCGCAGAGCAAACAGGAACCGAGCGTCCTCCAAACGG
>CAZNPP010000177.1:3685-8802 GCA_964574785.1 uncultured Chloracidobacterium sp. | reverse complement strand
GGATGAGGATGAAGGCGGGAGGATGAAAAGCGGCCGCCCTGTTCATCCTTCCTCGTTCATTCTTGGACGGGGCGCACCTACAGTTATCTCCGCGGGGCGGGTGTAATCTTCAGATTCAAACGCTCGCCCCCCCGGATAATCTCAACCTCGTATTCCTGCCCAGCCTTCAACTCGCCAAGTGCATAGGTGTAATCGTAAACATTGTGAATCTCTCTTCCACCGAGCTTAACTATCCGATCTCCAGCACGCAGCCCCGCCTTTGCCGCCGGAGAGTCTTCGCGAACGGCATCTAATAGCAGTCCATCACTGGCGTCTGCATAGCTCGGTATTGTCCCGAGATACACGTTGAATCCTGTCGCGCGAGCGGTAGCTGCAGATTTCGCCACCGTGTAAGTAGGTCTTTTATCGTTGTGATCCACTGAACGAAGAATTCGCAAAGCCAGATCAAGTATTGTCACCTGATCCTCATAGTTGATCTTATCGGCAGTATCCGAAGGTTTGTGATAGTCCTCATGAGTGCCGGTCCAGAAGAAAAGTACCGGGATCTGTTTCGCATAAAAACTCGAATGGTCACTTGGTCCATAGCCGTCTTCATTGAGGGTGAGCCGCAACTGTTTCGACGCATCGCTACTTACTACCGTGCGACCATCAGAAGCAACTACAAGCGGAACATTGTGAACTGATGAACCCGCTACTGGTGCGCTCCCGCTTGCCGTGACAGTAACGCCAAGCATGAGATTTGCGGCTGTAATGGACGCCCTCCATTCAGTCGCTGTCCCAACGCCTCCAATGACGAGAGACCTGTTTCTCATGCGGCCAATCATGTCCATATTGATCATTGCAACCGTGTTCGCTAGCGGGACGACGGGATTGTTCACGTAATAACTAGATCCTAAGAGGCCCTCTTCTTCGCCACTGAAGGCGATAAAAACTAGGGTTCTTCTAAATCTGGGACGCTGTGAAGAAAACACTCGCGCGAGCTCCAACATGCCCGCAACGCCCGAGGCATTGTCATCAGCCCCGAAGTGAATTTCTTCTGATTGAGGTGCGAGGCTTCCGTCTCCCCCGCGTCCTAAATGATCATAGTGGGCGCCAATGACCACTGCTTCATTTTTGAGCACACTGTCGGATCCTTCAAGGATCCCAATCACGTTCGTCGCGGAGACCTCCTTGCGTATCACATCTGTTACAAGCGTCAATTTAGTGCTTTTCAAGGTATTGGAATCCAAACCTTGAGAACGAGATTGGCGCACTGTGTTTTCAAGTTCGGAGAGCCCCTTTACATCATTAAGTCCCAAGAGCCTCACTGCAAACTGCCGCGATATAATAACAACCGGGAGTCCTGAATCCCCTGCGGCGTGGTTGTAACGAAGCCGCGCTAGCCGGTCATCTACAAAGTTCTTCTCCTTAGCTACCACGACGAGTGCCGTAGCGCCGGCATTCCGAGCTGCAATGGCCTTCCAGCGCAATTCGTCATAGCGTGCAAATTGCCCGTGAGGGTTGTCACCATCGGGAGTCCCTGGTAGTACAAGTGCTACTCGACCATTACTATCGAGTCCTGAGTAGTCGTTGTAGTTCAATTCCGAGGCAGTAATGCCAAAGCCTGCAAGCACGACTGGGGAACTCTCGATTCGCGCATTGGTAGAAAAACCCAGCGGCATCCATTCTTCACCAATTCGTAAGGTCGTGGCGCTTCCGCCGGTCGAGAAAGCCAGATGGTTACCCCTTCCAAGTTCAACTCCCGCGACATAAGGAAAATGTTGGAGATACCTCGCTTGGGCCTCACTGCGACTTCTAGCAGCTCGAGTCGATTGCAATCCGGGTCGCAATCCTAATCTTGAAAACTCACCGGCAATGTATTGCGCCGCCCCTTGCGCTCCCGCTGTGCCTGTTCTGCGACCTTCAAGAGCTTCTGACGCAAGGTAAGTAACATGTGTACGTAACCGTTCAGCACTTAAGTCAGTGCTGGACGTTCGCTGCTGGCCTAAAGACGCAACCGAGAGAACTGTGACAAGAATTGCAACAAAGTACGCGCGAAGGAATCGATATTTCATTTCTTATTCCACCCAATCGGCAATAAAGACGTTAGTTTCACCTGCTGCTTTTGCATTTCGGTTAGACGCAAAAACCAGTTTCTTACCATCAGGTGAAAACATCGGGAACCCATCGAAAGTGTCATTTAAAGTGATTCGCTCCAAACCAGTGCCGTCTACATTGATAATGTACAAATCAAAGTTTCTTCCCTTGGGATCATCCATGTTCGATGCAAAGATGATGCGTTTGCCATCAGGAAAGAAGAACGGGGCAAAGTTTGCTTTCCCATTGTTTGTCACCCGGCGCTTGTTCGATCCATCACTATTCATCACCCAGATATCGAGTTTGCTGGGGCGTATCAGATTCGCTTTAAGCAGTGCGACGTAATCCTGCTTCTCCTCTTCCGTAGTCGGGTGATACGCGCGATAAACAATTTGTTTACCGTCATAAGAGTAGAAAGCTCCGCCGTCGTATCCAAGCTCATGAGTCAACCTTTTGACATTCTTCCCGTCGGCATCCATTGAGTAGATATCCAGGTCGCCATCACGAGTCGAGGTGAAGACAATCTTTTTACCATCTCTCGAGATGGTCGCTTCGGCGTCATAGGCCGTGGTTGTCGTCAAACGCTTCAAATCAGAGCCATCAGGGCGCGCAGTAAAGATGTCGAATGTTGGATAGAGCGCCCAAACATAACCTTTCGAGTAGTCCGCTCGTGGTGGACACTCATTTGATTCCAAATGTGTTGATGAGTAGAGAATCCGCTCACCATCTGGGAAGAAGTAAGCACAGGTGGTGCGGCCCAGCCCGGTCGAGACCATGCGAACATCTGATCCATCTACATTCATTGTGTAGATTTGGTCGCACTCGCGGCCATTGCGAGTGGATTGGAAGATTAGCTTGCCTCCATCTGCGGAAAAATAGGCTTCGGCATTTTCACCCCCAAATGTCAGTTGCCGAACGTTCCGGAGGTGCTTCTCGCCGTCAAACCTGAGTGGTTCATCCTTCTTTGTGGGAGGAACGGATTGCAATAGCAAAAGCAGCGCGGTGAATGCTAATAAAATACGTAACATTACAGTTAAGTCTGGAAGTCTCCTGATTGAAAGTTTGATCTGACCTTAGGTGGTCTACAAGCCGTTGCCGTCCACATAAATAGAGTGAACTCTCAAGCACGTGCAGCCGTCGAAACAACTGCGTCATCCGGGTTCGATACAGCGCTTGCTTTGCGCCAGCGGATTATCAGAGCCACCAGGGCAGTAATGCCGATAATGATACTTATCAGTTGCGACGTGGAAAGCCCGGTCATTGTTGTCAAACCCAGGATGTCGCCACGCGGGTCGTCCCGTACAAACTCTACAAGGAACCTGATAACTGAATACAACAACGCATATGAGAGAAGTACCTGGCCACTAAAGCGCCTCCTTTTATGGAGCCAGAGTAAAAACAAAAACACCGCCAGCATCGCAAACGATTCATAAAGCTGAGTCGGATGAAGATGAGTATCGATTGGTACTCCGGTGATCTCATGAGCGCGTTCGGTGAACTTTACACCCCATGGAAGAGTCGTTGGCTCACCCCAACAACAACCTGCAGCGAAACAGCCTTGCCGGCCAAAGAAGTTTCCTATTGCGATTCCCGGTGCACACGCGTCCGCGGTCTTCCACCAGGGAAGATGGAAGCGACGCATCAGAAAATAGCCGGCGATTATGGCTCCGATCAGTCCTCCGTAGAAAACTCCTCCTGAGCGCAGGAAGTCGAAAGACAATAGCAGCCAAGGGTTCTCTCGGTACTCAGGCTCAGTAAGAAGCATTAGGATCTTTGAGCCCACAAGTCCCGCCAGCAACATCCAGAGACTTAGATCATAGATTCGTTCGCGCGGTAAACCATCACGGCTCGCCAGTTTGACAGTAATCAGAATTGCAGCCAGGAAAGCCAAGGCCAGGAAGACACCGTAGGTGTTCACGGGAAAGCTGCCGATGCGAAAAAGTTCCGGATACATACTTTCAGTCTTTAGATGACCATTCAGTACCTTACGTCGAGGTTTGTTTGGTTGAAGCCGGACTGCCCTCAGCGGTCTGCTTGCGGCTCTCGAAAATCACATCATATGCGAGTAAAACCGCGCCAACACAGATGCTTGCGTCTGCAACATTAAACGTAGGCCAATGATATTGACCAATGTGCAACGCGATAAAGTCGATGACGTAACCGAGGCGTACTCGATCCGTGAGATTGCCGGCTATGCCAGCTAAAAGAAGTGCGCATGCTCCCAGGGTGCGGTCGTCGTTACGAGGAGCGCGAAAAAAATAGTAGAAGACGGCCAACAACGCTGCGATCGCCAGTCCAGCGAGAAGCCATCTGCCAAATGCTCCACCTTCCTGAAATTGGCCGAAGGCGATGCCCCGGTTTTCCGTGTAAATAAAATCAAAGAACCCGGGGATTATGGTGACATCATCACCGTAGCGCAGCGTGCGTGCTGCCCATGCCTTCGACATCTGGTCGGACAGATAGATTCCGAGTGCCGCAAGCAGGTAACCAGCCCGCCAACTCAGGCGAGTTGATGTGTTCCTTGTCCGTTCGACTGGGTCCATCTATGCTAATTCGCGTTCGATCTCTTCCAAGGCAGAGACACAACGTTCGCACACGGTGGGGTAGCGTGACGATTCTCCAACGCGGGGAGAATAGTTCCAACACCGTTCGCACTTCAAACCAGCAGCACGCCCTACTCTGACCTGGAAAGAATCAATATCGAGATCTGCTCTCCCAAGTTCAACCTGAGAAACAATGAACAGGTAGCGTAGATCTTCTCGCATCTTGTCCAGAAGGTCGTAATAACTTCCCGATGCCTGGATCTCCACGCGGGCTTCAAGTGAACTACCAATCTGTTTCGCAATTCTGGCTTGCTCCAGCGCCTGCAGCACGTCGTCGCGAAATGCAAACAGTTGTTCCCAATTGGCCCTCAGTCGCCCATCTCCCCTTCCCGCACTTCCAGGAAAAGTTGTTAGATGCACCGAGGGTGGACGCTCGCCGTTATCTGGTGGAAGGTTTTCCCAAATTTCATCTGCCGTAAATGCGAGTATCGGCGCCAA
>CAZNPP010000177.1:0-3585 GCA_964574785.1 uncultured Chloracidobacterium sp. | reverse complement strand
GCCCAACGATCGATGTCGTAGAGTTCTTGGTCTGCAACACTGTCCCGTGTGGGGTTGAATCCGTGAAGATTGCCGAGGGCGAATCGAGCAGTATTGCGCAATTTTCTGTAACCATCGGTAACCCGCTGGAGGATCTCCGCTGAGCAGCGCATATCATCGAAATAGTCCGACGAAGCACACCACAAGCGGAGAATCTCGGCGCCAGATTCTTTGATCACCTCATTGGGGGAGACGGCGTTTCCGGCTGACTTGTGCATTGCCTTCCCCTGGGCATCAACTGTCCATCCATGCGTCAGCACAGTCTTATAGGGCGCCCGATCATGTGCCACTAACCCCACCATTAGCGACGAGTTAAACCATCCGCGAAACTGATCCCCTCCCTCGATGTAGACGTCGCTCGGCCAAAGCAGGCCTTCGCGGTTCTCAAGAACGGCTATCGAAGACGAACCGCTGTCAAACCAGACATCCAGGATGTCAGTCTCTTTCAACCATTCAGTAGCACCGCAGCGCTTACACTTGTAGCCTTCAGGCAGAAGTTCGCTAGCTTCTCGGGTATACCACGCGTCTGCAGATTCACGTTCAAAGATATCAGCCACGTGATTGATGACTTCGGGTTCGGCCACGGCTTGGTTGCACTTCGCGCAATAGAAAACCGGGATCGATACCCCCCAGACTCGCTGCCGAGAGACACACCAATCAGGCCTGCCCTTGAGCATGTTACGCATGCGGTCGAGTCCCCACGAGGGAAGCCATTGAACTCGGTGGATCTCTCGCAGTGCCGCTTCGCGCAAGGATATCCCGAGTGATGCATCGGCAAAGTTTTCGGTGAAATTACTCCGGTCGCGCCCGTCCTCGTCCTTCTCGACGAGTTCGCCACCAGCACGGTCCATGGCTATGAACCACTGAGGGGTTGCACGAAAGATCACCGGATTTTTGCAGCGCCAACAATGAGGATAGCGGTGCTCGTAATCCTCGGTAAACAGCAACACTCCCCTATCACGCATGAACTCTACGATCTTTTCGTTAGCCTCAAAAACTCGCATGCCGGCAAAAAATTCCACGTCAGGAGTAAAGCGACCAGCGCTGTCTACCGGGCAGTAGATCTCCAAGCCGTATTTCTTCCCGATGACAAAGTCGTCGTGACCGTGTCCTGGTGCTGTATGAACGCACCCGGTGCCGGCTTTGCTTGATGCTGATTTATCACGAGCTTCTTTGACATCGAGTTCGGTTTCGGCGTCCGCCTCACCGCCAAGCGTCACGTGTTCGCCGACCATAAGCAGAGATGGTTTATCAAGCCAGGCATGGCTGCATTCGAGGCGATCGAGTTTTGTACCGAAAAACCGCGCGATAACATTAGGTTCACCGAATCCGCACTTGCTTGCCACGGCTTCAACGAGGTCGCTGGCGACGATGTAGACTTCGTCGCGGTATTCGAACGCGGAATACTCGAAGTTCGGGTGAACCGCAATTCCGAGATTTGCCGGCAGAGTCCACGGGGTTGTGGTCCAGATCAAAACAAAAACTTTTCGGCCAGCAAGAGCAGGATCGATTAGTGCTGGATCGCTGCGCAGCGGAAACTTGACGTAAACAGAGGGACTGGTATGTTGATGGTACTCAACCTCAGCTTCAGCAAGCGCAGTTTGATCCTCGATGCACCAGTAAACCGGTCGTGCACCTTTGTAGACGTAGCCCCGTTCGACAAAGCGTCCAAATAATCTGGCCGTCTCGGCTTCATAATGGTTAGACATCGTCAGGTAAGGATTGTCCCATTCGCCGAGTACTCCCAACCGCTGGAAATCACGAGATTGCCTTTTAAGCGCTTCAGAAGCATGCTCGCGACAAGCGCGGCGGATCGAAACGGCTGACATATTTGCCTTTTTCGCGCCGAGCTTTCGATCGACGAAGAGTTCAATTGGCAAACCGTGACAGTCGTAGCCGGGAACGAAGGGTGAGTCGTATCCCATCATCGTACGGGATTTCACGATAAAATCCTTGAGAATCTTGTTCATCGCAGTACCGAGATGGATGTCTGCGTTTGCGTACGGAGGTCCATCGTGCAGCATGAATTTCTCTGCGCCGGAACGAGCGCGCCTAATTAACCGGTACAGTCCAATCTCGGCCCATTTTTTTAAACGAGCTGGTTCGCTTTGCGTCAGGTTCGCCTTTTGAGAGAAAGCGGTCTTAGGCAGGTTTACTGTCTTTTTCAGGTCGAGTGGGGTTTCAGTGGACATATATTTTGCTTTTCTTTGTTAGTAGAAGAATCGTCAATAGTAACAGAAATTAAAACCCGAACCATTCTCGGGATGAGATGGTTCGGGTTGTTGGTTAGAAATCCTGTCAACAAGTCAACCGATGAACATCTCATCCTCTCCGTATATCTGATTAATGGGCTTCGGCGATGGCGCTACGAGGACTTCGAGGCCACGACGGAAGCCCGCCATAATCGCCGCCAATTCCCTTGCTGGCTGGACCACTCTGGTTTGGATGAAATCTGTGGTCGAGATTACTTGCTGATGCGTACGGTCTATCGTGCGACTGACAAGTTCTACTTTGTCACGTGCTTCGACAGCCGTGTCGCTCACCAGTGCTTTCAATTCGCCCACCTCGCTCTTGATGAGGGCAAGTGAGTCAGAGAAATGCATTGTCGCGGTCGACAGATGACTGGACATTACGTTGAACTGCTCAGCAATCTGTTTACCCTGTTCACTCATAAGAGCCACACGTTCAATCAGTGGTTCGAGCTTTTCTTCGAGCCGGCCTGCTGATTTAACAGCACGGTTGACGAAGAAAGCGATCGAGACCATAGCCAACGCGATTACGATGAATGATACGGCGATAACCAGCATCATCCAAAACATTGGATCGTTAGCACTGATTTGCATAGCAAAAGTTGCCATCGTCGATCGTCAATCTTAGTTCGTTTTCTCCTCGTAAGTTGGCGCGGCTTCCGTTCTGCCGGACAGTTCTGTTCTTCGTTTCTCTTCCTGATAAGCCTTTTTGCCTGCATCGAGGGCCGCTGCCACTGTGTTGGTGCGTCGCGAGGCTGCCTCGCGAGCGGTATGGGCCACATCACCGACCTTTTCGGCGGCCGTTGAATAGAGTTCAGAGGCTCGCTCTCGGGTAGCCTCATAGTATTCTCCGGCTCGTTCGCCAAGGTGGTGCGCGGCTTCGCGGGAGCGATCGATGCCCTTCCTTGTAGCGTCGGCTATGTCGCCGCGAAGCTCCTGTCCTGATTTAGGCGCAAAGAGCAGGGCCAGAATCGCTCCGATTCCGCCACCAATCAATAAATAAGTCAGTCGAGTAGAGATACTTTCGCCGCTATCTCTTCGATAGTCATCGTTTCCCATGAGGGATCCTTTCTTCTGGAGGCGAGTCCGTCTGGGCTCGCACATGTTTTTCAGTGGAAAATACCGGCTCGGAATATAACAAATGGAAACGAACTCGCGCAACAAAGCCTTGAGTGAGACTCAGGAGTCAGGAGTCAGAAGACAGGAGACAGAAGTCGAGAGTCAGCGTAGAACCGCCTGCGGGCGGTTGCGAGAATAAGAAACTCCTTTTCTTGGACACCGTAACATCGGGCTTAAG
>CAZNPP010000176.1:0-8904 GCA_964574785.1 uncultured Chloracidobacterium sp. | reverse complement strand
TGATGCTGTGGTTTTATTTGACCGGTGTGTCGATTCTAATCGGCGGTGAGGTTAACGCCATCATCGAGCAAGCTGCAGCTCGCACCGGAGACTCTGAGGCAAAAGCACCAAGGGAAATGCCTCCCGATGAAAGCGCGAGGATACGCTCGAGGGGAGCGCAATCACCGTAAAGATGTTGAAGTATCTTTGTCGAGCAAGATACTCGTCACGAATGCTACCTCAACCATTCATGATCTCTCGAATGCCCCCTCAACCATTCATGATCTTACGATATGCCACAAACATCTCGGAGAGCCGATCTGCGGAGGCAGGATCACTGCGTGCAAGCAACGTAATAACTTCATCTCTGCCGACGAACAACGTCTGCATGCCCTCTCTTTGGCCCTCTGTATAACTCGAACTATCTCCCTTATCAATCTCTGCACGTAAGGCAGTGAAAAACTGGCTGGCAGCCTGGCGTGCTGGTTCGTAATCGCCTCGCCGCGCGTCAATTACTGCTGAGGCAAGATTACTCTGCATCCTGACAAGCGTTAATTGATGCTCGGTTGTGACCAGATTACGGGTCGCTGTCCGAGCCTTCAGCCACATCGGGACGAAACCCAGCAAGAAGACGACGAAGAGGACACCAGCATAAATGATGAACCGCTGATTCACAGAACTTGACTTGACCGGTGGTTGCTGTACGTCTTCACTCATAATGTCCTTCCTTATCTGAAGTACTACTCCTATTCTCGGGGTGATGATTTTCCCGCGCTTGGAAAACTAAGTTGGATTCTAAGTCGCTCCAGAGGCGAGGGCAAGCAGTATGCGCCCAATAGAAGATGGTGAGTGTTCCATGCTTTCACCTCGCAGTTTTGACGTTACTGAGGTGGTGGCCGAATACAATATTTTGCCCGGTGGTTTGCAGGCTGTTTGGCGTATGTTCTTGATCATTGCATGCCTCTCTCAATAGTTCTTCTATCATAGGAGGGCAGAGGCTCATTGTTCGAATTCTGTATAATCAGGCATGACTACGTCGATGCCTCTCGGTACCGGTGTTGAATCGTATGTACGAAAAGCGTTTGAAAGCCTATAAGGCTGTCGGTTACACAATCACCAGACCCGGAGAAGATGAGGCCCACGCTGAACGGTGCAGAGACTCTTTTGAACAATGTGAGGGCGATCGAAAGTGAGTGGGGTGACCTCTTCTATGGTAGGTCTCAAAACAACTGAAGCAAGGGCGGCACTTGAGATGGTCAAAGCCGGCCTCATTCAGGAGAGGCATGACCATGAGGTTTACTGGTCCGGTTCTTCTGTTCGGTATTCAAAAGCCAAATTAAGAGGTTCGCGCTCGGCTCTCCTTCTGCCGGCTTATGATGAGTACACTGTAGCTTACAAAGATCGCAGTGCCCTACTGAGTCCCTCTGCCGCCCAGGAAGCTGGGAACGGCATCTTTTGTCGAACGATTGTGATAGATTCGCGGATCATTGGCACTTGGAAACGGGTGGTGAGAAGCAACGGCAGCATTCCTGTCACGACGAGTGGTTTCGGGAAATTCAAGCCGCCTCCGCTCATTGCGGTGAAACCTGCTGCGGACCGGTATCAAGAATTTCTTGGGATCCCAGTGACAATAAAGGATGTTCCTATGAACTCATTCATCGGACTCGTCATCTTCGTAATGCTCTTTTTGGTTAACTGCCCTGCCGGGTACGGTCAGCAAAACTCTTTAGCTACCCAAAGGAAGACGCAGAGCAGCGACTCAGTAACCAGAGTACCGGAACCTTTCTGTCCTCCAAAGGAGATACGCGATGAGCGGTTCTGTCCTGAAAAACTGTCACGTGTCAACGCGCACCGTGATTGCACGGCGCTGATGCAGGCGGCGGAAGGTGGAAACATAGATCAAGTGCGTGCCTTGTTGCAGAGTGGCGCCGATGTGAATGAGGCGAGGGGTTCGGGTCACACTGCTGTTATGCTCGCCGCTGGCCGAGACCACCTCGAAATGGTGCTGACACTCCTGAGAGCGGGCGCCAATCCAAACGCCATCGTGTTCGGCCGCTATGGCATTCCTGGTTGGGCGTGGATGTTTGCTATGAACCGTTGTAACAAGCATTGGCGGGAAATGACAGAAGCTATGTTAGCAGCCGGTGTTGAGCTCAACCCCAAGACGATCTACCCGTCCCCTCTCGGTCATGGAATTCATGAAGATGATGTGGTGATTATTGAGACTCTTCTCAAAAAGGGTGCTAATCCGAACTTAAGGGATAGTGAAACTGGAGAGACGTTGCTGATGTCCGCTGCAAGATACAGTACCCCTGAAGTCGTGCAAGCGTTGATCGAAGGTGGCGCCGACGTGAACGCAAGGAACAAGTCGGGTCAAACGGCACTGACGTTGGCTGACAACAAGGATAACTTGTGGAGGGAGGAAATCGTGGCGTTGCTAAGGCGCGGAGCGAGACAATAAATTAAAGCAACACACTTTCATCTTGGTCCATTTTCTCCAGTGGCCAATATGTGGCCAGAAATAACAGCATCAGATGTTAGCAACGGTAGAGAATGAGGACGCATGTCAAATGATCGAAAAATTGACTGAGCTGTAACTGGCGACGCAAAGACTTAGATGTTCTGGTTGTAATGCGGAGGGCTGCTGGTCCAACTCGATTATCAAACAAATATGATCCAAGACTACTTCGGCTTGAAACTTGCCAAGGACAGGGCACACTCCTCTCGCACTGCACTTGCGTAAGGTAAGGGTTTCGTCAATTACAGGGTAGGTGGCTGGAGTGGTGAGCTATTTGTAAGCCATGGTCAGCACTCTTCAACCATGTGAATCGGTTCCTCGTGGGCTCCAAACCGAAATAACCCAAGGGGCAATAGCCGATCGAAAAGACCCCCGATCTCGCTTTAAAGGATGGATCAGTTACTGATCTCGCGCTGGTATCCATACCACCGCGTCTTTAACGCAGTCATAAACTGAATGAAAGCCGGCTCTTTTCTGATCCGGTACAGATTAGGATCGCGGGCAAAGAGAGGATAGTTAGGCATACCTGTGTCGGCTGTTGTACGCAGCCATTTGACAGCCTCGCCCGTCTTCCCAGCAAGCGCATATACGCACGCAATGTCGAAGGTAACGTGGTGATAACCGCGATTATTTCTAGCCTGTTCTAGAATGGGTGGGATTGCGGTTTCAGCCTCCTGAAACTTGCCTCGTAAAGCGAAGAGCAACGCCAGTCTACCTCTCGCTCGCAAGTCTCCTGAATTCTTTTTCACAGCCTCTTCCAACAAAGGTTGTGCTTCATCGAGCCGGCCCTTCGCCATCAGCGACAACGTTGGACCTGGCGTGTCGAAGAAACGTCGGTGTGCATCAATCGCTTGATCAAACTTTCCATACAGTTCGTAGGTCTCCACCAAGCGGGCTTGAACGGCAGTGTTTGTTGGATCGATCTCTAGCGCCCGCTGAGACTCTCTCAAACCCGCTGCCTCATCCAATCCGAGGTGATCGTAGATGATGCCGACTGCAATATGGCCAACGCTGGGATTAAGGGCCAGAGCCTGACGCGCTTCGCGCGATGCCTGAACCAGGTCCCAATTCCCATATTTACTGAAATAGTATTCAAAGCGGGCTTCGTGGATCTCAGCCAGCAGCGGGTCGAGGGTCTCAGCCTCGGACAATGCCGTTTGTGCTAATCCCACCCACACATGGCTATCCGGGTCGGTAAAGTTTGCCATCCACATGTAGCAGTAACCCAACTGAGCGTACGCCAGCGCATATTTGGGATCGAGTTCGACTGCTTGCTTGAAATTAGTGATGGCCGCATCAATGGCTTCACGATCACCGATTGCGGTCGTAATTCGCCCGAGGTTAGTGCGACCTTTTAGATAGTACTCGTACGCCTCCGGATGTGACGTATAGCGCTTACCGAGGCGGGCTTGTTGCTCCGCGTTCAATTTTAGTTGCAGACGCGAAGCCACTTGCTGCGAAATAGTATCTTGAATCGCGAAGATATCTGGTGTGTTCAAGTCAAAGCTATCACTCCAGAGTGATGTACCATCGCTAGTTCGCAAAAGATTGACGCTGACCCTTAGACGATCATTTACTCGTTGCACAGTTCCCTCAAGTACCGAATCAACTCCTAACTGGTTCGCGGCTGTGAGTGCATCCGTGTCTTCGCCCAAATATCGACGCACAGCACTGGTCGGGCGCACCACCAACTTTCCCGTTTGGCTGATCCGCAGAATCACCGCATCGGCGATTCCCAGACCTAGATAATTCTCGTCTGGGTTGACTGACTTAAGAGGCAAGACGGCGAGTGACTTAATCTCTGATTCGGTTGACGTGGGACTTTCTTTCAAACTCCATGCGTAACTCAGGGCCACAGCAGCTACTACTAATAGGAATGCTACGCTAATAATCACACCGCGTTTATGGCTCTTAAACTGACCGACGATGTACTCGGCACTAGAAGTGGGATGAGCACTCGGCGTTCCGCGTACAGACCGATGACTCCATTGCCCTGCAGTGGCAAGATCGGACTTCTCTGATGATTTGTTCCGCTCAATAGCCGCTTTAGTTTCCAATGACTGTTTCAATCGCTTCAGATCAATCAAGAGATCTTTACTTGTCTGATAGCGCTCATCGCGATTCTTAGTCAGCATCTTCTCGACAATTTCTTCCAACCTCTCCGGCACCTGATGTGAATAGCGGCTGAGAGGTACCGCTGGCTCCCTTGACAAGATCGCCGAGATGATTTCATTGGAACTGCTGGCCATAAATGGTGAGCTACCTGCCACCATCTCGTACAACACTGCGCCCAGGCTCCAGATGTCAGTACGCTCGTCGACTCTGTCACCCCGCGCCTGCTCGGGCGACATGTAAGCAACCGTTCCCATCACCACACCGGGCCCGGTGGTGGCAATTAACGCGGTATCAACCGCCGAATCGACGTCGACACGTCTTTGGCCTTGCATCGTTTTGGCCAATCCAAAGTCGAGCACTTTCACCAGCCTGTCATCTTTCCGAATCATGATGTTCTCAGGCTTAATATCCCGATGGACGATGTTTACTCGATGCGCTACTACCATTGCAGAAGCCACTTGGATCGCGATGTCGAGAGCCTCATCAATGCCCAAGTCAGATCGTAGTCGCTCGCGCAGTGTTTGACCTTCAATTAACTCAGTAACAATAAAGCGATGACCATCTGACTCGCTGATTTCATGAATCGTCAGAATGTTCGGATGATTAAGGGCGGAAATCGCACGCGCTTCGTGCTCAAAGCGCTGCATGCGTTCGTGATCTTGCGCGAAATTAGTCGACAGAAACTTAAGTGATACTTTGCGATGTAATTTCGTATCTTCAGCCAGATACACCTTGCCCATCCCACCTTCGCCGAGTAACGAAAGGACCCTGTAATGGGCCACCGTGCTGCCTGCCTTAAATTTCAAGCCATCAATCAACATCTCAGCCGCCGCCTGATAAGCAGGCGTATCGACAAAGTTACCTGTTTCTTCGTGCGACTGAAGCAGTGACTCAACGCGTCGCCGCAACGACGGATCACCGTAACAGGCTTGGTCGAGATACGCCGCACGCTCGTGAGCCGACAGCACTACCGCTGAGTGAAAGATCTTTTTCAAATTTTCCCAATGCGGGTCGGGCATTGTCGTGGGTTAGTTTCCAAACGGGACAGCGAAATTGAACCGGGCGCGCAGCCCCAATGTTCATAGATTAAAACCAAGTTGTAAAGACCTGGTCTCATTTATCTCTTTAGTTTAAGGAAGTTATCGTTCTCTTCGTGAGGTCTACCAACACGCCAGAGAGACTAGATTGGTCTCAGGTCAAGGCCAAAATAAAATCTTGTGGCGCAGTTTTGTTTCTTTTCGCGCATTCATGGTTGAAATCGACAGCAACACCGTCCTTGTATCCCAAAACTTAGGAGAAACATCATGAAAAAGTGCTTATCTTCAATCGTGACTTCTTCGTTCTTGCTTGTGGCGACAGCGATTGCCGCACATGGGCAACCCGGCTTTACAACTTGGAATGAAGCCACCAATCTCGGGGCGACGGTGAACTCTGGTGTTACTGACCAGCACCCAGCCATCTCCAAAAAAGGATTGAGCCTTTATTTCATCTCGAATCGCGCAGGTGGCAGCGGCGCTCTGGATATTTTTGTCTCCCAGCGGGAAACCACAGCAGATCCCTGGGGGCCTCCTGTGAACCTCGGACCGAACGTCAACTCACCGGGCACTGAGAACGCGCCAACTCTTTCCCGTGACGGGCACCTCCTCTTCTTCGGGAGCAATCGCCCGGGCGGATGTGGGGGTTTTGATCTCTGGGCCACATACCGCCGTCACACACACGACGATTTTGGTTGGGAACCAGCTTTCAATCTCGGTTGCACGATCAATACTTCTTTCGACGAGGATGGGGCCACTTATGTCGAGGATGAAGCGACAGGCGTGACAACTCTTTATTTCACTAGTTTGAATCGTCCGGATAACATTGGTGATTGGGACATCTACACGAGTACGCTCCAGGTAGACGGAACATTCAGTCCCGGCCAACTTGTGACCGAACTGTCTAGCGTTGGACGTGACACTCGCACCAGCATTAGCCGTAACGGCCTGGAGATGTTTATTACCTCGAATCGGCCGGGCGGCCTAGGTGGGTTGGACGTGTGGGTATCAACCCGAGCTTCCACTGGTGATACATGGTCCGCGCCGTTTAACCTCGGTGCGCCTGTCAACTCTACTGACAACGACGGAGCACCGGCCTTATCTTTTGACGGGAGAACTCTTTATTTCTACTCGCTTCGCCCTGGCGGATATGGCGGCAACGATCTTTACGTTGCCACTCGTTCCAAGCGGACGCCGTGATAAAGACAATTTTGAGTTCTTCTCGGCTGCGGGCGACCCTGAAGCGTATTTGAGTGAGTTTAGCTGCGGAATGCTCCGGGTCGCATCTCGGCAATCTTAAAAGAAGGCGGATGGGTGGGTGGCGCTTGATAACTGCTCAAAATAATTTCCCGTCGGTCGGGTCGCTAATCGCTTTTCACAAACGGATTTTAAGTGGTCATTTGATTACGCAGCCATGCACGCGCAAACGTCCATTCGCGCGTCACGGTTCTTGGAGATACGTTCAAAACGCTGGCGGTCTCCTTTATGCTTAGTCCGCCAAAAAAGCGCAGTTCAACTATCGCACTTTGTCGTGAATCAATTGCTTCGAGATTCTTCAAAGCATCGTCCAAGGCTGCTACATTCGTGGCTTGCTCCTGAGCCACGGTCATCGCTTCATTCAGCGAGATCTGAATAGCTCCGCCGCCGCGCTTGGCAAAGTTTCGCTTGCGTGCTTCGTCAACCAGGATGCGTCTCATTACACGAGCCGCGATACCGAAGAAATGCGCACGATTCTCCCAGTTTATGTCGGGTTTATCGACCAAACGCATATATGCCTCGTTAATTAAGGCGGATGTTTGCAATAAGTGCCCGGCCTTTTCACGCCGCATGTGGTTGTGCGCCAGCCGATGCAGTTCGTCATAAACGAGCGGCATGAGTTTGTCGAGCGCGGATTGGTCGCCGCCACTCCAATCCTTTAGGAGCTTGGTTATTTCATTTGGCCCAGGTTTCACTTAGAAGTTTCTCACGCACTTTGGGAAATCGGTAGGGCAAAAGAATACCAGTACTCGCAACGCGCGGACTAGATCCGTGATAGAGGAAAGGGGGACACGCTTATCATATGGACTACGGCGCGGCAGCCGCGAAGTACGTGGATGCCTTCATGCAGAACATAAACTGGGAAGAAGTGAATCGACGTGCCGAAGCCCTAGAAAGGTTAAACATGATGAGTATTGAGAGACTAAAGTTAAGCGGAATAAGCCTTAGTTACCGCTCACCGTGAGATCGTCGAAATACGTTTGCGCGTCGGCTTTCGTCCAAAGACCGATCTTGCCGTCTTCCTTGAAAATCGAATCATTAACGTCCAGATACTTTTTCCATCGTAGGGCAATGTAGTAGCTTTTCGGGTCACGTGCGCGCCACACTACGCCGCCGCCCTGGTCGATCACGCCTGCGATGGCCTTGAACTTTACCGTGATGTCAACGTTGGTGTAGCTGGTTTCGCTCGCTAATGCAACGTTGAAGACGGGTCAAAGTTACCTCAAAAAAGGTAGCCATCTCGATGATCTGTCTTTCACTCACGAAGTCCTTGGGATCAGCGCAGAATTTCTCCAGCGTCGGCCAAAATTCTGGCAACTCATGACCTTGAGTGGGCGGACGCCGAGCCTACATTTCACCACGCAGGCCGTAATCCGAACACAAGTCACAAGCTATCATTGTTCACCTTGCGCTTTAGGTTTTGTAAAGGTAATCAATGCCTGTTGGCTTATTCACCTGCAAATCCTTGCTAGCTTTGAGCGTGAATTAGACGACGCAATCGGTCCTGGAAGAGTACGTCAATCTTTCGCGGCTCGATCAGCCCTGTTACTTCTCCGACGCCGAACGTCTTATGCGCCATCGTTTGTCCTGTGCGGTATACGCATGTTTGGTCATAAGGCAAGGGCACTTTCCCGGATAGACGAGGCGATGTGCGCGAACTGAGTTTGAACCTGCTTACTGTGCCGCACTTCGAACAACTCACGCATGAAATCTGCCCTCGTTTGGTTACGGCTGTTACGATGTGTCCACGTTCCTCGTCACACTTTGCGCATAACTTATCGGCTCGCTCGCCCACTGCGAATAATGGTTTCGCCATGGTTCTCCTTTGCTGTCGTTTGGTAACCCTATTGAGATGACGTAATTAGTTACTGACCAAAAAAGCCTCCGGGACAAATCCGCGCCGGAGGCTTTAGGTAAAAGAGTCGCCGGAGATAACCAGCAACGCTCTTAGTAGCGAGAACTGCCGCCGTAGCCGCCGCGTCCACCACCATTACCGCGGCC
>CAZNPP010000175.1:0-8936 GCA_964574785.1 uncultured Chloracidobacterium sp. | reverse complement strand
CGCAGAAGAACTAACCCGCCCGCACTCCGTCGGGGGTGCCATGTTTCAGCCTTGCTAATCGTAGAACTCGAAGACGTATCTCTCTTTAAAATCTATTTCGAATTTCCGCAATAACGTCAGGTACTCATCTCGGAAAGACCTTCGTTGATGGTGTTTTTCTTGATTCATTATGTACCGAATGACCGTATCTAATTGTGAATGACCATAGGAAAATGCACCGTAACCCTCCTGCCAGCCGAATTTGCCTCGGGCCAATTTTTTCTTGTTCACCCATTCTGACGAGTCAGACTTGATGTCTCTTACGAGATCTGCGAGAGCCATCGCCGGCTTTAACCCGATAAGAATATGAAGATGATCGGGCATTCCATTAATCCTGATGAGTTTTGACCTTGCTTTGTCACAATGCCGGTAATGTACTTGTGTAACTCTTCTTTGAAGTCGGAAGTGATTAAGGAAAGGCGTCCGCTAACTGCAAAGACTGTTTGAATATAGATTTGTGAGAAGGTATTCGCCATGAGGTAGCTCTTTTCTGCTCTATCGAGCGTGAGGTTTTGTAGAACATAACGAATGATAACAGGGAAGGTACGGATGTTACCAGGCGAAGGCTATAAACATGGCACTCCTGACGGAGTGCGAAGCGTTTGTCCTGCAGCGGGTCTATAAACATGGCACTCCTAACGGAGTGCGGGAGCGTTTGTCCTGCAGCGGGTCTATAAACATGGCACTCTTAACGGAGTGCGGGAGCGTTTGTCCTGCAGCGGGTCTATAAACATGGCACTCCTAACGGAGTGCGGGAGCGTTTGTCCTGCTGCGGGTCTATAAACATGGCACTCCTAACGGAGTGCGAGGTGTGCGGTACCTGAGCCAGCTATAAACATGGCACTTCTAAAGGAGTGTGGAATAAACCTGCCGGCGTGAGGCATCTGTCTACGAAGTAACCGTGAATTTCGTAGATCGAGTCACGCTATTCTTGTCATCAGTTATGGTCACCTTCAGCTCGTAAGCCCCAGGTTGGAATTTGTCAAGCGGGAAGGAACTCGCATACTTAATCTGTCCCGCATCATCCGCCGGAGGCAGTTGACCGGAAGTTTTAGTCAGGGACTGGTTACCTTGCAAGATCTCAAGGCTGAGTTTTAGAGGCGCGGTGGATCCCCTGGCGGCCCATGCCGTAAAGAAGAATGCCAACTGCTTAGCCTGGGATTTAGAAATGGCTTCCCCCAGGCTGGGATAAACCAGCAGCTCAGCAAAACGAAGCGGCTGATCACGTTTCTGCTCTTCCGGTGTCAATTGCTCCGCACGCTTTAGTACGGCCACACTGCTGAGGCGGGGCTTTGTCTCATCAGTACCGGGGATTTCGACGTTAGTCTTTTGGACGCTTACCTTTCCCGTTGGTCCATCATAGGCAATCAATTCAACGAAGTAGTTGCCGGGAGGCAGTTGCACTTCACGGTAAAAAAGCACGTCGCCTTTCTTGACATTGGGAAGGTTCCCCAGCGGACCATTTAACGGATAGTGTTGGCTCAGTTTTTGTACCACTTGTTGCGTTTGATCTCTAACCAAAGCGACAATCGAAAAATCTGTCTTGTAGGTTTGGTCGTTATCCCCTTGCTTAAATGAGAACGCAGAAAGAGGCGCCTCCGCTAGTAGTAGTGACAGGCCGGGCCTGTTCGGGGCCGGGAAACTTAAAGCGGAACCGAAAAATCGAAACGGCTTTGAATTTTGGTTTATAGTTCTCGCGGCGGCAATGGCCGGAGCTTCGTAATCTAGCACGGTAAAATGACCCATCGACTCAACCGCATAGTATCCCTTACGCGTTTGGACGTCGAGATTTGGTCGGCCCAGCTTAACACTAATCTGACGAAACTTTCCGTTGTAATCTTCATTCTTAGGGACGTACGTGACCAGGTAATATCCGTGCATATCATCGTTTATTCGACGCAGTCCGTTAGTCAGGTCGTTTGTGTCATGAATCAGGAAACCGCCGGTCTGGTCCGCTAGTTGGCCGAGGCCGCTCCGCGGGTCGAAACGCAGCAGCTCTTCGTTTCTTTCCAGGGCCTTCATGTATGGCCCACTTCCGAGGCGGTCAGTACCTCGACCCTGTTGCTGTAAGCGCTGCGCTGCCAATGAGTTGAGTTCACGGGCTGACTCGGCGGCACCACTTTCCGTTCGTAAGCCGGCTGCATCGATCGTATAAATGCTGACATTAGCGCGGTTGGCTGCGCTTATCACGGATGGAAACTTCGTCTGCACTGACGGAGGAAGCTTTAGCCCTTCTGAGAAGAAGATGATTGTCTTTCGTCCAGGAAGATTTCGCATCGGACCGATCACCGCAAGCAGTCCGTTAATCGTGGCGAAGCCTTGTTGGTCTCGTTCGAGCGCTTCAAACTGTTGGAGTATTCTCGACTCCATCTGAAGGAGCGCTTGCTCCTGAGCTGCCGCTCCAATGGCTTGACCGGCTGCTGACGCGCCGCCGCCGTCACCACCTGCACCTGCGCTGCTCGCTGCGGCCTGTCCCGAGTCAAGCTGCTGATCCAACGCCGAACTGCGTTCGGCAATATCACGTGTTCGTTGGGCGCTTGAGGCATAGCCTGAAGCAACGGCGCCCGTCGCGCTGTCGATCGCCGTCTTCACTAACTCCGTGTTGTCGGTGAACGGCTGTAGGGTTGTCAGCGATTGATCTATTCGGAACACTCCCGTGTAGTCGCCGGCGGCCATGCCTTCCTGCGCATAGGCTTCGCCCGCCTTTTTTGCTAATGAGCGGGCCTCCGCGGAAAGTCGATCAAATACAAGGGCTGTGATTCCTGGCGAAGTGCGATTTGGAAGCGTTGTTGTGGTCGCTGGGGGTTCAGGATTACTCTCTTTTTGATCTGGACTGCGGGTGCCAGCGGCGTCACGTGCTGTTCCTCTGGTCACGAAGCGAAACGACTCGATTTTCTGATTGACGCCATCTTCCAAAACTACAAAATCGGCGGCAGTTAGATCTTTCACCGGACGGCCCTTTTTGTCCTTCACAACTATGTCTAGTCTGACTTCATTGGTGCGAACACGAACTACGTCATCCTGACTCTGAGGAGTTTGTTGACCGATCCGATCTGGAACTGAGAGACTCAACGCAAACACTAGCAGGATAACAATCTGTTTCATTGACTCGTCTCCTTAATCTCAACAACGGCTTCTTACCCAATAGCGACCGACTCCCAAGCAGGACGATCAGGAAGGGATGAACGCAGTATAGTTGCGTTCGTGTGCAAAACCAAGGCCCTAGAACCGCCTAACGAGTGATCGAGTCGAATTGATTAGTTGCCTAAAAATGAGATCAAAATGGGACACTACATAAGATAAAAGTAATTTCGAATAGTTCATTAATGGCAACAATTATCTAAGCTCTGGATGTCATTTTGAACCGATATTACAGCATGAATCTCAGTCCATTTTAACTTCTCAGGAGCTGGGTGCTTTGGAAATCACAGACGCCGCTGTTGTATACTTCTGGCACTCTTGTTTTCGTCCTCAGGAAGTGGTGAATGAGAAAAAAGAAGAGTTTGCAGCTAGCGATCCTCCTTGCGGTCGTGACTTGCGCACTTGCGGTTGCGGCAGTTGCGCAAACCAGCGCGGACGACGTTGAGGAGGCCTTTGCTCGGGCGACGCAGTTGCACAAAAATGGAGATATTGATGGCGCAATCCTTAGCTACCAGTCAATCCTCGCCAGGCGGCCGGAGCGGGTTGACGTGCGGTCCAATCTGGGAGCGGCATATTCGAGTCTCGGGCGTTATGAAGAAGCGATTGCTCAATACAAACAAGCTTTAGCTCTTGATAGTGGCAATGAGACAATTCGCTTCAATCTCGCGCTCGCCTATTACAAAGGTGCACTATTCTCGGAAGCGGCCGATGAGTTCACAAGATTCCTCGCCGCTGCTGCTTCAAATCATCCGCAACGCCCCAACGCTGTGTTGCTCCTCGCCGAGTGCCAGGTTCGAATCGGTAACTACAAGAAAGTCATCGAGACTTTATCACCGCTCGCGGAGGCGGATCCGAGTAATCGAACCGTTGCCTTTTTGTTGGGCAGCGCTCTCATTGGCGACGGTCAATTGAACCGTGGCCAGCTATTAATTGACTCGGTCTTTAAGGACGAAGATTCCGCGCAGGCTCACCTGTTGCTCGGATCGATCCTGCTCTTGGCCGATTATGGGCATCGTGCAATCGAAGAGTTTGAGCGTGCAATTGAGTTAGATCCCAAGCTGCCCACGCTGCACGCGTGGTACGGACGGGCGCTGATGAGGATGGGAGACACGCATAGGGCCAGGAGTGCTTTCAGCATCGAGTTGAAGGCTAATCAGAATGATTTTGACGCAAATCTTTTCACGGGTGTGCTACTGCGACAAGACAAGCAGTTTGAGCAGGCTTTTGAGTATCTATCCCGCGCAATTCATTTGCGGCCGCGAGATCAGTATACTCGTTATCATCTGGCTGCCGTATATTTGGCTCTGGGCAAACCAAAGGAGGCGCTGCCTTTGCTCGAAGGTGTGGCAAAAGAAATTCCCGACTTCTCTGAGGCTCGCGTGCTGTTGGCGACCGTCTACTATAGGCTTAATAGAAAAGAGGACGGGGACCGTGAAAAGGCCGCCATTCAAAAGCTTAGTGCCGAGAAACAAGCCCAACAACCAGGGGGGCAGAATAATAATGAGTCGAGTGCTCCAACCAAGCAACCAGAAAATTACGAGAATCATCACCCTCAACTAAGGAAAAAGCGATAGTTTTCATGACCTCAACGAAGAAGGCACGAACTCTTATGTCGCTGGCGTTAGCCATCCTAATAGGCTTCGCCGCGGCCGTTCGCGCCCAATCGACTTCGAGGACGAAGCAACCGTCGGCAAATCCGAAGGCAAACGCCCAGAAGAATGCCGAGTTCGACAATGCGGTGAAACTGGGTGACGAAGCTCGCACTGGGGGTCGATTGGACGAGGCCGTCGAGTTGTATACCAACGCCTTACGAATTCGCCCCAAGTGGCCCGATGGCTGGTGGTATTTGGGGGCAATCTACTACGACCAGGATCTGTACGCGCAGGCCAGGGATGCCTTCGTAAATCTGGTAGCACTTGAGCCCAACCGCGGACCAGTGTGGGGAATGCTCGGCTTGTGTGAGTTTGAAACTGGCAATTATGAACGGGCAGTTATCGCTCTGCAACGAGGTCGTTCGCTCGGGTTTGATGGTAATCGGGAATTAGAATCGGTGGTTCGCTATCACACGGCATTGCTCTACATTCGGTTTGAGCAGTTTGAGATCGGATATGAAATCCTCAGAGAGTTTTTGCGCGTCGGTAATGAAAACCCGAAGATCGCCCAGGCGTTTGGGTTAACGATTTTGCGTATGCCTGTTTTGCCCAAAGACATTCCCGCAGAGATAAGTGAAAAAGTAGTGCTTGCGGGCCAAGCCGGGTTCAACATGGCAGCTCGTCGTTTGGCCGAGACCAGTGAAGCCTTCGAGACATTGGTGAAGCGGTATCCTGATGATCCGAACGTTCATTACTCATTCGGAGTCTTCCAATTGGGGCAAGATGCAGATGTAGCTTTGAAAGCATTTAAGCGAACACTGGAGATCGCGCCTTTGCATCAGCCGGCGATGGTGCAAATGGCTTTCGAGTACATGAAGCGTGGCCAACACAACGATGCGCTTCCCTTGGCCGAGCGAGCTGTGCAACTTGCACCGAAAATGTACCCGGCACGAAATGTCCTGGGCCGAACACTACTCGCCCTGGGTCAGACTGATCGTGCGGTGCAGGAGCTGGAAGAGGGGGTGCGACTAGCGCCCTCTAGTCCCGAGATGCACTTCGCGCTTGCGCGAGCCTACATGCGTGCCGGTCGTAAGGCCGATGCGGAGCGCGAGCGCGAGATATTCAAGAAGCTACAGCAAAAGTACAACCAAGAGGAAAACGCCGTACAAACCGGAAGTGTCCCCAGCACAAATACGGAACAGCCAAATCCGAAATAAGAACTGAAGTAATCTGAATCGAGTGGTGACTCCACGCTACAAAAGCTCCGCTCTAGTCCTATATGCCCCATTGCAAAGCGCCAGGACAAGCAGAGTTTCTACTAGTGACTGATCTGAATAAATGACAGATGTTTGGGCAGGGCACTATCGAGGGTTTGAAAAATAGATGCAGGTAGCAAAAGTAAAGAATAAAAACACTCTGCTCTTGGTTATTGTATTGCTAATATTAGGAGACCTCGGAGCCTCCTCCTGGGCCTCAATTAATAAACAGAACCCCCAAAGATGGAACCCGCGAAAGGTACCTCTCAATACTGAATTTGTAGGTGATCAAATCTGCGCACAATGCCACAAGAAACAGACTGTTCCTCACGCGCAAAGTGCCATGGGCATGGCAATGCAATCTGTTTCCACTTCCAGGTTGCTTGTAGAGAATCCGCTATTAACCTATCGAAATGGACCATATTCATATTCAATAAAGCGAAACAATCAACAGAGTATTTATACGGTAACTGACGGGAAGGATACGATCAGCCTGCCGATTCTATATGCCGTGGGACAAGGTCGAGCCGGCCAGACTTACCTGCTTGAAGATAAAGGTGTGTTTTATGAAAGCCGGGTAAGTTTTTATCAGAAGATCGGAGGGCTGGATCTTACGATTGGGGCTCCGAAAAATATTCCCTCTTCACTGAATCTGGCGGTTGGACGCGTCCTTTCAGATAAGGAAGTGGGGAATTGCTTTGAGTGTCATTCAACGGCCGGCATGAACGGAGGCAAGTTAAATCTTGCGAGAGTAACTCCGGGAGTTGGCTGTGAAGCCTGTCATGGGCCAGGTGGTCCGCATGTCAATGCAATTCAGTCTGGAACGCCGGGTGGTAAATTGGTTTTCAATCCCGCCAGTCTTGGCGGAGACGAACTGACCCAGGATTTTTGTGGTTCTTGTCATCTGGGCAGTAATGATTTTGAAGAGCTTAGGAAATTACAGGTCAACAACATTCGCTTCCAGCCTTACAGGATTTTTTACAGCAAGTGTTACTCGAACGATCGGCGTATCAGTTGCATGGCTTGTCACGATGCTCACGAAGCGATTAATCTGGATTCTACTCATTACGACGCCAAATGCACCGCATGTCACTCAACTGAAGGAGATCAGACAAAACGGGCGTCACATGCAGAGCCGCAAGGCGGTGCGGCAATTTGCAAAGTAGGAACCAAGGATTGTGCGTCCTGCCATATGCCAAAGGCTGAGCTGCCGGGTGCTCACTTTAAGTTTACTGATCACTACATCCGAGTTGTTGAGCCGGGAGCACCATATCCTAATTAGGTGCCTTCCGAAGAACTGGAACACTCGCTGGGCGGGTTTCACGGGTTCTAGTTTTAAAGTTAGGTATTTCTTCTACTTCTGTTTTCAGGGATCTTTGCGAGATAGAGTCAACATGGGAAACCGTCGTATACCGACAATGATCGCTGCGTTCTTGCTGGCAATTCTTTTTTGTTTATCAAGCAATCTCTCCCTTGCTTCACGCGCTCAAGAGCAAGCAAAAGCGCCAACACCGGTTACCTTCGTCGAAGTCCCAGCCAGCGTCAGTAAGATCACTTGGACGCACGATAATGGGCATTCCGAAGCTCGCCATCTTCCGGAAACCTGCGGTGGTGGTGGACTGTTCTTTGACTATAACAACGACGGTTGGATGGATATTTATCTGGTCAACAGTGGGGGCTCGGATTTTTACACGCCAAAATCACCGATCCGAAACGCGCTCTATCGTAATAATGGCGATGGAACCTTCACCGACGTGACCGAGAAAGCCGGTGTTGGCCTTGGACGGATGGGCCACTTCGGAATGGGGGCGGCCGCTGGTGATTTCGATGGTGACGGTTGGGTAGACCTTTACGTTACCAACTATGGCCGTAATGTTCTATTCCGCAACAATGGCGATGGAACGTTCACCGACATTACAGATAAAGCCGGCGTTGGAGTCGAGGGTTGGTCCACGCATGCTGTTTGGTGGGACTTCGATAACGACGGCAAGCTCGATTTGTTTGTTTCGAGCTTCGTGGAATACAGCGGTACGGGCACAATCTTCTGCGGCGATAATCGCCTGGGCCGCCGTTATTACTGTGTGCCTCGCGTTTTTAAGCCACGCCCCAGCTATCTGTTTCGCGGCAATGGCGATGGCACCTTTACTGATGTAAGTAAGGTGTCGGGTATCTCCGCCTCGCTGGGTAAGGCTTTTGGAGCGGTCGCCACTGATATAAATAACGATGGCCTAATGGATCTCTTTGTCGCCAATGACACGATGCCCAACTTCCTCTTCCTCAATAAGGGCAAAGGCAAGTTTGAAGAGATTGGGCTGGCTGCCGGAGTGGCTTACGGCGACTCAGGAAACCCGCGGTCTGGCATGGGTGTGGACGCAACTGATTTCGATGGTGACGGTTGGCAGGATTTGTTTGTTGCCAATATCGATCAGGAGCTCTTTAGTCTTTATTGGAATCAGAAGGATCTGACATTCATTGATCGGCCCGGCGAAATTGCTCAAGCAACGCGATTCTTGAGTGGCTGGGGCTTGAGATTTTTTGATTACGACAACGACGGTTATCCCGATCTGATTCTCGCGAACGGTCACCCGGATGATATGGTGGAAGTCCAATCACTAAAGGTGACATACAAGGAGCCCATGCTGTTGTTTCGGAATGTCAATGGCAAATTCATGCATGTGAGCGAGCAGTCAGGTGATGTTTTCAAGAAGATGATTCCAGCGCGGGGCCTATCCGTTGGTGATTATGATAATGATGGGGATCTTGACGTTCTGGTCATCAATAATGGCGCACCACCTCTATTGCTTCGGAATGAAGGTGGAAACCGCAACAACTGGCTTGGTCTTCAACTGGTTGCCACCCGTAGCAATCCAGAAGCGGTCGGCGCAATCATTAGTTGGGAGGCGGGAGG
>CAZNPP010000174.1:0-9084 GCA_964574785.1 uncultured Chloracidobacterium sp. | reverse complement strand
GACGTGTGGTGGGCACCAATATCGCTCAATATGTAGCCCAGGATGATTTTGCAGCTTTCGCCGCCTTGATGCAGCCTGGAGCAGGCGGCAACAGCAAGGCAGAGATAAGGATGCGAACTGCAACGAGCAAATTATTACCAACCCTCGTTTCAATGAGTTCCCCGGAAATGAATGACGCAGTGTGCATAGTAGTAACGGATCTCAGTGAGCATAAGCATAACCAGGAACTGGTTGCGTCACAGAAGCTCGCGCAGGCTTTGCATGAACAGAGCGAGTCAGATCGCAGGCGCATAACAAAGATTTTGGAAAGCATCACTGACGCATTTATAGCCTTCGATAATGATTGGCGCTTAACGGCTGTCAACCAGCATGCTGTAACAGAACTTTTCGGCAGGCCGCGCGAAGAGATTATCGGCAAGGTCTTTTGGGACCTCTACCCTGAGGCAATGGATACAGTGTTCTACCGCGAGTACCAGATAGCAAAGAAGGAGAGGCGCCCTGTTCACTTCGAGGCCGCATCGATAATTGCAGGGGGAAAGTGGTTCGAAGTACATGCTTACCCGGACAGCGACGGTCTCTCCGTCTACCTTCGTGATATCACCGAGCGCAAGCGTGCAGAACAGGTGTTAGAGGAGAATCGCCGGATGCTAGGGGCGATAATTGAAACCACTCCCTGCATGATTGTTATGGCTGATTCGCAAGGCCGCATTGTGCTATTCAACCGAGCTTGTGAGGAGATAACTGGCTACGATCGAAACGACGTGCTTGGTAAGACGATTTCCGAGACATTCTTGCCGCCGGTATATAAAACGATGGTTGAAGACCGGTTCAAGAACCTCAATAATGCGGAATTACTTCTTCCACACGAGAATCCCTGGCTGACAAAAACTGTCGAGGAGCGACTCATCGAGTGGCGCTGCGCGGTTCTTCCTTCCGCAGAAGGAGACGAAGGCGCCTACGTCTTAGGGGCTGGTATTGACATCACCGAACGCAAGCAATCTGAAGAAGAGCGCGAACAACTGCTTGCCCGGGAACAAACTTTGCGGGCTGAAGCCGAAACAGCTAACCGCGTGAAAGACGAATTTCTGGCAACCGTCTCACATGAGCTGCGCACTCCGCTCAACGCAATTCTTGGCTGGGCCACATTGCTGCGCAGTGGAAAAGTTGAGGCGGCTACTACCGCTCACGCACTAGAAGTAATGGAGCGCAACGCTAAAGCTCAGGCTCAATTGATCGAAGACTTGCTCGATGTCTCACGGATGATGTCTGGCAATCTACGTCTTAAAATTGAACAGATCGACCTCTTTAATGTCATCAAAGCGGCAGTGGATTCCATCCAACCCATCGCGGAAGCCAAAGGTGTCCATCTTGAAACGCTGTTAGACAATGCGGCCGTGAAAGCAGACGCGAACCGGCTGCAGCAAGTCATCTGGAATGTGCTATCGAATGCTGTCAAATTCACACCCAAGACTGGATGCGTACAGATCAAACTGGAGAACAGGGGCTCAGAAGCGCGAATTATTGTCAGTGACACCGGGGAAGGTATAAGTCCGCAATTCTTGCCTTACTTATTTGAACCCTTCCGTCAGGCTGACGGCACAATCACTAAACGAAATGGCGGCTTGGGCTTAGGGTTAGCGATCGCGCGCCGTCTCATCGAGATGCACGGTGGAACTATCTCAGCGACTAGTGGTGGTAAAGGGTTAGGTGCGACTTTTACGCTTAGTGTTCCGTTAGCGCGAGTTAGAGAGAACCTTGTGTCGAAGTCGGCATCGAGTCACTCTGAGCGACCAAATCTCTCCGGCATACGTATCTTGGCCGTTGACGATGAGGCGGACACGCGGGACATGCTCAAAGGAGTGCTGGCTCAATTCGGGGCTCAGGTTATGGCCGCCGGTTCAGCAAAAGAAGCATTCGCCGCGCTCGCCTGCTGGAACCCAGACGTGCTTGTTTGCGACATCGGAATGCCAGAAGAGGACGGCTACGCGCTGATTCAGAAACTCAGGAAATTAGAGCCAAACCAAGGCAGGAATACACCCGCGATTGCACTGACCGGATATGCTCGAGTTGAAGATCGAATGCGCGCGCTCGCCGCCGGATACCAAATGTTCGTACCCAAACCCGTGGAAGCGCACGAACTGGCCGTCACGATAGCGAACCTAATCGGACGCGCTATATGAAACTCAACTGGGAGACGCCGGGCTTACTGGAACCCTAGCTAATGGATGGCAGAAGTTTTAGTCTCCGCATTACAAAAAAACGGTAATTTTCCCCATTAGGTGAGCAATTTCCTTCTGCTGCAAGCTTTTCATAGACGGTCCATGCGGTAGATATACCAAAGCAAACCAGCGTTCAGCGCAAAGCACCCCAGGCTCGCTAATGCCGCGGGCCAGATCACCGACTCATCGCCTCCGAGATAGGCGTTCATCGTCGCCATCAGCAACCATAACTGCAGCATCACAATAATCAACACTATACACAGGATGCCGTATACGATCGTCATTCGAGTCTCAGATGTCGGGCGGCGCTTCATATCGTTTTCACCTCCACTCCAGTCGCATACACGACATCGTTTCGAATTTCCAGAATTATTCTGGGCAACGGCCTTCGCGGTGGTCCTGCAGTCGGCGCTCCTGTTGTAAGGTCGAAAGAACCAACATGGCAAGGACAATAAAACCGTTGCTGGTCAGGTTGCGGCACGACCGCACATGACAGATGGGTGCACTTCTGATTATAAGCAACAAAGGTCTCCTGGTCCGTTCGCACCAGGACGCAGTTATCGTGGGCTTCCGGATAAATGAATGAGAGGGAACCGCCAACCGGAACATGATCAACTGTAGCAATCCGTTGAATAGGGGGTTCGCCACGCTGTTTGCGGAGGAGATTCCGTGCCAAGATCCAGAAGTGCCCTACAACGAAAGCAAAACTGGTCAGAACCATGAACTTGGTGAAATCGCGGCGGGCGATGTAGTTATCCTGCGGCCAATCGATTGGAAAGTCCTGCCGCCACTTCGGCTGATCTGACAAACGCGCGCCAATCTGAGACTCGCCTTCGCTCTTCATCATTGGCTTCGCTCCTCGTCGTACATTCCCTCAAGGATGTTCAGTGAGATACTTCTTCCGGTCGTGCGCTCGTTCATAGCTTCGGTAACGTCCAGGTATTCTGCCTTACCGGTTCTGGGCAACATTATGTTGACTTTTGTGGTGATGGTCTGTTTACCAAAGTGAAACTCATTGGTTGGCGCTGATCGAGGTCGCTCCACCTCGATCTGCTCGCGCGTCCCGAAAAAGAGTGCTTGACTTGGACAGACTGTGGCACACATTGGCTTCAAACCTTCAGAAGTACGGTCGTAACACATATCGCACTTCATCATCAGCTTGAACTCTGTCTTCATCTTGGGTACGCCGAAAGGACAGGCGAGTACACAGTTGTTGCAAGCAATGCAGCGCGGCTTCCGAGCCGTTTGCACCACGCCATCAGCGGTTCTCTTAATCGCATCTGCCGGACACACTTCGGCGCAAGTTGGCGAGTCGCAATGCATACATACCACCGGCGCAGTTTGAACTGACCGCGCCCGGTCAACGTAATCGAGATGAATCATCGAATAGCCCTTATGCGTTTCACACTCGCTACAGGCCTGAACACACGCCTGGCAACCAATGCAGCGATTGGGATCGATGAAGAATTCGTTCTGTGTGGGCACTGGCATAAGAGATTGCCGATTGTCGATTTCCCGACTGTCGATTAACGATTCCGGATTGATGATTGCGGTTTACGATTCTCGATTGACGATAAATAGGCAAATCTTACCCTTTACGGACACGGACGGCGCATACCTTATATTCCGGGATCTTCGAGATGGGATCCTGCGCCGAAATAGTCAACTGGTTGATACTCTTTCTTCCGGGCCAGTGATAAGGAACAAAAACAGTATCAGGCCGAATCGTTGTTACGACCATTACAGGCAGAGTAATTTTGCCCCTTCGCGATTCGACAGTGGCGAACTCCCCATCAGCAATGCCCAGTTGTTGAGCAAGCCGCGGATGCATTTCCAGGCGAGGCTCAGGATACTGATCTACAAGTGGTCCGATCCGCCGCGTCTGCGTTCCCGAAAGGAAATGACTGATTACCCTTCCGGTCGTAAGCATCAGTGGATATTCGTCGTCTGTGTCTTCTGCCGGCGGCGTGTAGGCCGCGACGTTGAAGCGCGCCTTTCCATCCGGAAAGTAGAATGGTCCATTATCCTTTGCAAGAGGGTTCCACGAGCCTTCTTCAAACAGGCGAGGAGTTCCCGGATGGTCGTCGCTTGGACATGGCCAAAACACCCCGCCTTGCTGTTCGATCTTCTCGTAGGTAATGCCAGAATAATCGGCTATCCCTCCTTTTGATGCGACACGCAATTCCTCGAATATTTCGTGCGGAGCGGTAAACGTAAAACCATGTTCTCGACCAAGCTCTTTGGCAATGTTCTGGATGATCCGCCAGTCCTGCTTAGCGTCGCCCGGCGGATCAATAGCTTTGTTGATCTTGATCACCCGTCCTTCAATCTGAGTAACCACGCCCTCATCCTCTTCGTGTAGCGAACCAGGCAAGACAATGTCCGCATGCTGCGCCGTCTCATTGAGAAAGAAATCTATAGCGACGTAAAACTCCAGCTTGTCGAGGCATTGAGTTACGAAGTTGTTATCAGGAAGAGAAACTTTTGGATTGAAGCAAATGCTCAGGAGCCCGCGAATCTCGCCACGATCAATTCGACGAAACATCTCATAGACGTCAACTCCGGCG
This sequence comes from uncultured Chloracidobacterium sp., assembly GCA_964574785.1. Lineage (GTDB taxonomy): Bacteria > Acidobacteriota > Blastocatellia > Pyrinomonadales > Pyrinomonadaceae > PSRF01. The sequence goes on along the minus strand of CAZNPP010000174.1, from coordinate 4,298 downwards.
GCTGGCATTTCATCAGGTGTGATTCCCCAGATGCCAGCCACATAAGCACGATGCTCAGGATTACTGATGTCACGAGCGCCGGGAAGTTGATCGCATTTCTGTCCATGCTCACGGCCGCCCTGACCATTTCCCTGCCCTGTGATTGTCGCGTAGCCGCAACCTTCGCGACCTATTCGACCCGAGGCAAGGACGATGTTGATAGCGCCAAGGCAGTTCTGAACACCATGAGTATGGTGCTCGATGCCACGTGCATGTAGCAGAAAACTTGACTTAGCTTGACCCCACCACTCAGCAGCCTGGCGAATTGCTCGTTCTGAGATTCCAGTTACTTCGGCAGTCTTTTTCGGAGTCCATTGACGGACATGTTCTGCCACTGCTTCAAATCCAACAGTATGTTGGTCAATGAACTCATGATCGAGCCAATCGTTTTCGATCATCAGATTAAGGATGCCGTTGAAGAGTGCTATGTCACGCCCCGGCTTCACTGGTAGGAATAGATCGCAGGTGCGAGCAATCGGTGTGATGCGTGGATCGACTACAATGATTTTCGCGCCGTGTTCCCGAGCTTGCCAAACATAGTGGGTTGTTATGGGCGCGCACTCCGCCACGTTGGCGCCGCTAATCCAGACGACTTCAGCCTTGAGTATGTCAGACCAGGGATTTGCAGCGCGATCAATACCAAATGCTTTTTTGTTGGCGGCTGCCGCACTAACCATGCAGAGGCGTCCGTTATAATCAATATTTGAAGTCTTCAGGCAGACGCGAGCAAATTTGCCCATCAAGTAGGCTTTTTCTGTAGTCAGACTGGCTCCTGAGATTATCCCGAAGGCGTCGTTACCGTACGTTGATTGGATTCGCTGAATCTCAGAGGCGACATGTTTAATACCTCGGTCATAGGGAATTTCCGAAAATCCGCTGGCAGCCGTCTGGTCGCGTCGATAGGCATGCAGCAAGCGATCAGGATGAGAACCCTGCAAGTAGCGTTTTACTCCTTTTGGACAGAGCATTCCCCGATTGAAAGGAAAGTCCTCCCATGGCTCGAACCCAATCACTTCGTTGCCTTTAACCTTAAGTTGAATGCCACATTGTTGACCGCAAAAACAACAATGAGTCTTTACCAACTTGTCAGGTTCAACACCCGTTTCCAGTCGCGCGCCGCTTGCATATGCGGTGTGCGGACCGAATTGTTGGAAAAAGGTCTCTGCTTTTTTTGGCACAAGGGCCATCTTTATCTAGAACACCTCCAGCTAAAGCGGTTGTCAGTACTTGCCCAGCGACAGTGGCGTCAAGTCAGTACCACCACGCGGTAGCGGCTGGGTTAACCTTTTGAACACGTGACGAATCAAACCAACCCACCCGCTTACCGCGCAGTGGTACTGACTCGAGACAACCAAACGGTATTGACTTGGTTGGACCGTCTCTTCATCATGGATGAAAGTTTCTCCGGTCCTCTTCCCCCAATGGTCCCTGATTTGGGCCAGGATTTCCGAGCAATGGTTGAGGGGGCATTTCGCCAAGATCCCCAAATACATCTGCTTCACCTCGCCAAACCCTACCCTGTGCGAGCGCCAATAGAGATCTTCGGCAAGGTGGACAGATCCATTGGTAATGCTCCACACTGTTATCGGGCATCTCATAGCTATAGCCTAACTGTCTTTCCACCTCGATCAGATCTTCCACATGCATGCGTGACGTGAATGGTGTTCCGCACCGCCGGCAATTTGCTGGTTCTTCGCGCTGGCCCACATCTTTGTAAAAACTCACACCCAGTTGCGCTGGACGCTGAAAGATGTGGAAAAACTTTCCGAAAGGAAGCCAAAGCAGCGTGAAGATAACAGTGATGGCGTGCAGAATCGCAAGAAAATCGTACGCGTACCCTTTCATCCATGTGTAGCTTGCGGCCAACATCAATCCTGTTACACTGATCGCAAACAGAAGGATCAGAGGCAAAAAATCTTCACCGAACTGCTGTAGTGCCCCGGCGCCATGATCGATCATCCGGCGACGCATGGCTAACATCACTCCCAATGTGACCATGATCGAGGACCACACCAATCCATGGAAAACAAAAAAACCAAACGCAGACTCTATAGGAAATGAGAACGTCGGAAACCCGAAAATATAGGTGCGATACCACTCAAAATTGTCAGGCAAGGTTTCAAAATGAATCCAGCCAAAAACCAAAGGAAATGTGATGACGACCGCAATAATACAGCCCCACATGATCAGAATGTGGGCCGCCCAACGGAATCTATCTCTCTTAAGTATGAAAGCATTCAAGCCGAAATCGGTTGGGACCCGTACCAGCCACGATTTTATGTTCCGGACCAAATGACGTGGTCGCAAGAAAACCTGCCAACCTCTTTTCCAATAGAGCGCAGTCGGAGGTCGTTGCAACCACATCGCATATCGATAAGTGATGCCGAAGGTCGCAAAGAGTACTGCAAACGTGTAACCCACGAGCGCGGCATCGAAATGAGCAAGGTTTCGCGAGCCGAGTATGATCAACACGGCTACGATTACAGTGAAAGCCACGCCCCAAGCTGTTGCCTTGAGAGTCTCAATCGTCATCGTAGTTTGCAGGCTAGTCTACCAGTTTACCGCGATTGTTGAATACACTGGCTAACACGATTTTCTAGAAGGACCGGACAAGGAATGCGAAGTTTTCCGCCGCATCATTGAGATTTTCCCCATATCTCACTACTATGCGCACACAAAAAGGGAATCTTTCGACGGTACACTCATTGCACTGTTAGCAACTTCGTCGATTATCGGCGACCACAATAATGGAAGAACCTTTCGGGAGCTGTGATTTAGAATGAAAGAACTTAAGCCCGGAGCTGCGCGTGCTCTATTTTTGGCAACAACCGCTTTTGCAGTTTCGTTTGCCCTTTGGGGACTGATTGCAGCCCTGGCGCCAACTTTCAAGGAGACTTTTGGGCTTTCGGCGAAGGCGACAAGCTTACTAATTGCCATTCCCGTTTTGTTTGGTTCGCTTGGTCGATTACCTGCTGGGATGCTCACCGACAGGTTTGGTGGGCGCAAAGTATTCTCAGTATTGCTACTTCTGACGGCAATCCCCGCGGCGGCTATTGGATTTTCAAACAGCTATACTCAATTACTTTTTCTCGGTCTGTTCCTTGGCCTGGGTGGAACGACCTTCTCAGTCGGCATCGGCTTCACATCCAAATGGTTTACTCCAGACCAGCAAGGCACTGCGCTTGGTGTCTATGGGATGGGGAACATCGGTCAATCAATCGCAGTATTTGGCGCACCCGTGCTCGCTCTCACATTCGGCTCATGGCGTCAGGTTTTCTTCATCTTCGCTGCGATTGCGGTGTTGTGGGCAATCGTTTTCTATTTATTCGCCCGTGACGCAGCTTCAATTTCAAAGCCAAAAACGTTTAGTGAGAACTTATCCGTTTTGCGGCGCTCGCCTCTGGCCTGGGTACTTTCGCTTTTCTACTTCCTAACCTTCGGCGGATTCGTTGCCTTTGCGATCTATCTGCCCACGCTGCTTAGAGATCTCTTCAAGCTGTCCCCTGCTGATGCTGGTGCGCGCACGGCTGGCTTTGTGCTCCTGGCAACATTAATGCGTCCAGTGGGAGGTATGTTGGCCGACCGCTTCGGTGGGGCTCGTGTTCTGTTAGGAGTGTTCGGCGCCGTTGCGGTATTCGGAGCGTTAATGGGCTGCCCGTTCATGCCAACCTTTACAGTTGGCGCACTCGGCGCAGCCGCTGTTCTTGGTCTGGGCAACGGAGCTGTTTTTAAATTGGTGCCCCAGCATTTCCCTAAGGAAACCGGCACTGTTACCGGTTTGGTTGGGGCGTTCGGCGGGCTTGGAGGCTTCTTCCCGCCTCTCGTCCTGGGTGTCTTAAGAGATGCGACTGGCGGTTATTCGATCGGATTCGTGTTACTGGCTTTGACTGCGATATTTTGTCTTGCAGTGAACTATTTTGTGCTTGTGCGAAACTCAGAAACAGTTAAGTCGCGATACGGGATTGAAGGCCGGACAGTATAAATCGGGTCACGTCACGCGGTACAGTGAGTCTCAGTCTCAGTAGCGTCGCGGAGTGGGGTCTCAGTACCGTCGCGCCCTCGCGTCGAGTCCCCATCGAGTATCGCTCACCCCGGTGGGTCTCCGTCAGTAAGTGGTCCTCCGTCACGCAGTGGGTCTCCGTCAGCACCGTCACGCTGTAGCGTCGGGTCACCTCTCGTCAGACTGATCTCAGTGGATCTCAGTCATCAGTACCGTCACACGGTAGCGTCGGGTCACCTCTCGGCACACTGATCCCAGT
>CAZNPP010000173.1:6514-9240 GCA_964574785.1 uncultured Chloracidobacterium sp. | reverse complement strand
ATAAGTGAAGGCCACAACGGGAGGCCGTGAAAGCTTCAAACAACACCACACTACTGCGCAATGTCCGCGCAGTCTTGCCAGAACGAATCATAGAGAAAGCTAGCGTCCTGATTGAGGACGGACGGATCGCTCGCTTAACCACACCAGACAGCACTCATTCACCACCAGATAGAGAACTCAATCTAGAAGGGCTAACGCTTTTTCCTGGTTTCATCGATGTTCACATCCACGGCGCTGTAGGTGTGGATATGATGCAGGCCAGTGCTGATGATATTGTTCGAGTATCAGAATTCTTGGTAACCCAGGGAGTTACAGCATGGCTCCCAACACTAGTACCTGCCCCAGAGGATGATTATCGCAGCGCAGTCGTGGCAATCGACGAGTTGGTGAGTCAACAGTCTGTCTCACAATTACCTCAGGCACGTGCTCTGGGTGTGCACTACGAGGGTCCTTTTGTGAATGCAAGTCAATGTGGCGCCCTCAGAACCGATTACTTTAGATCCTACCCAAAGGTCTCCGATCTCGAATCACTGCCAATTCCTAAACATGAACGTGCAGTGCGCATGATTACTCTCGCACCCGAGATTGCAGGTGGAGTGGAACTAGTCAGTGAGCTTCACAGTCGAGGCTGGGTAATATCGATTGGACACACTCGCGCCGATGTGAAGGTGCTGAATGAGGCGGCAACAGCAGGTGCTCGGCATATGACGCATTTTATGAATGCTATGGCGCCCATGCATCACCGCTCGCCTGGACCAGTTGCGTGGGGTCTTAGTCGTGACGATGTGACGTGTGACATGATCGCTGATGGTGTGCATCTCGATCCTTTCATGTTGCAGTTAGTGTTGCGTCTGAAGGGTGCGAACCACCTGACACTGATCAGTGATGCGATCGCCGCGGCGGGTTTGGGAGACGGTGAATACGAGATCTGGGGTGAAAAAATAAGCGTACAGAAGGGTCGCACTCGTAACGAACGCGGCAGCATTGCCGGTTCCGTAATAACCATGATCGATGCTGTACGAACGATGCTCTCTTTGGGAGCTTCTGAGACAGATGTTTCCAAAATGGCATCAACCAATCCGGCACGGCTTTTAGGCCTAGATCAAGAATGCGGATCAATTGAGGAAGGAAAGCGCGCTGATGTGGTTGCTTTAGATAAGGACCACAACCCCGCAGTAACCATTGTGGGGGGCCTGGTGGTCCCCCTGTCCGACAAACTTTAGTTTGACGTCGACAAACTGAAGTTTGTCGGACTAACAATGCTTTGCTGTGAAGTTCGTGTGAGTTCGTGGATAGATTTTGTGAACCACCAACCCACACGAAATAGCACTAAACAAAGACCAAAACCGAAGCTCCAAGACCATTCATTTATACATCCCTGCCTGCCTGTAGGACTCGTCCAGTAACTCAACTGGGTGACATACTTTTAAGTCCATACCTGCCAGACGCGCCCCAGCGCCGATTTGCATTTGGCAACCCGGATTACCGGTAGCCAAAACTTGAGCGCCGGTATCCTTTAAACAAGTGAGCTTCTCGTCTAGTACTCCTTGCGACATTGCGGGCTCGAGCAGATTGTAGATCCCGGCGCCGCCACAACATCTGTCGGCTCCTTTCAAAGGTACATAATCAAGCTCGGGTATCGCTTTCAACATTTGCAGTGGTGCATCAACTGCACGTTGACCATTGATTAGGTGGCACGAAGCGTCATACGTGATCTTTTGCGGAGGAATCTTTCCCCCTTTCTTAAGGTCACATGTTGATAACTTCTGACTGATATCTACTATCCTCTTGCTGAACAAACTTGCGCGGTCCGAGTATTCTGCATCATTTGCCAGTAAGTGACCGTAAGTAAGAAGCATTGCCCCGCAACCACCAGCATTCGTAACAATCGAAGCCGCACTCGAACTCTCGAAAGCTTCTATGTTGCGCCGGGCAAGAACACGGGCCCCATCCAAATCTCCGGCATGAGCATGCAAAGCTCCACAACATACTTGATTTGAAGGAGCTTCCACGGCGAACCCATTTGCTATGAGAACCCGCGCCGATGCTTCATTCGTCCTCTGAAAAAGCCCCTCCGTAACGCAGCCCTTGAACAGTAGAGTAGTCGCTGTGTTGTTACCAGATAGGTTTGATCTTCCCACGCGATCAAACAATTGGGATCTTGAACTCTCGAGTAGAGCCAGTCCCATTTCAAGACGTTTCGAAACCAAGCCAGGTAGACGACTCATTAGTAGTAGTTTTGCGATTCGCAGATCACGAAACCATCGCGCCAATAGAAAAGCTAACCTCAGACGTGCGGGTTGGAGCCAGACTTTGCGCAACACGAGTCGCAATAGTCCATAATCCAGCCCGCCTCGCTTTCCAGTGTCGAGAAGTAGTTCCCTTGCTCCTTCTAACAGTTGCCCGTACTCGACCCCTGCGGGACAAACTGGCTCGCAAGCGCGACACCCAAGGCACCGATCGATGTGTTTTTGAAAGGATGATGATGTCCCGGCGAGCTTCCCCTCAGCGACCGCGCGCATCAGGTATATACGACCACGAGGACTGTCGTTCTCGTCGCCAGTGAGTACGTATGTGGGACATGATTCGAGACAGAGACCACAGTGTACACAGGCAATCAGCTTCTGTTCCTCAAGTGCAAGCTCGCTAGTAAGAAGTGTTGTCATTCAGTAGTCGATTGAAAGTCAGTACCCCCACGCGGTAGCGGGTGTTTCGTTCGCGCGCTA
>CAZNPP010000173.1:0-6414 GCA_964574785.1 uncultured Chloracidobacterium sp. | reverse complement strand
TCCATCGCTGCGTCGCGGATCAGTTGCACCTAGACGTACTCCCGTTTTCTCTTCGATCATAATGCCTTGCGCGTCCCCGAGATAACGAACCCTGCCAAGACTGTGACCTCGCTTCTTTAGAGCAGCTTGGGTGTCGCCTGATAATCCATAAGGTTCGTAAACGAGTTCGTCCGGTAACCACTGATGATGAATCCGCGGTGCATCGATGGCCTGCTGAATATTCATACCGTAGTCAATCACATTCGTAATTACTGTCAGGACTGTATTAATGATAGTTGGTCCACCCGGCGTGCCCACTGTAAACCAGAGACTGCCATCCTCACGCAGTACAAAAGTTGGAGTCATGGCCGATAACGGGCGCTTTCGAGGGGCGACGGCATTCCGCTCGCCTTGAATCAACCCATACATATTGGGCGTTCCGGGCTTCGCCGCAAAGTCGTCCATCTCGTTGTTGAGGAGTATTCCGGTACCCTTCGCAACGACCGCTGAACCGAACGAATCATTTAGTGTGTAAGTGTTGGCTACGGCATTGCCTTCAGCATCGACTACAGTGAAATGTGTGGTTTCTTCCGATTCCTGACCTGGCGGTTTACCAGCGCGCACTTGTGTGCTTGTGGAAGCCCTCTCGAGATCGATTGTACTTCTAAGGCGCTCAGCGTAATTCTTATCGATAAGACCCGCGACAGGGACGTTGACGAAATCAGCGTCACCCAGATACTCGGCGCGATCAGCGAAGGCTCGTCTCATTGCTTCAGTCATCAGGTGGTAACGGTCAGAGGAGGCCCAATCAAGCTTGCCAAGTTCGTATCCTTCAAGGATGTTCAGCATCTGAACAAGGACTGCGCCACCTGATGATGGTGGCGGCATCGAAATCACTTCATGTCCACGATAAGTACCCTTAACCGGGGTTCGCTCTTTTGCGACATAGCCACGCATGTCGGCCATTGTGATTAGGCCGTTATTACGTTGCATGTCGGCAACGATCAGTTTGGCCGTTTCGCCTTCGTAGAATTCTATTGGACCATGTTTCTGTAGCCGCGCAAACGTTGCTGCCAGATCAGGCTGGCGAAAGATGTCTCCTTCGTTGTAATACTTTCCATTGTTGAGTAAAATTCGTCGCGTTTCGGGATAAAGAGAAAGGTAGTTACTGCTATTACGAAGATTGCGGGCGAGTTGGTACGTAATCGGAAACCCTGCAGCAAGTTTACGTGCCGGCTCAATTAACTCGGCCCAACTCAGTTTGCCAGAGCCGTATTGCTTCAGCGCCAATTCCATCCCGCGCACGGTACCGGGAACTCCTGATGCCCGATAGCCAACGGTAGAAGATCCCTCACCTTTTATCAGGTTACCTTCTTTATCGAGATAGATGTCGCGGGTAGCTGCAGCGGGAGCCATTTCGCGATAGTCGATTGCAGTTGTCTTTCCATCTTTGAGTCTGATCATCATAAAGCCGCCGCCGCCCAAGTTGCCGGCTTGAGGATGAGTAACGGCAAGAGCAAAGGCGACTGCAATACCGGCATCAACCGCGTTTCCGCCGCTTTTCATTATCTCGACACCTACACGCGAGGCAACTTCGTTAGTGGAAGCGACGATTCCATGTTTTGCCCTGACGGGTTGGCGTGCCGGCGAAACAGTGGCTGCCTGGGCTGGCGCGACATGAAATTGAGCGTCGGGCGCAATAGAGAACTGAGCGAAAGGAGCTGAGTTGAATGCGAATAGTAAGAGCGCGACAAGCAGCATGCGGATAGCAGAATAAGAATTGTTCTTCATTCGATAACCTTTTAAGTACTCAGTACTAAAGATACCCTCGGCTTCAGCCGAGGGAGCTTCAACTTCAACCTAACACCAAAGACCACCCCCGGCACAGACACCCTCGGTCAGCCGAGGGGGCTTCAATTTCAACCTAAAAGCTACTAGGGAATACACCCTTAGGGTCAAGTTGCCCTTTTATCCTTCTCATAAGTTCCCGCGATCGATTGTCTAAAACTGTAAATCGACTTATCTCCTGCGGATACTCTGGCCCATAACCTCTAACCTCTCCGTTGGCAACTCCCGTACTCCACATCGACTCTTCATTGAATGAGAGAATAAATTCAGCAATCTCAGATGGCTTAATCACTGTGCGCCAGCCAATCTCCTGTGAAAGTAGCGGTAAGGCTCGGAGCTTTTGCCAAAGCGTTTGATCCTCTTCGTGGATCTCATCACGAAGTCCGTTGCCTTCACGTCGCATAAGAGTCACCGCCCTATTAAGCTGATGTCCTACGGTAGTTTTACTTCCGGCGAACCGAACCATCAAAACACAATTGTTAGGTTTGGTGTCTATAACGCTACCGGCAACGGCGGGTGAAAGAAGTTCCAGGGCGACGGGGAATAGCGGCTCGTTAAGAATGGAGTGTCCGACTGTAACAAGTCCTTCCACAGAGCCTGAAGCAATGAGAGTGGCTTCCTTCTCAGGACGTGGTCTAAGCTTGAAAGTCACCTCGAGAATTAGACCGAGCGTTCCATAACTCCCGGTAAATAATTTGCACAGGTCGTATCCAGCGACATTCTTGACCACCTTACCGCCTACCTTGATGAGTTTCCCATCGGGCCTTACGAGTTTCATCCCAATTACATACTTCCGTATTGGTCCATAACCGCAAACCTGAGCGCCACCTATCCCTGTGGCGATAACGCCGCCAATCGTCGCCCGGCCATCGTTAGGCGGATCTACTGGCAGCCACTGCCCTCGCAATGCTAATTGCCGATTGAATTCGTCCAGAGTCAATCCAGTCTGAGTCGTAGCGATTAAATCAGCTGGTTCGTGCTCAATCAGATTAGTCAGTCGCTCGGTGCTAATGATGAGATCAGTTTCAATTGCTTCGTTTTGGCTCCGGCACCAGGTTTGCGCCCCGACGGGAGTAATCGTCAAATCAGACTCAGAGGCACGCTTCACAATGTCAATGGCTTCCTCAATAGACCTTGGGGTTATGGAAGCAACGGAGCTACCCGAAGTCACAGAGACACTGGGATGAGGTGATTCTGCGCGCCAGGAAAGCGTCGACTGAGCACCAACGTTTTCAGCAATTGCTTCAGAAACATCGATAGACCCTGCTTCTCCTTCTCTGAACGTCTTCGCCTCTCCAACAACCGCACGTGCTTCGCCACATCCTCTCGGCGCGGGAAGGATCTTTCCAGGGTTACACAGCCTTAGAGGATCGAAAGCCTCACGCACACGAAGCATTGTTTCCATATCAGCTTCAGAAAAGATCAGTGGAAAATATTCTCGTTTATCAAGCCCGACACCGTGCTCACCGGTGATACTGCCACCGGCTCGAACACAAACCTCCATCAGCTCACGACCAGCCTCCTTCACACGCCGAACCTCTTCTGAAGATCGTGAATCGAAGCAGATAAGCGGATGCAGATTGCCATCTCCAGCATGGAAGACATTGGCAATCATTAACTGATACTTCGAGGCTATCCGATACGCTTCGCTGAGTACCTCCGGCAACCGTGATCTGGGAACCACTGCGTCCTGAATCATTGAATCCGGCGCAATCCTTCCGATCGCACCAAATGCACCTTTACGCGCTGCCCACAGTTTCTTTCGCTCGTTTTCATCTCGAGCCCGCCTACAGGTTCGGGCGCGATTTTCGAGGCATATGCTGACGACACGATCGGCTTCTTCATCGAGCCCGGCTTCCAACCCGTCTAGCTCAATTAAGAGTGCCGCGCCCGCATCGGGTGGTAAGCCGGCAGCGAAGACGCTTGCTTCAACGGCTCGAATGATCTCGCGGTCCATCATTTCGAGCGCTGCGGGCATCACCCCAGCGGCAATGATTGCTGATACTGCATGGCTCGCGTCATCTACTTCGACAAAATCTGCCAACAAAGTTCGAATCGCTGGCGGTATCGGCGTCAAACGCAAAGTAGCTTCCGTGGCAATACCAAAGGTGCCTTCGGAGCCTACGAACGTACCCATTAGATCGTAACCATTGTTCAGCACTTCAGTACTCTTAAGGTCGACGATCTCACCTCCCGCCAGCACAACGCGGGCGCCGATTATATGGTCTGTAGTCGTGCCGTACTTCAGGCAGTGAATGCCCCCGGCATTCTCAGCGATATTCCCGCCTATGGTGCAGGTTGGTTGGCTTGAGGGGTCGGGTACATAATGAAGACCAAGATGAGCAACTGCCCGAGAAACATGAGCGTTCACGACGCCGGTCTGGACGACGGCGAGACGGTTCTTATAGTCGATGCCAAGTACTCTTCGCATGCGTGCCATTTCGATGACAACGCCATTGTTCAAAGCCAACGCTCCACCAGAAAGACCTGTTCCGGCGCCACGTGGAGTAAAGGGGGCTTGGGCCTCCGCCAGCAAACGCATTACTTCAGAAGTCTCTTCAGTTGAGTTAGGAAAAACCACAGCGCGTGGACGATACTTATGGTGAGGCAAGCCGTCACATTCATACACAAGGAGTTCTTCGGGCTCGGCCAGAAGAGAATTGTGGCCTAGTGCAGCCCTGAGTTTTTCGACCAGTTGATCCATGAATTAGTAAATGGTAAATGGTAAATGGTGAATGGTAAATGGTGAATGATGGTGAATCGTGAGTTGTTAATATTTACCACTGACCATTTACCATTCACGATTCAGGATTCACGATTCACCATTCACCATTCACCATTCACCATTTACCATTCATCCCTATGAGAATGAAGTTACTTCTTCCCCTTTGTCTGGTTGTCTCAATGTCCCTAACCAATATTTCTGGCAGCGCTGATAACAAATACCTGGCGCCTGATCTGATCATTCACAATGCGACTATCCACACTATGGATGCTCGCCAACCTACTGCCGAAGCAGTTGGTATATTAGGCAATCGCATCGTTGCAATCGGTTTCAGCAAAGACATCAAGAAGTTGGCAGGACAGCGCACACGCGTTATTGATGCTCGCAAACAGCTAGTCCTACCGGGCTTCAATGACTCGCATGTGCACTTTCTCAGTGGTGGCTTTCAGCTCTCAAGCGTAGATCTGCGCGACGCGAATACGCCACTGGAGTTTGCCGAACGAATCAGGCAATTCGCAGAAAGAGCTGGCCGAGGCCGCTGGATTACTGGGGGGGACTGGGATCACGAACGTTGGCCAGGCGGTCCGTTACCAACGAAAGAGCTGATCGATCGTCATACGCCGGATACGCCAGTGTTTGTTAGTCGTCTCGATGGGCATATGGGACTTGCCAACAGCGTTGCGTTGCGCATGGCAGGAATCACAGGTCAAACAGTAGATCCAGTTGGCGGCGTAATTGTACGCGATGCGACAACGGGTGAGCCAACCGGCATTTTGAAGGACGCAGCAATGAGCTTCGTCTGGAAAGTACTCCCTCAGCCCAGCTTTGAGGACAAATTGAAAGCAGCTCGTGCGGCCACGGAACATGCTGCGCGTCTTGGTGTCACTAGCGTTCAGGATATGTCTGCTGGCACTGATGTTGGTGTTTATCAGGAGCTTCTAAATCGAGGAGAGTTGAAGACTCGCATCTACGCTATCTCACCGTTGCCCGCGTGGGAACGTGTGGCAAGGACTGGGGTGCGCGCCCACTTCGGAAATGAGATGTTGCGAATTGGCGGTCTGAAAGGTTTCTCGGATGGAAGTTTGGGTTCGACGACGGCCTTTTTCTATTCTCCGTATCTTGATGCACCAGACACGCACGGGCTTGCTGGAGACGAGATGTATCCTGAAGGCGCGATGCTTAAGCGTATTCGGGAAGCCGACAACGCGGGCTTACAAATAATGATTCATGCGATAGGTGATCGGGCTAACGACTTAATACTCTCTATTTTTGAAGATATATCCAGAGCGAATGGTCCACGAGACCGAAGATTCCGCATTGAACACGCTCAGCATCTGCGGCTTGCTGATATTCCCCGCTTCGCACGGAGTCAAGTAATTGCTTCCATGCAGCCGTATCATACAATTGACGATGGTCGTTGGGCAGAAAAGCGGATTGGCAAAGAGAGAGCAAAAACTACCTATGCTTTTCGTTCATTGCTGGATGCTGGAGCGACACTCGCGTTTGGCACTGATTGGACCGTAGCACCCCTCGACCCAATGTTGACAATTTATGCGGCGGTAACGCGGCGGACTATCGACGGCAAGAACTCGAAAGGGTGGATTCCTGAGCAGAAGATTTCTGTCGAGGAGACGGTGAGGGCTTACACCGTTGGATCCGCTTATGCTGAGTTCGCGGAGAACGTCAAAGGAAGCATAACTCCTGGTAAGCTGGCAGACCTTGTGATGCTATCCCGCGACATCTTCAAGATCGATTCGAAGGACATTGAGAAAGTGAAGGTGCTCATGACGATCGTGGACGGCCGAGTTGTGTATGAAGGAAAGTAGTCGGTCATTTTTTATCAACAGAGTATTTAATCTGCG
>CAZNPP010000172.1:0-9251 GCA_964574785.1 uncultured Chloracidobacterium sp. | reverse complement strand
ATCTCGCGCTACTGATCTAGAAGCTACAAGGTCGTAGTGTGCCTTCCTGTCTGACGGTACGTCCGAAGTGTAGACGTTTGCTGCCAGATTCTTGCTGCCTTACTACTGCATAGGTGTAGTTGGCGGAGAGATATTGGGCTTCAAATGAGCCACGACGCGCCATCAGGATGTTGGCTCGAAACTCGGAAACGAGCCTTGCTATGTTCAATTCTGGAGGAAACACAATGAAGAGATTCGCATTAATAGGCCTGATTAGCTTGTCAGTATTAGTTGTTGCTTGCAGTTCAGGAGAAAACGCCACTACCGGCCAGGTAATCAAAAGTGCTCCGGCAGGCAACAATTTGAATGTATCGCTGTCTAGTGCAGATGGTGTGCTAAGACAGGGAAAGACGGAGTTTACGCTGTCCTTTACAGATGCTTCGGGTAACCCAGTGGACGTAGGGGCGGTCGCCTTGAACTTCCACATGCCCCAAATGGGCACAATGCCAGCGATGAATAACGCGGCAACGTTCACAACTACGGAGACTCCTGGCGTTTATCGCGGCAGAGCCAACATTGAAATGGCGGGTGAATGGCAGGCGCAGATTACTTATGAAGGGCCTGCTGGGACTGGTCAGACATCCTTTCAAGTGATAGCGCAAAAGTAGACTAGCTGATTCTGATTGCCAACTGTCGATCGGTTACGAACTGGCTGTTCTCTACGTGTAGAGAATAGAAATGGTCGGCAATTGGCAATCGAAGAGAACTATATGATCAACGGAATCATTGAGTTTAGTCTCCGCAACCGGGGTCTCATCCTGGCCCTCTACCTCGGTTTGGCGCTTTGGAGCTACTGGGCATTGTTGCACACACCAATCGACGCGATACCTGATCTTTCGGAGAACCAGGTAATTGTCTTCACCGACTGGCCCGGTCGATCACCACAGGAAGTTGAAGATCAAGTCACTTACCCGTTGGTAACTAATCTTCAGGGTTTGCCCGGAGTACGAGTCGTGCGCGCAAGTTCTGCCTTCAGCTTCTCAATGATCAATGTGATCTTCGAAGACAGCATTGATCTCTATTGGGCCAGAACGCGTGTGTTGGAACGCCTCAACCTGGTTACCAAACAACTGCCCGAGGGAGTAGTGCCGACTCTTGGCCCAGACGCATCAGGTGTGGGCCAGATCTTCTGGTACACGTTGGAAAGCGACCAGATGAATCTGCGTGACCTGCGTTCATTGCAAGACTGGTTCGTTCGTTACCAATTGAATGCTGTTCCAGGGGTAGCGGAGGTTGCTTCAGTTGGCGGGTACGTCCAGCAGTATCAGATTGACGTGGATCCAAACCGGATGCGGGCCTACTCAATGCGGCTCTCCGAAGTAATCGAGGCCGTACAGCGATCCAACAATAACGTTGGTGGCAACGTGGTCGAACAAGCGGGTCAGTGGGCGGTAGTTCGGGGAGTCGGTCTTATTGAATCTGTCGCGGATGTCGAGAACATCGTCATCGGCGCATCGAATGGCATTCCTATCTACGTACGCAACATCGCCGACGTGCAGCTAGGAAATGCATTTCGCACTGGGGCTCTCGACAAGAATGGTCAAGAAGCAGTTGGCGGTGTGGTTATAGCTCGGTATAACGTCAACACATTGGAGGTGATCGAAGCGGTTAAGCAAAAGATCACCGAACTGCAACCGGGCTTGCCTGAGGGTGTGCGGCTAGTTCCGTTTTATGACCGCACGCAGTTGATTCTCAGAGCCACGAGCACGTTGAAACGAGCGTTAATAGAAGAGTTATTGCTCGTGACGCTCGCGCACATTGTTTTTCTCGCACATATTCGCTCAATTCTGATCGTAACAATTCCCCTACCCCTGGCAGTTCTGATGTCCTTCTTGTTCATGAAATACGTAGGCATCAGCTCAAATTTAATGTCACTTGCGGGCATTGCGATCGCCATTGGTGTACTCGTCGACGCCGGTATCGTCGTGACCGAGAACGCTTTTCGTTTTTTGGAAAAGCGGGGCATAGATCCAAGAGACCGGCGCCGTGTATGGCAAACAGTGCTCGACTCAACAAAGCTTGTGGGGCGTCCGATCTTCTTTTCCATGTTGATCATAATTCTTGCCTTCGTTCCGGTCTTTGCTCTCACCGGACAGGAGGGCAAACTGTTTCACCCGCTTGCCTTCACTAAAACTTTTGCAATGGTCGGTGCAACGATCATCGCTGTCACGCTAGTGCCGGTATTGTGCTCGTACCTAATGGGGGGCAGATTTCATGCGGAAAGCGCAAACCCGGTCATGCGCTTTTTGCAGGCGCTTTACCGGCCAGTACTTAGGTTTGCTTTGCGGCGCCGACTGCTGATTGTGGTTGCTGCGGCTGTTCTTTTCACTGGCGCTGTTTTCGTAGCATCAGGAATCGGGAAAGAATTTATGCCTCCGCTTAATGAAGGGGATCTGATGTTCATGCCCGTGACCGATCCGGCAATCTCGATCGATGAGGCGCTCAGGATTACCAGCAGGCAGGATGAGATCCTGACAAGTTTTCCGGAAGTCGAGTGGTCCGTTGGTAAAGCTGGGCGAGCTGAGAGTTCAACTGATCCCTCGCCTATTAACATGACTGAAACCATCATACATCTGAAGCCGACTGATCAATGGCGACCGGGACTGACACGCGAAAAGTTGATTGCCGAGATGGACGAGAAGCTGCGAATGCCAGGTGTAACAAACATCTGGACACAGCCGATCATCAACAGAATAGACATGCTCACTACAGGAATCCGTTCCCAGGTCGGAATCAAGATCTTTGGCAACGATCTGGAAACGCTGGAGGACATCTCCCGCCGGCTCGCTGACGTTGTCAAGACTGTGCCGGGGGCAGTGGATGTTTATCCAGAGCAGATTAGCGGAGCACCTTATATCGATATCACGATTAACCGCACGGCGGCGGCCCGTTATGGCATCGATACGGGGCTGATTCAGGATGCTATTGAGAAAGGCATTGGCGAGACAAATCTCACGGTTACTATTGAGGGACGGAGAAGGTTTCCTGTGCGGGTTCGTTACGCATCCCAGTTTCGAGGTAGCCCCGAGGCTCTGGGCCAGATCCCAATAACTTCACCAACCGGAGCGCCAATTCCGCTAGCCCAACTTGCAGACATTAGAACAGTTCAAGGGCCCTCGATGATCTCGAGTGAGAATGGCTTGTTGCGCGGCACTGTTCTTCTGAACGTTCGCGGACGGGATGTTGGGAGCTTCGTAGATGAAGCAAAGAACGTGTTAGCAACCCAGGTGCAGCTTCCTGCTGGCTATTACATTTCCTGGAGTGGCCAGTATGAAAATCAGCAACGTGCCCGTCAGCGGCTGATGATTGTAATACCAATCGTGCTGATCGTTATTTTTGGATTGCTCTATATCACGTACCACTCAGCGCTTGAAGCCGCACACGTTTTACTCGCTGTACCCTTCGCTCTTACAGGTGGGATTTATCTCCTATGGCTACTCGATTACAACTTTTCGGTAGCCGTCTGGGTGGGTTTTATCGCGCTTTTTGGCACCGCCGTGCAAACCGGTGTCGTGATGGTTATCTATCTGAACGAAGCAGTCGACCGAAAGAAACAAGAGCTTGGGGTTTTGACACGAATGCAATTGATGGAAGCGGTTATGGAAGGCGCCCTATTACGTCTGCGGCCAAAAGTCATGACCGTGTCGACAGTCGTGGCCGCGCTCTTGCCGATTATGTGGAGTACCAGTGCCGGGTCGGAAGTGATGAAGCCGTTAGCAACTCCAGTGATTGGAGGTATGGTTTCGAGTTTACTGCATGTACTCATTGTCACCCCGGTCATCTTCTATTCCCTACGTGTGCGCGAGCTAAAGAAGGAAGGACGGCTTCAGGATGGGAGAGACGTAATGAATAAGAGATTCGTGTTCGCATTTCTTGTGTTGACAATTCTAATATCGCTGGGCACGCGAACTAGCTTGGCCCAGGAGCCTGCTTCCACAGCTTTCCAAACCGCAAAACAATCCTCTCTCCAAAGATATTTCGATCCTGTGGCTGGAATGACTGCTGATGAAGCGGTTACTTTCGCGCTGGCCCACAACGGCGAGTTAGCAGCCGCCCGTAAAGAAATCGAAGCGGCGAAGGCTTTGGTTAAACAGGCTTCTCTCCGGCCAAATCCTACGATTGATTTCGAACGCAAAGAGCAAGTCGCTGGAGCCGATAACGAGACTATGGTCTCGGGCATGTTGCCGCTCGAGCTGGGTGGTAGGCGAGCAGCGCGAATCGCCGTGGCCCGTCATGAGCTGAAACTGAAAGAACTCTTGATTGCAGACCGCGAGCGACTGCTTGCTGCCGAAGTGCGTACAAAGTTCGGAGAAGCGTTGGGTGAGATGCTTAAGCTCGCATTCACAGAAGATTTGCTGTCCACTACAGACCGCGGCTATCGGCTGGTTGCGGCTCGCGTAAGTGAAGGTCGAAGCGCGCCTCTTGAACAGAACATGGTGCTCGTAGAAGTCAATAGTATCCGTTCCATGCGTGAAACCAGCGAAGGGAAGGTTCAGATTGCTCTGCTGGGGTTACGCAACGTTTTGGGTATGAAGCCGGACGAACCGTTGCGGTTGAAAGGAACTCTGGACATCAGCCTCGAACCTTTACCGTCGCTTGCGGTTTCCACTGATGTGGCAGTTCGAGAAAGGCCTGATATCCAGGCACGGCATGCTGCCGAGGCAGTTGCAAACGCCAGAATCGAACAAGCGCGCAGTGAGGGTCGTCTGGACGCCAGCATCACTGGAAAGTACGAGCTGATGAACTTCGGCTTTCCACAACGCGCCTTTGATCCGGCTGGGCGTCTTGTGCCAATCGACGGCACATTTCATTCGATCGGAATCGGGATCACTCTTAGTCTTCCAGTTCGCAATCGAAACCAGGGAGCTATCGAGGCGGCTGTTGCCGAACGGGAAGCTGCTCGCCAGCGCAGCGAGTTTGCGGAACTCACCGTGAGACAGGAGGTAGCTGCTGCCTTCGCACGGTATGAGCGTGCTGCACGAGCTGCGGAAATCTACCGGGTCGGTGTTAGGGACCAAGCTAACGCGAACCTCGAAGTGGTTCGCCAAACCTATGAGCTCGGTTCAAGGACCCTGCTCGATGTCATTGCCGAACAGCGGCGTTTCATAGAGGTCGAAACTGGATACATTGATTCCTTGTTAGATGCCTATCTCGCTCGTATTGAGATTTCCCGAGCGTTGGCCGCAGCAGAGTTGGTAACAAAATGACTGAGAACGAGAAAGCTGTTCAGAAAGAATCATCTGCCGAGTCCCTGGCGAAAGAGCGCGAGGTCGTAAGGCCCCGCCGCAATCATCTTGTCATCGTCGTGGCGATATTGGCGACCCTTATTATTGTTGGCATTACATCATGGTTTGTTCTTAGAGCAGGCAGAAGTGGCGCCGGTCGGCCGGTTCCCACCCCTCGCACAAGCCCGATAAAGGAAGACCGTGTTGGCGAGTCTATGACTCAAACTGAGATGACCATTAGGATTGCGCCCGAGATGTTCGAAAGGGCAGACATAAGGACGGAGCAGGTTGGTGAACACTTAGTTACTGAGGCAAGTTTTACTAGCCGAATCGCAACAGGGGTGGTTCGCGAAAACGTCTACCGCACGACACCGGTTGTCTCTCTCGTCGGTGGCATTGTGCGGGCGGTGAGATTTGAGTTAGGTCAGAACGTCAAGCGTGGTCAAACAGTAGCAGTTGTATTCAGCAATGAATTGGCAATGGCCCAATCTCGTTATCTGAAAGCGATAGCCGAATTGGACGAGCATGAGAAACATCATCAGCGCACAATGCGGTTGTTAGAAATTGGAGCTGCAAGTCTGGAAGAGATGGAACAGGCAACCACCAAACTTAAGACAGCAGAATCGGAAGCTTCGTCTGAGCGGCAGAGACTCATTCTGTTAGGCTTAACGACGGAAAGGATTAATCAGTTGCGTTCTTCCTCCCAGATCAGCTCAGAGGTAAGTCTTCCAGCCCCACTCGCTGGCGTAGTTATCTCTCGTAGCGCCAATCCAGGAGAGGTTATCGAAGCCAACAAAGAGATCCTACGCATTGCTGATCTCTCCAGCGTTTGGGTGATTGGTCAGGTCTATGAAAAGGATCTCGGAGCAATTCGTGTCGGTAGTGGTGCTACTATTTCTACTGAAGGTTATCCAGGAAGGGTCTTTCGTGGGAATGTTTCCTATGTCGATCCAACGTTGGATCAGGCTACGCGGACTGCGCAAGTGCGAGTTGAGCTACCAAATCCTGGACAGGTTCTAAAGATTGGTATGTTCGTCAATATAGGGTTCGCTGGGCTTGGCAGTGGGGACTCAACAAACCTAATAATTCCGAAAGAATCGGTGCAGAACATAAATAATCAGCAGATAGTATTTGTGGCGACGAAGGAGCCCAACGTTTTTGCCTTACGCCCAATTCGGCTTGGACCAGAGATCGATGGCCGCTATCCTGTGATAGAAGGTCTTAACATGGGCGATCGCATCGTGACGCGGGGTAGTTTTCTCCTTCGGGCAGAGTGGTTAAGGTCAAACCCGAGCAAATGAAGCACTGGCGCTATGGGAATTGACAGGGTGAACTTGATGGTCACGTCTGTGGCTTAATTGAAGGAACTGGGCTCGAGCAGCCCAGTCCAACAAGCAGGCTCAAGAAGCGCAAGACGATTAAGAGAAACCTTTGAATCTGCTGCAAGTAATTAGAAGTAGAGTGGAGCGTGAATCAAAAAGAGGAAATACATGAAATCCGCTGAGAAGGCTAGTCATCACCGGAACAATCACGTTTCTGAAGACAAAGCGAAAACCCTCGTGAAAGATCCAGTGTGTGGAATGACGGTAGATCCGGAAACGGCCGCAGCCTCATTCGAGCACAATGGAACTACCTATTATTTTTGTAGAACACAGTGCCGCGACAGGTTCAGCGCAGATCCTGAGCAGTTTCTCAAACCAGATGGTCCGCAAGAACAAGAACATCCTCCACTAACGTTCATCACTCGAAAACCTGCTGCGTCGCCAGTCGAAGCTCCTGCGTACACGTGTCCCATGCATCCTGAAGTGTCGCAGGAGCGGCCAGGCTCATGTCCCAAATGTGGTATGGCGCTCGAACCTGCGACGGTAGCTGCGCCCAAGGAACGTGTTGAATACACTTGCCCCATGCATCCCGAGATTGTTCGCGATGCTCCCGGGAACTGCCCGATCTGCGGGATGGCACTCGAACCGCGCACAGTAACGCTCACAGAGGAAGAGAATCCCGAACTTACAGATATGCGACGGCGTTTTTGGGTAAGCTCAGTTCTCTCCCTGCCGCTGGTCCTGATCGCGATGAGTGACATGATTTCTGCAGACGCGCTGCAGCGTCTTATTTCACCGGCGAGGCTTACTTGGGTGCAGTTGGCTTTGGCTACCCCTGTGGTCCTTTGGGGAGGGTGGCCATTCTTCGTCAGGGCCTGGCAGTCGGTAGTAAATCGCAGCCTTAACATGTTCACTTTGATTGGATTGGGTGTGGGCGTCGCCTATGCGTTCAGCCTCGTGGCCACCCTTTTTCCAGAGATCTTTCCAGATGCGTTTCGCGGCCACGGTGGAATGGTTCCTGTCTATTTCGAAGCCGCTGCGGTGATCACAACCTTGGTGTTGTTGGGACAGGTGCTTGAGTTAAAAGCCCGGAGTCAAACAAGCGCTGCAATCAAATCCTTACTTGGTCTTGCGCCAAAAACTGCTCGACGTATTCACGAGTCGGGAATTGAAGAGGATGTTCTTTTAGAGCAGGTGCACCCCGGTGATCTGTTGCGCGTACGGCCTGGCGAAAAGATTCCCGTTGACGGTGTAGTCGTCGAAGGCTCGAGCGCAGTAGATGAAGCAATGGTTACCGGTGAACCGATACCCGTGGAGAAGAGTGGCGGTGATCTAGTCATCGGAGCCACTGTAAACGGCACAGGCTCGATTGTTATGAGGGCTGAGAGAGTGGGCTCGGAAACTCTATTGGCACAAATTGTGAAAATGGTAGCCGAAGCGCAACGAAGTCGAGCTCCCATCCAGAAGCTTGTCGACAAAGTGTCGTCGTACTTCGTTCCGGCGGTTGTCGTAATCGCGATTATTACATTCATTGTCTGGTCTGTGGTTGGACCAGAACCGCAGATGGCGTATGCGTTGATCAACGCGATAGCGGTATTGATTATTGCGTGTCCGTGTGCCCTGGGGCTGGCCACCCCAATGTCGATCATGGTGGCAACCGGGAAAGGCGCCCAGGTTGGCGTCTTGTTCAGGAATGCCGAGGCGATTGAGGTGCTGCGTGAGATCAACACCCTCGTGGTGGATAAGACAGGCACACTCACTGAAGGAAAACCCAAGCTTGTCTCCATTTACGCAACCGCAGGATGGGACGAGGGCGAGCTGCTGAGCTTGGCAGCCAGCCTCGAACGTAGTAGCGAGCACCCTCTGGCGACTGCCATCGTTGCTGGCGCAAAAGAGAAAGGTGTCGAGCTGACCAACGCCGATTCGTTTGATTCAAAAACGGGCAAAGGGATTATCGGAGAGGTTCGTGGACACAAGATGGCATTGGGCAACCGCGCGTTGTTGGAAGAACTCAATCTAGACATTAGTGAACTTGCTGCGCGCGCTGAAGAACTCCGTGGCGATGGACAAACCGTAATGCTGGTTGCGATCGACGGTAAGCCGGCTGGGCTGCTAGGTGTTGCTGATCCGATTAAAGAAACAACACTTGAAGCGATCAAGCAACTACATGCGGACGGCATTCGAATAGTTATGCTTACTGGTGACAGTAGGACCACAGCGAACGCCGTGGCGGCAAAGCTTCAAATTGATGAAATCTTCGCCGAGGTGCTGCCTGATCAAAAAGCTGAAATCATCAAGAGCTTACAGAACCAGGGGCTCACGGTGGCGATGGCTGGAGATGGCATCAACGATGCGCCTGCACTGGCACAGGCAGATGTAGGCATTGCCATGGGAACAGGAACCGACGTGGCGATGGAGAGTGCTGGAGTTACCCTGGTCAAAGGCGATCTAAAAGGAATTGTTCGAGCGCGGCGGTTGAGTCGGGCAACGATGAAGAATATTAAACAGAATCTCTTCTTTGCGTTTATTTATAACACGCTTGGCATACCGATCGCGGCTGGCGTTCTCTACCCGTATTTTGGTCTATTGCTGAGTCCAATGATTGCTGCGGCGGCAATGAGTTTTAGCTCCGTGTCAGTGATCGGCAATGCGTTACGCCTGCGGC
>CAZNPP010000171.1:0-9436 GCA_964574785.1 uncultured Chloracidobacterium sp. | reverse complement strand
TCTATCGAAATGATAATGCTAATCAGAACGATGTGCTCCGGCTAAAGCTGGTTGGGACAAAATCAAACCGCGATGCTGTTGGAGCAAAGGTGACGGTACGGGGCGCAAATAATTTCAAAACGTCAAACATCGTGCGCACGGGTTCGAGTTATGCGTCACAGAGCGAACTTCCGCTAACGATGGGCTTGGGTAAGCCTGATGGCACTGAGCGGGTGTTTACGATCGACATCGTTTGGCCAAATGGTGGAAAAATGAGTCTGAAGGACGTAAAAGCGAATCAATCATTAGTAGTTCAGGAAGGGCAGGGAATTACCAAAGCGGAGGAGATAGTATTTGCTAGAGAAAAACCAGAACCTTCACCCAGTCCGGCATCGCCATGAGGACTATTAATTTGAACGAAAACGCCGTCCACGAAGTAACGCGAAATAACACGAACGACCGATAGGTTTTCCGAAACCGAGGTGGTTTGAGTCGCCTAGGTAAGTTCGAGTTTATCTGTAATGATCATCAGATCTGTAGCTCTAACCATATTCTGCTTTGCGATGGCTCTGGCCCTGCTGTTCCTCCCGCGGGAATGGCTGGTGGTCGAGTCCAACTCTCAAACGTCTGCTGCCGCGCGTGAGGAGGCTTACAGGGCCAACAATCTTGGTGTAGCGCTTCTAGAACAGTTTAAGCATAAAGAAGGCGCGGACCAGTTTCGTCGCGCTTTGAGTCTTGATTCGAAGCTGATCCTGGCCAGGATAAATCTCGCAATCGCACTGTTTAATATTCCGGATCTTCCCGCTGCCCAGAAAGAAGCATCGTCGGTGGCATCTGCTGCTTCAGAAATGCCACAAGCTCACTACATCCTGGGTCTAATAGCCAAACAGCAAGGCAATGTTCCTGAAGGCATCGCAGCTTTTCAACGTGTGCTGAAGATTGATGCGCGGGACGTGGCAACAAATATCCAGTTGGGCCAACTCTATATCCAACAGCGGAAGTATCCTGAAGCCATAGCGGCATTGCGAATCGCATTGGCAGAGGAACCATATAACGGCACTGCCCTCTACAACCTCGGAACCGCGTTGCTTCGATCCGGGGAACGCGCTGAAGGACAGCGAGTAATGCAGGAGTTTCAGAAGCTACGCGATAGTGGGGCAGCTACTATTGTGGGCCAGAGCTATCTTGAACAGGGAAGATACGCTGAGGCTGTAACTTCAACAGGAGCGGAGCCAGATCTTGTGAACAGGAACACGCCTCAGGTGGTTTTTACCGACGCAACCAAAGGAGTCGTGCCGCCCACAAAGCGCGAACCGAAGGAGGAAATTGAGTCTTTCTTTAAACTCACTGAGATCACTACGTCACTCCACGGTGGCCCAACACTCTTCGACTACGACGGCGATGGTGATCTGGATCTGTTTGAGATTTACTACACGACACTCCGGCTCTACCGAAATGATGCCGGCAAATTCACAAACGTTACGGAACAGACTGGAGTGTTCGCTAACCGTGCCAACGAGCCAGAAAATGAAGTATTCGGCGCCGTAGCAGCCGATTTCGACAATGATGGAAAGCCGGACCTCTTCCTTATAACTCAAAGTGGGTTATATCTCTATCGAAATGAAGGTAATGGCAAGTTCACCGACGCAACTGCCGCAGCTAAGATTCCGAGCTATTCACACGTTGCCATATCGGCAGCGTTTGTAGATGTGGACCACGACGGTGACCTGGATATTTTCATTGCAGGGCTATGGCCTCGTGTGACCAAATCTCAATCGTCTTCGCCGGGACAAAGTGGTGCTCCCAATTTGCTTCTGCGCAACAATGGCGATGGCACATTTACTGACATAACCGCCGCTGCCGGTGTGGCTGGCGGCGGCCGGTCGGTCGCTGTAGTTCCCACCGATTATGACAACCGCCGCGATGTAGATCTCCTTGTTGTCAATTACGGAGCCGCGCCCCAACTGTATCGTAACCTGCGTGACGGCTCTTTCCGTGACGTCGCTGCCGAAGTTGGCCTTGATTTAAAAGGCAACTACACCTCTGTCGCAGCCGCCGATGTCAATAAGGATGAATACACCGACTTCTTCTTCGGCAGTGACGATGCGCCCGGCCAGTTTGCGATGAGCGATGGTAGAGGTCGATTCACGGTCTCGGCTGCACCCCCTGCTACAAAGGGCACACTCTCAGCGCAGTTTCTTGATTACGACAATGATGGACTTCTAGATCTTGTAACGGTTTCTGCTGAAGGCTTGCGTGTGCATCGGAATGTTGGCAACGCCTGGATCGATGTTACCGACCATGCAGCCAAAGAATTGCCCAAACTTATTGGACCACTCGCTGCTGCCGATTTAGATGGTGATGGAGATACCGACCTAATCCTTCGGGCCTACGATGGACACCTTAGATTCCTCCGCAATGACGGTGGCAATCGTAACCCTTCGCTGAACGTACAGCTTTCCGGACAGGTAAGTAATCGCAGCGGAATTGGCTCAAAGATCGAGGCTCGCGCTGGCAGCCTGCGGCAAAAGCTTGAAGCCTATGCTGCAACTCCAGCGCCCGCGCCGGCTGATTTTGTCTTTGGAATTGGCCCGCGCGAGCGCGTTGATACAGTGCGTATCCTGTGGCCTTCAGGTGTCGTGCAGGCCGAGACCGAATTCAAAGCACCGGAAAAGAGTAAGCCACTAGCCTTTACTCTTCCTGTCACCGAACTCGACCGTAAGCCATCCTCATGTCCTTTTCTTTACGCTTGGAATGGCGAGCGCTTCGAATTCATCACCGATTTCATGGGTGGTGGTGAGCTTGGCTACTGGGTTGCACCCGGTGTGCGCGCCGCTCCTGATCCAGATGAGTACGTGAGGATTCGCGGTGATCAGCTAAAGGAACGAAACGGTCGTTATGAGCTGCGCGTAACAAACGAGCTCGAAGAGGCGCTCTTCGTTGATCGGCTGCAGCTCATAGCGGTCGCTCATCCAAAGGGCGTTGAAGTCTATCCCAACGAGGGGTTAGGAAATCCAACATCAAGTAGTTTTAAGCTCTACTCGACCAAGAATGCGCGACTCCCTCGAACTGCGTGGGATGATCAAGGTCGTGATGTACTTCCTCAAATTGCACATCTAGACCGAAAGTATGTAGACAGTTTCAAGTTACTTAACATTCGCGGCTATGCGGAAGAGCATTCGTTAACTCTAGACTTAGGAAGTGATGAAGGTTCGAGGCGTATTTTGCTATTGCTGACGGGTTGGACCGACTATGCCTTTTCAAGTGATAACGTTGCTGCCGCACAAAGAGGGTTGAGCCTTAAACCACCGGCCCTTCAGGTAAAAGATTCAAAAGGAAAGTGGCGCACAGTAATTGAAAATATTGGCATTCCAGTGGGACGACCCCAAACCGTCACCGTCAATCTGACTGGAAAATTCCTTTCGCAAAGTCGGGAAGTGCGCCTCGTAACCAACATGCGGATCTATTGGGATCAGGTTCTTGTCGATACGAGTGCAGGAGATTTTCCGGTACATCTGGACCGATTGGAACCCGTGGTTGCTGACTTGCGCTGGCGCGGGTTTTCGGCCGCCGTAAAACCTGATGGGCGGCAGCCGTTTGGATATGATTACGAGCGAGTCTCTCTCACCTCTCCCTGGAAAGCACTACCCGGTCGCTACACGCGCGAGGGTGATGTGCGTGAATTGCTAGCGGCCGTTGATGACATGTTTGTCATCTCTAAGCCAGGCGATGCGATATTACTTGAGTTCGACGCAGCGGCGTTGCAACCGCTGCCTGCGGGATGGACACGTACGTTCTTGTTGTACACGGACGGCTTTAGCAAGGAGATGGACATCAACTCGTCAAGTCCGCACGAACTCGCTCCGCTCCCATTCCGCGCGATGAAAAATTATCCTTATTTTCCCCCTGAAAGGTTTCCCGCGACTCAAGCGCACCTTGACTATATGGAACGTTACAACACACGAGTCGTGGCTGCCCCTTTGACGCAACTGATTAGATAGGGGCTTTTAGGCCTTTGGCCTTGGTGCTTTGGCCTTAGGGCTTCGGAGTTTGCGTGGTTAGTTCGTGTGAATTCGTGAAAAGTTTTTAGTGTCATTTCGTGTGAATTCGTGGAAGAAAAGAAGCGGCGTTTTCCACGAATTAACACGAAATAACACGAATTAGAGAGCGGGCGTCTTCTTGATACAGGCTCAAGACTGACAGAACAATCCGCCAACAAACAGGATTCACGAAAGCACACGAACGAACACGAAAAGTGCACGGTTCGAAGACCGAAGGCCAAAAGCTAAGGTCCGAAGGCCAAAGGCCAACACCGCTTGCGACGGACTCGGGTTTCGATGTTAAGCTATTTCTGGCCAAGCCCCCGGAACTCGAAGGAGGTGTAACTCCCGACACCTAGATTGAACCCCCACGTCGCTCAACATTAATCTCCCCAGAATTTGTGTTTACTAATTTTATGTTCAACCGAAACAGCGTGAGTTTCATCTTGCGTTACCACAAAATCGTTTTGGTTATAACAATTTTGCTCGCATTCCACTGCTCAAGTGGTGTGCTCTCGCAGACCGCTCAAGCGCAGACGTTCTACGAACTCCGCAAGTCGGAACGCTCTGATCGACGCACGGGCGGAACGATCGAACGAGCCGAATTCAAGCCTGGTGAGCCTGATATTCGTGTCACCTTAAATGTTCCCTCCTTCCGATTGACACTTTGGCAAAACGGAAAAGAGGTAAAGTCTTACTTCGTCGGCATTGGATTGAAGGACTACCCAATATACATCGGTGATCGGCAAGCAACCGAGATCATATGGAACCCTGCGTGGATACCACCCGCCAGCGAATGGGTGCGTCGCCGAGGAGGGGTCCGAGCTGGCGAGGTTATTAGGCCGGGAGATCCGCGAAACCCTTTGGGTAAGATCAAGATACCGCTGGGAGATCGATATCTTATTCACCAAGCGGCGAAAACAAGTGATCTCGGAAACCTTGTGTCACATGGTTGTGTAAGGATGTTGCGTTCAGACCTCTATGATCTTACCGAAAAGATCGTTGCCGCTCGAAACGCACCTGTTTCGCGCAAGCGTATCGAAGCCGCAAAGCGCAGCTCTCGAACATTGGTAGTGAGACTTGAGGAGCCACTCCCAGTTGAGATCAATTACGACACGTTAGTTGTAGAGGGTGGGGTTCTTCATATTTATCCCGATGTGTACGAGCGTCGCTTGAACACACCCGTGCGGCTGCGTGCTGAGCTTGAGTCAGTGGGCATTAATACCTCTAATCTTGACGAAGAGATAATGAAAAAGATGCTGTCTCAGGTGTCACGTCGTAGCAAATTCGTTGTGGATACAAGCAGCATCGAGCAGGGACGAGCGCTCGAAGATGGCCGTACAATTCCAGTTATCGGAAGCGAACCTAAAAAGACGCCATCACCTCGGGCAAGACAAAGGTCGAGAAGGAATCGATAAGCTGTAACTTACCTGACGTATTCCCAGTGCCATGGCTCATAGAAGTACGGGCGGAAGCCGAATCGGTCCGCATTTGCTACGAGCCAACGGTATACGGGGGTCTGAACTTGAATCGCACGATTAGGATCCTTGGTTTCGACAGGCTCCCCCCCGACATAAAGATCCAGCGCCCGGCCAGTGAAGTGTGGGCTGTTAATAGCGAGGCCCGCTCGACCTACGTGTGGCGATTGTCTGCGCAATTTCTCTTGATATTCGCGAGAGCGGAAGGAGGAGATGATCTTTAAATACTTTTCGCCACTCGCCAATTCGCCATCTGGGGCAACAGCAAGTTTCAACAATGGATCGGCGATCGCCGCTGAAACCATGCGTTTGTAGGCAGCATATGTTTCTCGTTCCACTTGCCGGAGTTCCTCGGGACGGGTAGGGTCGTAGAAATCAGATGGCGGAGCAGTTGACAGTTGATCGGGTTGCGCGTAGCTACGCTGCTTAAGCCGTTGAGCCTGCCAGTGAGATACCATCGCATTGAAAGATTGCTCGTCAAGAATGCCGCTGGCCCTTAAACCCCTCACCTTCTGCCACGAAGCTAGCGCTGCCGCGAAGGACGCTGAACCAGGATCATCCTCGGTATCAATCAGGCGTTTGATGAGCGGTGTGTAAAGATACCAGCCGAGTTGTTGCTTGCCTCCGAATGTCCATTTGAGTTCGGTATGAAGAGATAGATTCTTTCTGATGGCTGCTGCATAGACTGAAGTCTCGGACTCGTCGGTATTAGCGTTTGGCAGTCTTTCAGGAAAAGCTGCAGTAGCTTTAACTTTCGGTTCACCGCTGCGGTCATTAACTTGAGCAGTATAAGGTGATTGGCTGCCGCCCTTTACCGCATCAAGGGAAAGCACAAAAGCAACCAGTAAAAGGCCTATTAGGACAACCTTGAAATCCAATTTGGAATGCTTCACTTTCTTCTCTAACTAGTCTTAATCATTTCCGAGGTGAGTGCTCGTCAAGGTTATCAGATGTTCCAAACGTGGTCACGGTTCGACGGTTCCCAAATTTCTTAAATACTGCGAGTTCCTTGAAGCCCTCAACAAAATGTGGCAATGTATCGATTCCAACCACTTTTGCTGAAATTAATTTCAAAGGAGAAAGAAATGAGATCCCTTCTGGTTCTTGTCTCGATTCTTGTGTTGTCTGCTGTAGGAGTTAGCGCTCAGGAGACTCCTCAAGCCTATCTGAATGCTCAGATCATTCCTATCGCGGGCAATGCAATTCCCAAAGGTGTTCTCGTAATTCACCGCGGAAAAATCATTACTGTTGGGCCTTCTGGCTCAACCAAAATTCCTCAAAATGCTGAACGTCATGACCTCTCGGGCAAAGTAATAATGCCTGGGTTGGTGGACACACATAGTCACATCGGGGGCGGTTCGGGAGGGGATAGCACGGCTGCGCTTCACCCTGAAGTTCGGATCATGGATGCCATCAACGCGCGGGACAAAGGATTCAAACGAGCCCTGGCAGGAGGCATAACAACCGTTAACATCATGCCGGGTTCCGGTCATCTGCTGAGTGGACAGACCATCTATCTTAAGTTGCGGGATGGAAAGACTATAGATGATCTCCTCATAAAAGATAGCCAAGGAAATATCGCTGGTGGAATCAAGATGGCGAACGGCACCAACTCCATTAGGACAAGTGGTCCATTCCCCGGAACGAGAGGAAAGTCGGCTTCGCTTGTTCGCGAGCAATTCGTCAAAGCAATCGACTATCGAGACAAGATCCGACGAGCGAACGGAGACAGTGAGAAGATGCCTGCTCGCGACCTGGCATTAGAAGCATTAGTGGAGGTGCTCGATGGCAAGCGCATGGTCCACTACCATACTCATCGCCACGACGACATCCTTACAGTGCTGCGGACCGCGAAGGAATTCGGGTTTCGCGTAGTCCTTCAGCATGTTAGCGAGGGTTGGAAAGTTTCAGATGAAATCGCCAAAGCTGGAGTTCCCTCGTCGATCATAGTTATCGATAGTCCCGGCGGTAAGCTGGAAGCAGTGAACTTGGCTCTCGATACTGGCGCGGCATTGGAGAAGGCTGGAGCGCTGGTAGGTTTTCACACTGATGATTACATAACTGACTCCAGATTGTTCTTGCGCTCTGCAGGGCTTGCCATGAGAGCTGGCATGAGCCGTGAAAAAGCTTTGTATGGTCTGACTATGGCGGGCGCCATTATGTTGGACTTGCGTGATCGCGTTGGCTCGCTCGAGGTGGGCAAGGACGCCGACTTCATCGTCCTCTCGGGTGATCCTATCAGCGTTTATACAAAGGTACTGGAAACTCACGTTGAAGGTAAGAAGGTCTTTGATCGTTCCAATCCTAATGATCGACTGTATGCGGTTGGAGGATACGGCGCCGGCCGTGATCAGGTTGTTCATCTTGACGAATGGGAGGAGCGCTAAAGATGACCTGCAAAGTCGCCTTTATGGTAATTTCGACACTGGTAACGGTTTTGTTTATCGGAAGTACAGTCGTGGCCCAAATAGCTATACGCGGCGCGACGGTTCACACGATGGCCGGATCCCCGATTAAGGATGGGGTTGTTCTGATCCGGGATGGCAAGATCGAAAGAGTAGGCCCTGCCTCGCAGGTTCAAATACCACCAGGTTATAAAACACTCTCGGCCGCGGTGGTGACACCCGGCCTAATAGATGGGCGTTCGGTGGTAGGCTTAGCTGGTTATCTCAATCAACCACATGATCAGGATCAAATCGAAACGTCGGCTGCGGTTCAGCCGGAACTTCGCGCGATCGATGCGTACAATGCTCGTGAGCGGCTCGTCGAACATCTCAGGAATTATGGGATCACAACATTGCACACTGGCCACGCACCAGGTGCTCTGGTATCTGGTCAGACTTTGATAGTTAAAACACGTGGTGAGAATGTGGATGAAGCAGTTGTTGCACCGTCGGCGATGATTGTAGCCACTCTTGGGAACAGCGGACTTGCCCCATCCGGTAGGGCGCCAGGAACTCGTGCCAAGGCAATAGCAATGCTGCGTGCAGAGTTGATTAAAGCCAAGGAGTATGTGACTAAGCGAGACACTGCTGCGGAGGATAAAAAACCTTCTCGTGATCTTAGGCTTGAAGCACTTGTTCGAGTTATTAAGAAGGAGATCCCGCTGCTGATAAATGCGAACCGAGCGCACGATATTCTTGCTGGGCTGAGGATTGCATCGGAGTTTGATATCAAGATCGTCTTGGATGGAGCGAGTGAAGCGTATCTTGTTACCGACCAGCTTAAGGCTGCCGGTGTGCCTGTCGTAATCCATCCAACGATGGCTAGAGCTACGGGTGAAGCGGAAAACTTGAGCATGGAAACCGCCGCGAACCTGAAGCGTGCAGGCATTCAAGTGGCTCTTCAAAGTGGTTACGAAAGCTACGTTCCGAAAACAAGAGTGGCGCTATTCGAAGCCGCAATTGCTGCTGCTAATGGCCTTACTTTCGCCGAGGCGCTTGGTTTAGTGACGATCGATGCCGCCCGCATATTAGGAATCGCGGACAGAGTGGGTTCTCTTGAAGCAGGGAAGGATGCAGATGTGGTGCTCTTCGATGGCGATCCTTTTGAATATAGCTCTCATGTTGTAGGAGTTGTAATCGACGGTCAACTAGTCAGCGAAGAGAAGCGCTAGAGTTGGTCTTGGGTCCTTGGTCTTAGGACTTTGGTTTTGGGGCTTCGGTTTTTGGTTCCTGACTTGAGCTTTGGACTTAGGTGACGCATGCCACGATTTCATGTTCACCTTAGTGAGTTACACGAACGAAACGTGGAACGCAGTACCACCGGGCGCGGTAGCGGGTCTGCTCGGTGCCACACTACCGCGCAACCGGAGATCCACCCGCTACCGAGACTGTGTCAAAAACCCTGATCTCAGTGGGTCTCAGTCAGTACCGTAACGCGGAAGCGTCGGGTCGCCTTTCTTATCTAGGCGTAGATCGGTGGAAGGACCCGACGCTA
>CAZNPP010000170.1:0-9491 GCA_964574785.1 uncultured Chloracidobacterium sp. | reverse complement strand
GTGTCTACCCAACTTATCGAATCTATTGAGAGGGAGTTCTATGCCCAAGTGACTGATGGGACTCGGTAGCGATATTGAGCTGTTGAGTATTGCGTGGAAATGATCATCATCTTCTTCATTGTCGCGAAGCTCGCTCTTTATACCTTCTGGTGCTGGTATGGCATCCGCCTGCTTGCGCCTGCTCGGAGGAATGCGGCGCCGCTCGCGCTTGGATTGGCTTCCTTGCGCCTAGTGGTCGGTTTCGTGCTCGAACTAGCTTGGGTCTACTCGATCGGTTCCGTGGCGCCAAGTGATGACTATAGTCGTCTCGGATTCGACCCCCTCACATTCGGTATCGGGTTTCTCCTATTACGGTTCCTCCAGTGGTCCGGCATCTCCTTGCTTATTATGTGGGGAACTCCAAGATTTTCTTTACAGGGGGCGGGCATCGCCGATTGGCTCTGGCGACTAGGAGGGGTCGGCCTGTCCTTCCTCGGGGATGGGGTTGCGATCGTGTTGTATGTTGGTGTCTTCGGCATAATATGTTGAGTCACAGGTGAGTCATGAAATCAGATCCGGCATGCATCTTCTGCCAGATAGTCGCACGCCGCGCCCCATCCAGCATCATCTATGAGGATGAGCGAGTCTTGGCCTTCATGAATATTAGGCCGATTAACATTGGCGAGTTCCTCCTCATCCCGAAGGAGCACATCGATCACTTCTGTGACATCCCCGATGACCTTTCTTGTCAAATCATCCTCCACGCCCAAAGGCTGTCGAGGAATCTGCGAGAGAGATTGAAGCCGCAGCGGGTGGGGCTGGTCGTGCATGGCTACGGCGTGGCGCACGCGCACCTTGTAGTCGTCCCGCTGCATGACTCGTCGGACATAGTCTCAGGGAAATACGCCTATATCGATGGAGGCGAGATAAAATACAGCGAAAAGCTGGTGGCAGAGGCAGCGCGTGGGGAGTTGGACCAATTGGCCCAACTTCTATCCTAAAGATGGCACCCCCTCAACAAGTGCAGGCGGCGAACGGGCAGTTGCCGTGCCTTCATGATCCGAAGTCCCCGGCGCGCCGCTGATACGAACCCTCTTACTCTCTTGAGATTGCAGGAGTCGAGAGATTCATGATGAAACGTCTGGAATGTTTGGCTGTTAACCTTTCTCCGCGCGGGTTTACTTGCCGCCTGCGCTCCCAATAATTCAATCTCATCGCGTGCCCCTGAGTTTAATAGGATCGATAGTGGAGGCGCATGACGAAAATACCCCATCCGATCTCATTCCGGCTGCCACACTATCCGCCGCGCATGCGCTCATGGAAGCATGAGAACGCGGCTGCTCTTGCGGTTCGGCGATGAAGGGCGTTGTGCTTATGCGTTCACGATATCCCGAGTCGCTTAGATGGACAATCCTGATTAGTTTGCTGGCTGCTTCAGTCGGCTGTTCATATCGCCATGAGGAAGTGGTTTTTCGCAACGAAGACGTCTCTTTGGCCGGAACTCTAACCTTGCCTTCCGGGACTGGGCCTTACCCGGCTGTGGTTTTTATTCACGGCTCCGGTCCTGACAGCCGCGAAAACTACCGTTTCTATGCCGATTTATTTGCCCACCACGGTATTGCAACTCTCATTTATGATAAACGTGGTGTCGGCGCGTCCACAGGAGATTGGCGCAGAGTCCATTTTACGGATTTAGCCGAAGATGCCATCGCCGGTGTGGGCTTGTTGAAAAGCAGAGAGTACATAAACCAGAAAAAGATCGGCTTATGGGGCGGCAGCAATGGAGGGTGGGTAGCACCGCTCGCAGCCTTGCTTTCAAACGACGTGGCTTTTGTGATCACAGTCGCCGGCGCCATGGTTCCCCCGACCGATTTGGCTAAGTGGCGGAGCGTTAATTACGTCCGTAACGCAGCCTATCCTGATGACGTCGTGCAAGAGGTGTCAAAGTTGATGGATTTGCAATTCGAGTTGGTTCGCAAAGAGGGCTTTGTGAAAGGTTGGGAGAAGTATGAAGCCGAGCTTCAACGATTCCGGAACGAACCTTGGTTCGGAAGACTCGCGGCGTTGAGAAATCCGGATAATGGCTCGTGGTTCCTGCCATATACTGCCAGCATCGATTTCGACCCTGTCCCTGTTTATGAAAGTCTCAACGTTCCCGTACTCGCGATTCTCGGGGAATCTGATCCTTTAGTGCCCGCGCGCGAGACAGCCGCCATTCTTGAGCGCTTAAAGAGTGAGAAGAATAAGGATATTACTGTAACAATCCTTGCAGGCGCGGACCATAATATGAATCGTCCGACCGGACCGAGACCAGTTCCTGAATACACTGAAACGATGATTACGTGGATTCAACAGAGGTGAATACGTCTCCAAGAAGCAAATAGAGCTTATTCACCCGCAATGCTTCTACGTAATGCCAGATGGCAAGCGCGAAAAGATCCCCGGATACTGGCCAACCAGCATTCATGACACTCCGGAGAACAGGGCCGACAAAACGATAGGAATTTTCAATCCCGTCACCGGAAGTCTCTCTGCGATACAAATCAATAGCGATGGGACTTCCTCCGCAATTGGCCCCACGTGTGATGTCAAATATGAGAAACGCCGCCCGGTCAACTCTGACGTAGCCCGCTTGACACCATTGCGTGAAGCAACGAGTTAGCCGCAAGGCACACGAGAATTTCCAAGAATTGAAAGTAGAGGATGTAATTATGAGACCAAAATTTCAATCAAAACAAGAAGTGATAATTAACGCTCCATTGGAAACGGTATGGAATTTTAATCAAGACTTGTCAAAAATTGCGGAATATCATCCACGTGTAAATAAAGTTGATTTAATTTCCAACAAACAGTTTCGAGAAGCCGGCGTATCATATCAATGCCATTTAAAAGACGGTAGGAATACCTGTATTGAAAAAGATATTGAAATAGTTCCAATGCAAAAAATTGTCACAGTATTTCCTCAAGACACAATGGGGCTGACTAAATTGCTACCTGATTACATCGTGGAATCGAATTTAACAAAGGTAGGAGAAAATTCAACCAAAATAGAAATCTCACACTTTTATTCAAGCTCGAAACTGAAAGTTTGGTTACTAAATCTCATAATTAAGAGGAAAATCGCAAAAGAAACTCAGGACACATTGAACGCAATGAAACAAAATATTGAAAATAGTATTGCTCATCGGTGATTAGAGTGCGCCCTGTGGCTAACACCCGCACCCGACCACGCACGGTGCGCGCGTGTTGGCGGACTTGGTTAGCATAGTTGGGAGGTGACTTCATTTCGCGTGGCGTCGGCGTGCTCGGCGTGCTACATGTTACCGTGCATTTCGCAACTGTAGAGCAATAAGTTTGAAGTGCGTGCGTTTCCATCCAAGTGGCGGGCTAACAACGGGTTGCAGGCGACGTAGCTCCGCTACGCTTCGCAATGCGTCTGAACTCGACCGTTGCGTGCCACATGCAGATCAGCTGTAAGTGAATCTCAGAAGTGACGCGATTATGAAAAAACTTCTCCCACTTCTCATAGCAAGCCTTATTTGGTTTCCTGCTGGAATCGCTCAGAATAAAACCGACACAGATCAGGTTGGCTTAACGGGTTCAGCTAAATCTGTTGAAGCCTACATCATTGACTTTGCCATGAAAGATGGAAAGATCGAGCAAGGAAAGCGCCGTCCTTGGCACAGTACTACTTACAACA
The DNA here is from genome assembly GCA_964574785.1 of uncultured Chloracidobacterium sp. Classification (GTDB taxonomy): domain Bacteria; phylum Acidobacteriota; class Blastocatellia; order Pyrinomonadales; family Pyrinomonadaceae; genus PSRF01. The sequence goes on along the minus strand of CAZNPP010000170.1, from coordinate 5,812 downwards.
CTGAAGGTAGTATCGTCGAGCGAATTTCTTATGACCATCTGGGGAGTATCGCCGAGAAGCTTGTCTATACATATGACACCAGAGGCAGAAACACCGGATACGAAGAATATCCCGCTATTCTTGATAGAACTCTTACCATTCCTCGAAAGCATATCTACACTTTAGATGATAGTGGCAACAGAGTTGAGTACAGAGTCTATGATTCCGATGGGACTCTAGCCAGCCGATTTACTTACAAGTATGACGCAAAGGGAAACAAAATTGAGGAAGGGTTCTACTATTACACGGGGCAATTTGGCGGCCAAACCGTCTATACCTATGATGAGCGGGGAAATCAAACAAGCCAAGCTTCGTATAGTGCTGATGGTGCTGTTAACTGGAAAACCTGCTCAACCTATGATGCTCAAGGAAACATAACAGAATGGGTCCAATATGAGCATGAGACGCTTAGATATAAAGTTATCTCTACATATGATGAAAAAGGGAGGGTTGTAGAGAGCGAGACGATAGAATTCAATGCCATACCTAATGTTTATGTCTCGCACGCTCCTGTACCGGGGAAGGTCGTCTACACCTATGATGATGAAAAAAGAACAAAAGAGGTGGCTACATACAAGCCAGATGGAACTCTGAAAGACCGAGTTGTCTATGCTTACGATACTAAGGGGAATGAGGTCGGGCGGTCGATGTTCAAAGCAGATGGTACACCTAATGACCCTGTCATTCAGTTCTATGACAACATCTATGAGCCGGGGAGCAAGTTTCGTGGCAGCCTCAGCGGTAAGACATTAGTAGAATTTGAGTATGACTCGCACGGTAATTGGACGAAGAAAACATATCTGATCCAGTTGGATAAAGATAGCAAGCTTCAGCCTTATCGCACTGAGGAGAGGGTAATTACCTACTATTCAAAATCATAATGTTCCGCGAGTTGCCGACTACTCGGACGTAAGCTTCCTGAGTACGCTTGGACAGTCGGCGCAACTGTAAGCACTCGATCATTCTCTTTCGCAGTTCAGTCATGGTTACACCTCCGATAAGCTGAAATTGACCAACTCGCTCGGCAAGAGATTATCTTGCTGATTTTAAGTCGAGTACTTCACCTTCAACAGATTTGCAACTGGTGAGGGTTTCAACAGCACATTCTGATAAGGGATGACGGGCAACAGTGTCTCGAAGCCCAGCGAGTTTCAAATTCGGCCTAAACTCCGCAAAGGTTACTTATAGAATTGCCTTGGTTTCAAATGGGGCCCCGCTTTCCTATTGACATCCGACAGGTCGGGCCGCTAGAGTGCTCTCCTATTGCATCCCTAGAGGGAGCTATGAAAAAACAGAAAGCCGATCTATTGCAAGGCACACTTGAACTTCTGGTACTGCGGCTGCTGCGCTCTGGCCGCTTGAACGGGTGGGACATTATGCAGCGCCTGCAGTTGGTGTCACGTGAAGTGTTGAGTGTAACTCCGGGAGCGCTCTATCCAGCCCTGCATCGTCTGGAGGAAAGAGAACTGATCTCAGCTACGTGGGGAGCATCGGAGAACAACCGCCGCGCTAAGTTCTATGAATTAACTGCTGCGGGACGAAAGCAACTGGAAGTTGATCGCAAGGAATGGGAACGTTTTTCCGATGCGGTCGCGCTCATCCTGCGCGATGCCTGAGGGGAATCAGAGTGAAGTTTGACCGGATCAAGAGGCGCTGGCGGGCGCTGTTTCGCAAGGCGGAGTTGGAAAGGGAACTGGATGCCGAGTTGCGTTATCACCTGGAACGCGAGACCGCGCAGAACCTGCAATGCGGCATGAACTCGGAAGAAGCTCATTATGCCGCTCTCAAATCCTTTGGCGGACTCGAGCAAACGAAAGAAGAGTGTCGCGACGCTCGTGGCGTGCGACTAATCGAGGAGTTTTGGCAAGACCTCCGTTACGGCTCGAGACTGCTAGCGAAGAATCCCAGCGTTACGCTGATCGCGGTACTTACGCTCGCGCTGGGTATTGGCGCCAACACCGCAATTTTTAGCTTCGTCAATGCCTTTCTTCTGCGCCCGCTGCCTTATGGTGAGCCAGACCGGCTCGTGATGGTGGACTCACAGCATCGCGGCCAGTCGATTGGAGTCTCGTTCGTCGATTATGAGGACTGGCGCCAGCAAAATAATGTCTTTGAGGACCTGGCGTTTTTCAATTTGCGTTGGAATGCGAATCTGCAACTTGGCAGCGAAACTGAGACACTCAATCTAACTTTTGGCACTGCTAATCTGTTTTCAACTTTGAAGGTTGCGCCCTTACTGGGCCATGGTCCGGCAGCAGTAGATTCAGACGCGGTCCTGATTAGTCATGGCTTGTGGCAGAGTCGATTCGGCAGCGATCCCGAAATCGTAGGCCGTCAGCTTCGAATTGATGGGCGTAGTCTGACCGTTATCGGAGTCATGCCACCGGAGTTTCGCTTTCCCTTTCAGAGTGACTTGTGGTGGCTCAATGATCGTTATTTCAATCGCCAGAACCGTGGCTGGCGAATCGATCAGACCATAGCCCGGTTAAAACCTGGCGTCTCGCTGGAGCAGGCGCGTGCGGAGATGCAGCAGATCGCCGCTCAGCTTGCCCGGGCCTATCCGGATACTAATGCTGATGTCTCCGCAACTGTTAGCCCACTTCGAGACTTCTGGTTCGGCAAATTACGGAGCTCCTTCTGGCTCCTACTGGGCGCCTGTGGCTTTGTGCTGTTGATTGCCTGCACGAATGTTGCGAACCTACTGATGACACAGGCGACGGCACGCGAGCGCGAGTTGGCGGTTCGCGCGGCGCTTGGAGCCAGCCGAGGACGGTTGATTCGTCAATCACTTTCTGAAGCTCTTCTGCTGGCTTCGATTGGCTGCGCCAGCGGCCTCATCCTGGGCTGGTGGAGTCTGCGCTTGCTGGTTACATCCTTGCCGGCAGAACTCCTACCGTTTTTTGTGAAGATTGAACTCGACGATCGCGTGCTCGCCTTCACACTGGTTGTTTCACTTCTAACCGCTTTATTCATTGGCCTGTTACCAGCGTTGCGAACTGCGTCCGTCGATCTGAATAGACCACTCAAAGAAGGCGGTAAGTTCGGCACAAGCGCCCAGATGCGGCATGCTCGAGGCTTGTTAGTAGTGATTGAGATCGCGCTTGCGGTTGTTTTGCTAGTTGGCGCGGGACTTATGCTGCGAAGCTTTACACGCCTGCAAAACACCTCACCTGGCTTCACGGCGGAAGGCGTGCTCCACTTCGAAATCAACCCCACCTATCAGCGTCCCGAAGATTACCAGGTGGAGTTCATGTCGCGACACTATCAACAGTTGCTTCAGCAGGTCGCAGCGGTGCCAGGCGTCGTCGCTGTCGCCGCTAACAATGATTTGCCCTTTGTCGGCCAAAAGCCCTGGTTTAGAGGGGAGTTTTCAATCGAGGGTCAGTCGGGCGAAGAGCAGAAACAAAATCCGCTGGTCAACTACCAGGCCGTCTCTCCGGACTATTTTCGGGTTATGCAGATCCCGCTTCTTCGAGGTCGAGTCTTTAATGACCGGGACACAGTTAGGCCGGATGGTCGCCGCGATGTTGCCATTATTAATCAGAGGTTGGCAAAGCTGATCTGGCCCAATGATGATCCGCTCGGTAAGCGACTCAACTGCGATGATGATGGTATAGCCTGCGCCGAAATCGTTGGCATTGTGGGCGATGTAAAACACAACAGTGTTAGCGAGGAAGCCGGTTACGATCTCTACTATGCTTGCTTTCAGAGTTACAGCAAGCAAACTCACTTTGTAGCGCGCACGCAGGGCGATCCAATGTTGTTCGCGACGGCCATCAAGCGAGCAATCTGGCAGGTTGCTCCTGATACGGGCATCTTCAATATCATGCCGATGACCAGGTTGTCAGCGAACACTTTTTGGCAATCGAGACTCTGGGCACTGTTGCTCGGCATCTTCTCGACCCTTGCATTGGTGCTGGCAGCTGCCGGTATCTATGGGGTGATGGCTTATTTCGTAGCTCAGCGCACGCGCGAGATTGGCATTCGTATAGCTCTGGGTGCGCAGTGGCGTGACGTGTTGAAGCTCGTCTTGAGAAGTGGAATGTTGCTCGTCACCATCGGTCTGACAGTCGGGCTCGCGTGTGCATTAGCGTTGACACGCTTAATGAGAACCTTGTTGTTCGAAGTCGATCCGACTGATCCCGCTACGTTCGCCGCAGTGACGGCTTGTGTAATTCTCGCTTCGTTGCTCGCCTGTTATATTCCGGCCCGGCGAGCGACTAAAGTCGACCCGCTGGTTGCATTGCGGGAAGAGTAAGGCAAGAACACGAAGAACCATGTTAGCCATTTTCACAGCTAGTGACTCCTGATTATTGACAGATAAATTCTATACAGCTTAAACCAGCATTGCCAGTTGCTTGTATGATTACGTAAACTGAACTCATGACAAAAACGCTGATCTTGGTATGTTTTTTTGCCGTTTCAACAACATCTGTCCGGGCGCAAGCTGAGCCAGCCAACGCCATCTTTTGGAAACAACTGCAAGCGCTCTGCGGAAAGGCCTTCGCAGGAGAGGTGGTAGCGGCTCCGGCCGATGACACTACGTTTAAAGATAAGGCTCTCGTTATGCATGTTCGGTCATGCGCAGGAGATCGCATTCGCGTTCCATTCGTTGTTGGCGAAGACCGTTCGCGAACATGGGTGTTAACCCGGAACGAAGACAGGATCTTGCTTAAGCACGATCATCGCCACGAAGATGGCACGCCGGATAAGGTGACGATGTACGGCGGTTGGACTACGAACGTGGGAATGCCATCGCGGCAGATGTTTCCAGCCGATCAGGAAACCGTTGACATAATCCCGGCGGCCGCAACCAACGTCTGGTGGATCGATCTCGTTCCTGGCGAACACTTCACTTACAATCTTCGCCGCATGGGCTCCGAAAGATATTTCAGCATCAAGTTCGATTTGAAAACAGCGATCAAGGCTCCCGAGGCTCCCTGGGGTTGGAAAGACTAGCGCAGATAATGGTACTGAAGGGTCTGTGGGTTCAAATCCACAACAGGCGCCTACCATTTTTTTGGTTGACTGTCCCGATCAACGGTAACTACTTTCGCCATTCAATCGGAAAGAGCGCGCCGGCTTTCTCAGGCGAAATCGCGACTCCTGCAAGCGAGGCAGCGTAAGTCAAAAGTGGATCGAGCTTGATGCGAGTTAATACTGCTTGGCTCTCATAACCGCTCCGGCGGAAATGTCACCGATTACTAGCCCGCCACCTTTTCAGCTTTCAATAGACTTGAGAGATTGCTGCGCTGAGTTCAGGTGTGCTGGGATGCAGATCGACTGGACCTCGGTCGGGTCGGCATAAGACCGCTGCCTCAGTATCTCTGTACGGATGCGGCAAGAAGCATGATCGAATGGGCCTATGCTCGTTCGCTGGCGTGGCTAGACGGAAATGAAGCTATGAAGCAGAGGCAGACTATTAGTTGTTGAAAGCTGTAGCATCCAGCTTCTGTTGGTCGATTCTCCACGCGCAGCTAGCGAATTGCACGCGAGCTTGCGCACCAGAGGTGAAGGCTCTTTGTTGAGCGAGTTCAATCGCGAGTTCGAGATACCAATGCATCGATACTCGAACTCGCGATCATTCTCTATTCGAATCGACTGGCAGTCGTGGTAGAGCACCCTATGAAGACCAGATTTCCATTTGGGTCGTAGACTTCAGCTGTTCCCGCCGAAGTATATTCGTCGCCATTTGAAGCCAAGTCTGCTTCATGAACGATTTTCGTAGAACCGATGAAATTGCCCGCCGCGTCAAAACTGAAAGACTTGAAGC
>CAZNPP010000169.1:0-9572 GCA_964574785.1 uncultured Chloracidobacterium sp. | reverse complement strand
CGATCCAGATAACCTTTTTCGATCAATTCCAAAGCTCTTGCATTGTTGGCTAAACCAGCGTGGATGACTGCCGCATCGTATGAGGGCACGTAACCCTTCGTAGAAGACTCCATCAATTCGTCGAGCACTCGTTGCGCCTCAACGCGCTTACCTGAGATGGCGTAGACGTGTCCCAATGCTGCCAGAGTTTCTGTGCTGCTATCGGATAGTTCTCTGGCCTTCTGGAACTCAGTAATTGCTTCTTCGTACAGACCCTTCTGCTCATAGGCAAGTCCCAGAGTTAAATGCGCACGAACGAAGGTCGAATCCATTTCGAGCGTCTTATGAGCTAGCTCTATGGCTCGATCATATTCTCGTGTGAAGTAAGAAAAAGTAGCCATTGCTGTGTTAATGCTTAAGGAAAGCGGATCAAGCTCTTGAGCTTGTTTCAATTGGGCCAAAGCCTCTTCACGTTGTCCCAAACCCAATAGATGCCATGCATACCACTGTCGCACTGTGGCATAGGAAGGATTAAGTTCAATAGCTCGTTTATAACTCTCTTCCGCGCCGGGCCAATCCAGTTCAAAGTCGTCCCTCACTAATGCTAGCGAAGCGTGAGCTTCTGCGAGCGTCTTGTCGATCGCCAGAGCTTTTGTTGCTGCTAACTTAGCGTTTGGCCAAGCCTCTTGCGGAGGAAGATAATTGTAAAAGCCAAGGAGGACATAAGAATCAGCCAATCCCGCATAAGCCAGCGCATAGTTTGGATCGAGGTTAGAGGCCTGACGGTAATAGTCGATGCTTTCCAGTAATCCGGCTTCGGTACGTTTGTTCCAGAAGTAGCGACCCTTTAGGTAAGCGCGGTAGGCCTCGTGATTCTCGGTGTGACGTTTAGTCAAAAGACTCCGCTCTTCGCCTGTGAGATTTAACGCGAGCGCATTTGCCACTCGCTGAGAGATCAAGTCCTGTACGGTGAAAATGTCCGTGAACTTCTCGTCGAAAGTCTCGGCCCAAAGAGGCGTCCCATCTCTGACTCTCACAAGCTGAACTGTAACCCGTATTCTCTCAGCGGACCTTTGAATCCTACCGTCCAGTACCGAGTCCACTTTCAAATCTCGCCCTGCTGCTAACACATCCGGGCCTGAGGCAGAATATTTCAAGATGCTGCTAGTCGGGCGTACGCTAAGCTGCTTGAGATTGCTGAGCCGGGTGATCAGAGCGTCGGCCAACCCAACTTCCAAGTACTCGTCCTCGGTTTTCGCTCCTAAACTCCGGAATGGCAGCACCGCAATGGATTTCACGTTGCCGTCAGGTTCTGTCGGACTGGACAGGAAGCGTGAAGATAAGAGAACCACAGCAAGCCCGATGGCCGCGACGGAAGTCAGCGCTATATAGCCCCACCTACGCCGAGTCTCGCGGGACAAATGTCTTTTCTCTGGTTCCTTAAACTCGCGCTTTGTCTCTTCCCGATCTTCCACACTGGGAATATTTGGCGTGTGAACTCTTTGGTCATCCAAGTGAGTTACATCGGCCACAAAACGATAGCCGCGCCCAGGAATAGTTACGATGTAACGATGTTCGTCTGGTTTCTCACCGAGGACTTTCCTGAGAATAAAGATGTTCTGAGCCAGATTGTTCTCTTCCACGACGGTGTCCGGCCAGACCATCTTCATCAGCTCATCCTTCTCCAGGACTCGTCCGCAGTTCTGGAGGAGAGCGATGAGGGTGTCGAAAACTTTCGAAGTAAGTGGAATTTGTTCGCCGTCCTTCAGAATAAGACGCTTATCTGCGTCTACGCGGAAAGGGCCGAACTCGTAGAAGTGTTTCATTCCCTAAGATTACGGGCTTCTAAGAAGTTTTGAAAAAATATAAGCCCTCATCTAAAGACCTTCACACTGCGTTCCATGCAGTATCCACGTAGGCTGAAGGAAGGCCTAAGAAATGAGCTGAAGTGAATGTACCAAAAACCACTGGTTAAGTAGTAACCGAAGGAGCAGTGATCACAACAATGGAGACTCTCAGGATCGGACTCATAACGCTCGTGATTGGCATGCCTGCTTGCCCCTCAACCAATGAGGCGCCTGAAGCTGTCTCTGTAGCTCCAAACACTCTAACCATGATCGGTAGCATGACGACTCCTCGCTCTGGCCATACCGCGACTCTGTTAGCCAGCGGTAAAGTCTTGATTACTGGGGGCCAAGGCACAGGTGGGTTCTTAGCAAGCGCTGAACTCTTTGATCCTGCCACAAGAAAATTCAGCCCGACTGCAAGCATGGCCTTCAAAAGGGCGGGTCATACCGCGACAGTGCTGCCCAACGGCTCTGTCTTGATTGTCGGCGGATTGCATGAGCGCGACCGCGCGGAGATCTATGATCCACTTCGAGCTACCTTTATTCCTACAGCCGGGTTGATTACGAAACGCGTTGATCATACAGCGACGTTACTGCCAAGCGGAAAGGTATTGATCGTAGGCGGCTCAACCACCGGAACTGCGGAGCGTCCGCTTGCCTCCGCTGAACTCTACGATCCTTCAACCGGCAGATTCACTGCCGTCGGGAATATGAAAGTTACCCGGACTGCGCATGCCGCGGCTTTGTTAAATGACCGCAAGGTACTGATAACCGGAGGCGGAAGCGGACGCTACCCTATGACGACAGTCTTCCGAACTGCCGAATTCTATGATCCTGAACGCGGGGCATTTACTCATGTGAGCGACATGACCACCGCGCGGTACAAGCACGCCGCCCTAGTGCTCGCCGACGGTAAAGTCCTCATTACAGGCGGCTCGAACGAAAGAGACTGGCGCGGCCGCCACGCGAGCGCTGAACTCTACAACCCCGCGACGGCGACATTTACCGCGATAAGCAATATGAGCGGGCCTCGCTTTAAACACCGGGATGCAGTGGTGCTAATCAGAAACGGTCAAGCATTCATCGCAGGTGGTAGGGAACATCCAGAGATTTACGATCCACGCGCGGGCGCATTCATGGTGATAACTGGAAGTTTGGGCGAGCCTCGATTTTTTTCTGCGGCAACAGTGCTGCGAAGCGGAGAAGTCTTGATAACCGGCGGGTATAGCCAGGGGACCCCAGAGCGTGGGCCTGTTAGCACGGCCCGAGCCTGGGTTTACAAAACCTAGAGAGGACCTAGATATGAGGAATGCAGTACGATTGTTGCTTATTACCCTCCTCAGTCCCCTGATCGCGTGGGCACAAGCTGACCAGCGTCCGACGGCAAGTCCATCTCCCTCGTCATCGCCGCCTGCTGCTTCTGCTACGGGCAAGTTTCATGGGGTTCTGCCCGCGGAGAAGTCTCAGCCAGTAAAGATTCCGCGTTTTGATTCGCGGCCCGTGATCGACGGTAAACTCGATGATGCCGTCTGGGGAAACGCGGTTGTGCTCAAGGACTTTTATCAAATCCAGCCGGGAGATAACATCGCGCCTTCCAGACAGACCGAAGTACTCTTGGGATACGACTCGACCTCCTTGTATATCGCTTTCCGGGCCTTTGATGATCGAGATGGAGTGCGTGCCACTGTCGCAAAGCGAGATGCCGTATTTGATGATGACACCGTCCGGATCCTTTTGGACACCTACAATGATCAGCGCAAAGCATACATCTTGGTCTTTAACCCGTTAGGCGTGCAGGCTGACGGCATTCTCACTGAGGGTAGTGGTGAAGATTACAGCGTTGATTTGGTGATGGAGTCGAAGGGACTGATAACTGAAACCGGATATACTGTTGAAGTGGCCGTCCCTTTCAAGTCGCTCCGTTACGAAGCGGGGGAAGGCAAATTTTGGGGCATACACCTTTTCCGCAAGATCAAGAGATTCAACGATGAAACCAGTTCGTGGATGCCAATCTCGCGAGACAAGTCCGGCCTACTCAATCAAGCAGGACGCATCAAAGCGCCCGAAGGCATCTCAACCGAGCGTACCTTGGAGATCATCCCGAGCCTCACGCTCTCTGAATCGGGAAGGCGGGTGCGGACTCTGCTGCCGGACACAATTCGGGGCAACGCTGGTCTGATCGACCCCGGACGCTTTGTAAACGCACCCATAAAATTCGACCTGGGATTGACGGTGAAATTCGGCATCGCGCCGAATATTACGCTTGATGCCACGCTTAATCCTGATTTCGCGCAAGTGGAAGCGGATGAAACTGTGGTGACTGCTAACCAACGATTTCCGATCTTCTTTCAGGAAAAACGTCCGTTCTTTCTCGAAGGGATCGACATTTTTCAAACACCGCTGGGAGCGGTTCACACACGAGCGATCGTTGACCCGAACTATGCCGTGAAACTTACCGGCAAGCGCGGACGCCACACTTTCGGTTTGCTCCTGGCTTCAGATAATGCGCCGGGAAACTTCAGCGACGAAGAACGCCAAGATCCAGCCAACGAGCGCTTCCTGGATAAGAATGCTTATATTGGGGTTTTGCGTTTGAAGCGAGATATCGGCAAGGACTCAACCATCGGCGTCATCGCAACGACTTACAATTTTATTGAGAATCATAATCAACTGGGCGGCTTTGACGGGCGAATTCGCGTGAATCCGAAAACGATTTTTACTTTCCAAGTGCTGGGGACGACCTCGCGCGGTTTCTTCTTTGATCCCGACGTAGGAAGCAGCATCTACCGCACCGGAAACGGATTTGGCTACACATGGGATTATCGATATAGCGCACGAAACATCAGTTATAATTTCTTCGGCTCCGGCCGTACTCGATACTACCAAGCTGAAGTTGGTTTCACTCCAAGAGTTAACACAAATTTCGAAGGTGTCGCAGCGAGTTATAAGTCAGATCCCAAGCCTAAGGCCAGGTTGGTGTCGTGGCGGGTTTTCGATGGAGCAAACATAAGCTTCGATTGGCAACGGCGCATCCAACGTTGGATCAACGACACCCGCATTGAATTGAATTTCCAACGACAAACACACCTTCACATCGGGCTGGAGCAAGGCTACGAACGTATCTTCGAAGAGGAATTCGGACCTAAGCGAAGCCTGACACGAACCGGAGCTTTCTTTGGTGAAGATTCCGAGAGGTCCACAAACCTCCGCAACCTTTACATGTCCTTTGGTTCGACGCCGGCCAGCAAGTACATAATTTCTCTTTTTGCAGCCTACACTTGGGGAGCATTCGATTTTGACTTCGGTGCAGGGCCTCGCTTTCCACGGGTGAGCCCTCCAGCGCTCATCGACCCAGGTGCGCCTCTTAACCCAGGACGAGGAAATCTCCTGGATATTGAAGCCGAGGTCACTTACCAGCCGACCAGCGCCTTGCGTGCATCGCTCACTTACACCAAGAGTCGGCTGGTGCGCCATGATAGTCGGCGAGTGGCTTTCGATCAAAATATTTATGAGTTTCGCGCGACTTATCAGTTCACTCGCTTCATCTTCGCGCGCGCCCGCATTGATTACAACACACTCCCCTCCAACATGCGCGGTCAGTTTCTGCTTGGGTGGACCCCGAATCCGGGTACGTCTTTCTACGTCGGCTACAATGACGATCTAAACCATCACGGCTTTAACCCATTCACCGGCCAGTTAGAACCGGGGTTTCGGCGTAATGGACGGACGTTCTTCATCAAAATCTCGTACTTAGTCCGTCGCGGCTTTGGCGGCGGGCCGTAGCTGAGAGCATGATGCCGCGAACCTCTCGCGAAGAATCTTGAAGCTTCGGGCAAACATCGGGCAGCTCAAAGGAGAACATTCAATATGGGAAAATTAGCAGAAGTTAAAACGAAGGAAACTACATCAAGTGTAGAGGATTTTATCAACAGTGTGAAAGACGATCAAAAGCGGAAAGATAGTTTTGTCTTACTCAAGTTAATGCAGAAGGTCAGCAGGGAAAAGCCAAGAATGTGGGGCAGTTCAATCATTGGCTTTGGAAAAGTAAGATATAAAAGCCCGACTTCAGGACGAGAAGTGGAGTGGTTCAAGATTGGGTTTTCTCCTCGAAAAGCTAACCTATCACTGCACCTTGGTTTAAATGTGCAAGCCCACGCTGCGCTGAAGAAATTGGGTAAGCACAAGACAGGGGTTGGTTGCTTGTATATTAACAAGCTGGATGAAATGGGGAATCTGGTGGTGCTGTCAGTTCCCAAAGGGTAAACTCCGTCAAAGCCGATTGGAACGAGGATGCGCCGATTCGGCACAAGTTAAGGCGATCTCTCCGCTTCCTCTCTTTTTGAATTTCACACGCAGTGAGTTGAGCGCAAGCGAATCTGTCTCCAACCAATAGAGGCCGCCGATGATGAACCAAACCCAGAGCAGTGGCGAATAGGCTGGCGATTTCAACCTGGCAAAATACGCCTTCACATTCGGACCAGCGCACACACCTTCCAGAGCCGCCGCGATGCCGCATGCTCCTAATGAAATCAAGATGGCGTAAGAGGTGGACATATTTGAAACGAACGGTATCTGACAATATAAGACTTCGCGCGGCGCGTCGTATATCGGGAGTTCATCACTGAGTTGGTGAGAAATTTATCGAGCTTTAAACTCAATCAGAAGCAAATGGGCCAATGTCTCTCCGGTGTTCTCTTCCATATGGGTAACAGGCTTCGTTTCAGTGAACTGTCCTGCCTTGTATTCTCCGACGATGATGGTACCATCCGGCAGAGTTGTCTTCGCTTTGAAGTCGCTGAGAGCGTAGGCAAACCCCGAAGGGTGCGAATGACGAGGTACTTTACCACCAGCCTCAACCCGGACCTCGATTACGCGTATCTCTTCGTTTTCAAACAGAACTTTAAAATGCTGTGGGTCAACCTTAACGGGATCTTGGGCGTTAGCGCTTACTGCGTATAGAACTGGAAATACTGCAAATAGAACCATGTGAGCCATGCTAATGCGAATGATGCGGTGATACATACTGTGATCCTCCAAAGGGAAAGTAATACAACTGATGTCTCGCAGTCTCTCGCGCGGATGAGTGACAAGATAAACTAATATTTGAGTGGACACAGTGGCACGTGGTGAAAAGTTATTGACCCATGATGAAAAGCGAGCCTCTCAGGCCAACTGCCGAAAGCCCATCTACGGTCGCAATGAGCGTCGTACGAGGAATTCTCCACGCAGCAGAGTCTATTGGGATAACCTCTGACACGCTATGCGAAGCAGCAGGACTTGATTACGCCAGAGTGCAGGGCGTCCGGCGAGTCACGGGAACACAATTCGCCGCGCTGTGGGAGGCAGTAGCCCGTTTAAGCGGCGATCCGTATTGCGGTTTGCGCATCGGCGAAAGGACAAACCCATCCTCAGCGCACATTGTCGGTTATCTTCTTATGAACTGCATGACAGTCGACCAAGCCATCGAACGATACTTACGCTATCAGCAGATCGTCGGCAATATGCTGGAATTGAGGCTCAATCAGAATCAGGGATGCTCACATCTCACTCTTCAGATCCTTGATCACACCCTCAGGTATAGCCGGCATCTAGTCGAATGGGTCATCGCCGGCGAAGCTGTGCTGTTGCGGGAACTTGGGAGCAAACCTATCAAACCGGTCAAGGTCTGGTTTACCCACCCCGCGCCTGATGACACCACTGAATATCAAAGTCTCTTCCAAGCGCCAGTGCTGTTTGGCCAGCCAGTCAATGCGCTAGTGCTTTCCGCTATCGATTTAGCTGTGCCTATCCGTCAAGCTGATCCGGAGTTGTTTTCTATTTTCGAGAGTCAGGCTCAAGATTATCTGAAGTCTTTAGATCGCTCCACATGTTATAAAGAGCGCGTGCGAAGAATAGTTATTAAGATGATTACGGATGGAAGACCCAGTATTGACAAAGTATCCGCCGAACTGAAGATGGGAACGCGCAGTTTGCAACTCAAGTTGCGGGCGGAGGGCACATCCTATCAAGAAATCCTAGGGGACATTCGAAAGTATTTGGCGCTTCGTTATCTCGAACACGATACGGTGAGCGTCTCAGAGGTCGGATACTTGTTGGGTTTTTCAGAGCCTAGCGTTTTTCATCGAGCGTTTCGGCGCTGGACCGGGAAGACGCCGGGCGCGTACCGAAAGATATTTGCGTCCAAGAGTTTATACCGACATGGATCAGAAAATACAACTCAAACATCCGACCGGTAAACAGGCGATCGCTATGCCGAAGGATAAATACGACCTCCTCAAACCCGCCGTGCTGAAGTTCCTGCGTTCGCGGAAGACTGCCACATTCAATGAAATCACTGCCGCCATAGTGAAGGATTTCAAGAAAAATGGGGTAGTCTTCCAGGGATCGATTCCGTGGCACGTCGAATGGGTCAAACTGGACCTTGAGGCGAAGAAGATCATCAAACGTGTGACCGGCATGTCCCCGGTTCAATATATGATCCGCTGACCGTCCAAGGTGTTCTCATGCCGGAAGGAGTCCACGACACACCAAGTTTGTAACCTGAATACCCCTTACACAAGATCTAGAAACAACTCAAAGGAGAACATTCACTATGGGAAAATTGGCAGAAGTTAAAACGAAGGAAACTACATCAAGTGTAGAGGATTTTATCAACAGTGTGAAAGACGATCAAAAGCGGAAAGATAGTTTTGTCTTACTCAAGTTAATGCAGAAGGTCAGCAGGGAAAAGCCAAGAATGTGGGGCAGTTCAATCATTGGCTTTGGAAAAGTAAGATATAAAAGCCCGACTTCAGGACGAGAAGTGGAGTGGTTCAAGATTGGGTTTTCTCCTCGAAAAGCTAACCTATCACTGCACCTTGGTTTAAATGTGCAAGCCCACGCTGCGCTGAAGAAATTGGGTAAGCACAAGACAGGGGTTGGTTGCTTGTATATTAACAAGCTGGATGATATTGACCTTGAGGTTCTAGAAAAGATGATGTATGCAACAGTAAAAGGAAAGTGAAAAGACATCACAAGCGTTCGAACATAAAATCAACCTGAAAGTACGAAACTCCTAAGCTCAACAGCCATGAAAAAAACACTAATCTCATTTGCACTTGCGACATCATTCGGACTTGGTTTCGCTTTCAACAATCTAGCAACGAACAAATCAAACAGCGATGCTACGAGGAAGCGAGTAACAAGCATCGGGGGAATATTTTTCAAAAGTAAGGACCCCAAGAAGATGAAAGAATGGTATGAGACCCACCTCGGGTTGAACACCAACCAATACGGAGCCGTATTTGAGTGGAGACAAGCCACCGATTCAACCAAGAAAGGATTTACGCAATGGAGTCCGTTTGCTGAAAAAACAAAATACTTTGAACCCTCAACGAAGGACTTTATGATCAATTACAGGGTTGAAAACTTAGAATGGCTTGTGGACGAATTGAGGAAAGAGGGAGTAACTATCGTAGATAAAATTGAAACTGTTGAATACGGTAAATTTGTTCACATTCTCGATGTAGAGGGAAACAAAGTTGAACTCTGGGAACCCAACGATATTGAATATGAAAAACTCGGCGTCCAGATGGGTAACAAGACAACCAAATGACGTAGACTGTACGGAGAACTTCTCTGAAATAAACTCCCGGACATGTCGGGATTGAATGACCGGCTAAGCTTTTGTTGTAATGCAAAAAGGCCGCAGCAGGTCATTGACAAAGCGTTTTTCAATTAGCATCAACGTCAGCACGCATTGGCTTG
>CAZNPP010000168.1:0-9629 GCA_964574785.1 uncultured Chloracidobacterium sp. | reverse complement strand
GAAGATATTCTGGCGCGTGAGATTGCGAAGTGGCAAATAACGGTGAAGCGGGATCAAGAAGGAGTATTCAATTTTGCAAAAAACCACAACCTCCCTTTGAATAACGATCCGGCGAGCAATCTTGAGGCGAAGAGACTTGCTACTTTGAGTAGTCAGGTATTGGATGCCGAGAGCGAGAGAAAAAATCTGGAGGCCCAGTATGGAGCCGCCAAAAGGGAGGCTGATCCCTTTTCAATTCCAGACGTCCAGTCCTCGGGCCGGATCGAAAAATTGAGAGACAGAATATCAGCACTTAAAGAACGGCGAGATGCACTCCTCGTTGTTTACACCTCTGAATGGCCAGAGGTGAAAAAACTTGATGCCCAGATAAAGCCACTCGAAGAGGAACTCGAAAAAGCCCCTACTGAAGTAGTCGCTTCAATGAAGCGACGTTACGAGGCCGCGGTCGCCAAGGAGAACAGCCTAAGAAGGGCTTACGAACAGCAGAAGGCGACAACCACTCAACAAACGCGAGACCAGATCGATCTACTCGCCATGACGCAGGAACTGGAGACGAACAAGCAGTATCTAAACACTTTGCTTCAGCGGCAGCGGGAATTGCAGGTGACCTCGAGTGACCGTCCTAATGATGTAACGATTGCAACATTGAGCCGATTGCCTAAGGCTCCGATTGGACCTCAACGTCTCAGGAACGTGGTCATAGCATTTCTACTCTCATTGGCCGCGGGCATTGGTTTGGCGTTCCTCCTGGACTTCCTGGATGACACAGTTAAGACAATTGAAGATGTCGATCGCTATCTCCATATGCCAGCGCTCGCGTTGATTCCTGCTGCTAAAAGTGATCGTGGTCGGCTAATTCCAGGCATCGGGGGCTCATCACCGACCAGTAGCGCCCCCGACGCTACCGCGCTGGCGATGATTGACGATGTGCGCTCTCCAATTTCTGAGTCGTACCGGCATCTCCGCACGTCGCTCTTGCTTTCATCTGCTGGTCAACCCCCGCGCACAATACTACTAACTTCAAGCCAACCATCCGAAGGTAAGACAACTACAGCGATCAATACCGCCTTCATGTTGGCTCAGACCGGCGCGGACGTGTTGATTCTTGACTGCGATTTGCGAAGGCCACGATTACACGCACACTTCGAAGTACCCAATGCTCGGGGTTTGACGACCTGGCTTTCGGGTGAAACGAACCTTGATGAGTTGATCCAGCCCTACGAAAAACAGCCCAATCTGAAACTTCTCACTTCTGGTCCTGTTCCGCCCAACCCTGCAGAACTGCTCGGCTCGGACGAGATGCGGCGGCTTTTAGGCTTGCTCAGTGAACGATTTGCTCACATCGTCATAGACTCACCGCCGGCTATTTCATTTACAGATGCGTCAATTCTTTCCACTATGGTAGACGGAGTGGTGCTGGTAGTTCATGGGGGGAGAAGCTCCCGCGCAGTTGTCCGGCGCGCTAAGCAACAGTTGCTCGATGTCGGCGCTCACATCTTTGGCGTAGTTCTCAACAACGTGAAGCTCGAGACGCAGGATTATTATTACTCTGGATACTATTCGAGTTATTACACCGAGAGCGAAACTGATGATGGGGACATCTCGCCCGGTGAAGCTGCTGAAACTCGATGAGTTCGAAGCCCTACCTTTAAGATTAAACCGGATGAAAGTTCCGCTGCTTAATCTTCAGGCTCAGTATGAGTCCATTCGCGCTCCGGTGCTCGCTGCCGTTGAGCGGATAATGGAATCGCAACAGTTTATTCTTGGGAAAGAGGTTCGAGCTCTTGAAGAAAGCGTAGCGCACTATTCGGGTACTAAGCACGCTGTAGGTTGCGCCTCTGGGTCCGATGCGCTGCTTTTGAGTTTGATGGCTCTTGATATAAGCGCAGGCGACGAAGTCATCACGACGCCTTTTACTTTCTTTGCAACTGCCAGTGCAATCGCGCGTTTGGGCGCCCGCCCGGTTTTCGTGGACATCGATGCCCGTACGTACAACATTAACCCTGAGGCGGTTCAGGCAGCAGTAACACCTCGTACCCGTGCGATTATTCCGGTTCACATGTATGGACAATGCGCGGAGATGGATCCGTTAATCGCGATTGCCGACCGGCATGGATTGGCGATTATTGAGGATGCGGCTCAAGCAATAGGCGCTGAAGATGGCGGGCGCCGCGCAGGTTCAATGGGACTGTTGGGGTGTTTTAGTTTTTATCCAACAAAAAACCTTGGCGGCGCAGGTGATGGCGGAATGCTGACTACAAATGACGATTACCTCGCGAACCGACTGCGACGGCTTCGAGTACATGGGGGAGAGACAGAATATCAGCACATTGATCTTGGTATTAATAGTCGATTAGATGCCTTGCAGGCGGCTGTTCTACGTGTGAAGTTTAATTCGTTAGAAAAATGGACCCTGCAGCGCGGGGAAAATGCTACTAGATACGATCAGCTCCTTCAGGAAGCCGATTTAGGATCCAGAATTATCCCTCCATTGATCAAACCAAATAATCGTCACATCTTCCATCACTACGTCATTAGAGTGCCGGAGAGTCGCGATGCATTAATAGACCATCTCACAAAGGCTGAAATCGGAACAAAGGTTTATTATCCAGTTCCCTTACACCTGCAGCCGTGTTTCAGCTCCCTCGGCTATTTGGAAGGCGATTTCCCCGAGGCCGAGCGTGCCGCGCGTGAGACCGTTGCAATACCGGTGTATCCGGAACTCACTCGAGCACAACAGGCGTATGTTGTCGAAGCGATCAAGAGCTTTTTCTCTCGAGGTAGTTCTTAAGGCGGGATCCACGGTAAATTGATCTTGGTCAATGAAAATCAGCGTCATTGTTCCTGTCCGCAATGAAGAAGATACAATTCGTGATCTGCTGGATAGTCTTTTTACACAGTCTCTCCTGCCGGAAGAAGTTGTAATCACTGATGGTGGTTCAACAGATGCAACGCCAGCCATTATTGACGAATACCTCGCTCGGGGGTTACCTATCAAGCTGATTCGAACTAAAGCGGCTTTACCGGGGCGCGGTCGAAACCTTGCCGCTGCGCAAGCCTCCAACCAATGGTTAGCTTTCACTGATGCCGGTATTCGTCCTCAGAAGACCTGGTTGGAGGAATTAGCGCGCGCCACAACCACTGCAATAAATGAAGGGCCGGTCCAGGTTGTCTTCGGCTCATACGAACCGATCACCGACACTATGTTCAAAGAATGCGCGGCAATTACCTACGTACCGCCTCCCTCTACGAAAAATGGCGGTTTGATTAGACCACCGTCTATTGTCTCTGCACTGATGAAAAGTAGTGTTTGGAAGGACGTTGGCGGCTTTCCGGAGAACCTGCGTTCGGCAGAGGATCTGTTGTTCATGAATAAAATTGAAGCTGCAGGTTTCCGTGTCAAATACGCCCCCGCAGCCGTAGTTCACTGGCACATGCAACCAGACTTGCGGCGCACATTCAATCGCTTTGTAGTCTATGCTCGAAACAATCTTCGAGCAGGACTTTGGCGCCAGTGGCAGGCAGCAATATTCAGACGCTACATTCTGATAGTTATCACCGGGCTACCAGCTATAGCTATCGGTCCTGTATGGTTACTAGTTCCACTTGTACTTTGGCTTCTATTGTTGACGCTCAGAGCGGCAGTAGCGATTCGCCGCAATCGCTACTGCTATCCTGCCGGACTAGGTCGAAATCTAGTTAGAATGCTGGTGATTGTTCCGCTGATTGCTGTACTGGATGCAGCCGCATTTCTTGGCAGTGCTCAATGGTTTCTGAAGGAAAAACTTCAGTTTGATTTCAGGGAAAAAGAAGTTCCAGTGGGAAAAAACAAGGAATGACTCTTGAGGGTAGGCGAGTTCTTTTCATCTCTTACAATGGCATGCTCGACCCACTCGGGCAGAGCCAGGTAATTCCTTACCTTCGTGAACTTGCTTCCCAAGGCGTTTCCTTCACACTACTGAGCTTTGAGCGTGCGTGCGCATTCACTGGAAATGGACCCTTGAAATGTGAGGAATTGCGCCGTGAGCTCGCAACCCACAATATAGAGTGGCACTGGCTGCGATATCACAAAAAGCCCTCCGTTCCTGCAACTGCCTACGATGTGGTCGCGGGTATTCGTTATGCATCTCAACTTGTAAAGCGCAACAAGATCGAGATGGTTCATGCTCGCAATCACATTCCCGCTGCAATCGCGCTTCAGCTAAAGAAGAAGTTTGGTATCAAGATGATCTTTGACCTTCGTGGTCTTATGGCGGAAGAGTACGTAGATGCCAAACATTGGCAGCATGGGAGTATTCCCTACCGTATTACAAAGGCGACCGAGAGGCGAGCGTTTGCTGCTGCGGACGGTATCGTTACGCTAACTGAAAGAATATGGCCGGTTCTTAAGGAGTGGCAGGGGCTTGCGGGTAGGGATGTCCACCATACGGTCGTGCCCTGTTGTGCCGATCTCAATCTTTTCAGGTTCAGCGCGGCTGATCGCGTCCGACGTCGCAAAGAGCTTGGTTTCTCAAGCGACCATCTCGTTGTGGTTTACAGTGGATCAATTGACGGCTGGTATCTCACTGAGGAGATGGCTGACTTCATAGCCGCGCTGATGAGGAACAAACCAAACTTCAGGGCACTCTGGTTGACTACAAACGGTCACGACCGAATTGGAGCTCTGATGAGCAGACGCGCGATCAAACGCAGCACCTTTAAAATAGTCGCAGCTGCGCCGAAAGATGTACCGTCATACCTTTCTGCAAGTGATGTTGGGCTAGCGTTTATTAAGCCTTGCTTCTCGAAATTAGCGTCTTCACCAACGAAGAATGCAGAATACCTTGCCTGTGGACTGCCTTTGATCATAAATGCAGGAATCGGCGATTCCGACGAACTTGTCACCCGGGAACGTGCCGGGACGCTAGTAAATAAGATGTCACAGAATGACTTTGCCAATGCTGTTACCGAACTAGAGTCTTGGTTCAACAATCCTGACGAAACCCGGAGGCGTACTCGTGAGGTAGCCAAGAGACTCTTTGATCTCAAAAAAATCGGCGCGCAGCGTTACGCTGAGTTTTACCTAAGCGTCCTCGGTTAGTTTTGGAAGTAGCGTTTAGATTTGGATCATTTACTTGAGAAGGAGATTCTGAAACCGTAGGGTGAGCTAATAATTACTCCAGTTGGACGAGATTGCTTACCGTCTCCTATACTAATCCGCATCTCCTGAACAACGATCCCAATGACAGAAATTCGCGAAAATTTGCACGTGCTCGCCGTCGTACCCAGTGTTTACAACACATCGCCGGGTCAGCGTTACAGGATCGAGCAGTGGGAGCCGCTGCTTAACCAGAAAGGATTGCAGATCACCTATGCACCCTTTGAATCGCAACAACTCCATGAGTTCCTATACAGCGGTGGCAATACGATTCGAAAGATTGGACTGGTCTCTCGGGCTTTCGCCGCACGAGTATCGCTAATGGCCTCACTCAAAGAGTACGATGCAATCTATGTTTTCCGAGAAGCTGCTTTGCTTGGTCCGGCCATATTTGAACGGTTGATTTACCGTTCTGGTGTGCCGATGATATTCGATTTTGACGACGCAGTATTTGTCTCCTATCGAAGTCCTTCCAACGGGTACCTGAGCTATTTGAAATTCGCAGGTAAGACCAAAAGTATCTGCCGCATGGCGTCACATGTAATGGCTGGCAATCCTTATCTTGCCAGTTATGCTCGCCAGGTTAATGATCGTGTAACCGTGATACCAACAACCATTGATACTGACAAATACACCGTTCAGCGGTCCCGGTTAGTTTCCGACTGTCCTGTGATTGGTTGGACCGGGAGCTACAGTACGGTTCAACATCTGGACAAGTTGCGCCCTGCTCTTCAAGAGTTGGCAAAGCTCGAGCGTTTTCGCCTCCGCGTTATTGGTACCAGTAGTTATAAGATCGATGGTCTCGAGGTCGATGCAATGCCTTGGCGCGCCGAGTCCGAATTGGATGATCTTAGACCCATAGATATCGGAATAATGCCGCTCCCGGACGATCCGTGGAGCAAAGGCAAATGCGCTTTAAAAGCATTGCAATTCATGGCCCTTGGTATTCCTACGGTCTGCTCACCAGTCGGCGTGAACACAGAAGTTATAAAAGACGGCGAGAATGGTTATCTCGCCGCAACACCAGAAGAGTGGATTCGAAAGCTAAGGCAACTCTTGCAATCTATCAATCTTAGAGAACGTCTCGGTTTAGCCGGTAGGAAGGACGTTGAGGAGAAGTATTCTGCCCGAGTTCAAGCTCCTTGCGTTTACGAGATATTCAAGTCAGTCGTATCGCAAACTCAGAACCGCAAGGTAGGATCCAGGATTTCCGAACCTCAAATCGTCGCCAGCCAACCAGAAAGGAATTGAACCTTGCATAGACCCAATGTGCTTGTGACTGGCGGTGCTGGATTCATAGGCTCTCACCTTGTGGACGCACTCGTAGCGACCGGTTATCGAGTTAGGGTATTGGACGGACTTGTGTCTCAGGTCCATGGGGCTGAGCCACCTGAGCATTTGAATTCTGAGGCTGAGTTTGTCCGCGGTGATGTCTGTGATCCAAATGTGGTCTCATCAAGCCTGGAGGGCGTTGAAGCCGTGTTTCACCAGGCAGCGGAAGTTGGAGTCGGACAGTCAATGTATGAGATTCAGCGGTATGTACGGGCCAATAATCTCGGAACAGCCGTTCTGCTGGAGGCTATTTTGGCGCGCCAGAAGCAGATCAAGAAGCTTGTAGTAGCTTCCTCTATGTCCATCTACGGTGAGGGTGCTTATAGCTGCGGTAACTGTGGGCAGGTTCATCCTCAATTGCGAGCTACTGCTCAGTTACGGGAGAGACGTTGGGAATTGCAGTGTCCGAATTGTTCAAACCTCTTACAGCCTGCACCCACCACCGAAGATAAACCGCTCTTTCCGACTTCTGTTTATGCGATTACAAAGCAGGACCAGGAACAGTTTTGCCTGGTGGTTGGGCGCTCGTACAACATACCAACCGTTGCTTTGAGATACTTTAATGTTTACGGGACGCGACAGGCGCTATCGAATCCCTACACCGGTGTCTGCGCTATCTTCTCTTCTCGACTACTTAACGGACATCGACCGCTGATTTTTGAAGATGGAAAGCAAACCCGTGACTTTGTTCATGTAAGCGATATCGTGCAAGCAAATCTGCTGGCCTTACAGAATCACCAAGCTGACTATCAGGCTATCAACATAGGGACGGGCATACCTACAGCGATTGAGCAAGTGTGCCGGTTATTGTCGAAGGGTTTAGGGGTCGATCTCGAGCCGGATATAGTTGGCAAGTATCGTGAAGGTGATATACGCCACTGTGTCGCCGATATATCACGAGCTCGGACACTACTTGGATACGAACCAAGGTTAACTCTTGAGCAGGGAATACCAGAGTTGCTGGGCTGGGTACGAGAACAGTCGGCCAAAGATCAGGTAGAGTTGGCCACCGCAGAATTGGAGAGTCGCCAATTAGTACATTGACGAGCATGCTTACGCTTGTTAGCCAGAAATAAGAAGCTATGCGGAGAACGAGTAAATCCCGGCTGCTTGTACTTGGCTTTCTAGCTTTGTTTCCCTCGTTTTTGAAACGACCTTTTTACCGTCTATTTTTTGGCTATCGAATTGGCAGACGCGTCAAGATCGGAGCTAGCATTATAGACGCTGGGGAGTGCACGATTGCGGACGACGTTGAAATTGGCCACCTTAATGTCATAACCCGCGTTGGCAAACTGTTGATTGGGGATCATGTGAGGATTGGGCACTTGAACATTATCCGAGGCGGCGACGAGGTTGTGCTTGGACGCTATTCGGAGATTATGCGGATGAATGAAATCAATTCGATTCCCGATCCTGATGTAGTAAATGTGACTGAGCCGCGGTTTCAGCTAGGCGATGGTAGCGTGATTACCACCGGACACAAGATAGATTTCACTGATCGTGTAGAGATTGGTCGACGTACAATTCTCGGCGGACGTAACTCTTCGCTGTGGACACATAACAGGCAAAGGACCCGCCCAATCGAAATTGGATCTTTAGCATATATTGGTTCGGAGATTCGGATTGCCCCCGGTGGATCTGTTCCCTCCCGATGCATAGTGGGGATAGGTTCCGTAATTACCAGTCAGTTGACTGAGGACGGACATTTGATCGGCGGCGTTCCCGCAAAGGCGATTAAAGAACTCAGTGACGAGGATAAGTTTCTCATCGAACGAAAAACACGTAACGATCTGCCCGACGATATATAGTTATGAACGGTATTCTTGCACTAATCTCACTTGTTTTCGCGACGTTAATCGTTCTGGTTGTACCCACCCTCGTAGCCCCATATAACTTTGATTACGGAACTGTGGACGTCTTTTACACTGGAAAGGCGGTCCTGCTGTGCGCCATTCTAGCGTCGTTTGCAGGATATTTCGCGTTTACACAACCCGAGAATGGAAGCTTTTTGCTTCGCTTGTTCATATCAGCTTTGCTCGTCCGAGTACTTCTTGGAACAGCTATCTTTGTTTTTAATTGGCAAGAGTTCTTTGGCGGAGATGCGAACACTTATGACTTTTATGGGCTCGCTCAATTAGCAGCTTGGGGAGGGGACAGATACTCCAAAGCTCTTGTTACAAACTTCGTTGGAGTAAGCTACTTTTCCGGCTGGGGAATGGTGTATTTGGTTGGCGGAGTCTACGGTTTAGTCGGGCGAAATCTCCTGGCGGTGCAATTCGTAAACGCTGTTATGGGGGCAGCTACTGCGGTCGTAATCTTCCTGTGTGCTCACCACGTCTTCAACAATCAGCGAGTCGCCCGTTTGGCCGGACTAGCCGTAGCATTCTATCCCTCGCTGATTCTCTGGTCTTCACAAGGGTTGAAGGATGGTCCGATCGTTTTTTTCCTGGCTTTGGCGATTTTGAGTACGTTGAAGCTCGGGCAAAAGATCAGTGTGAATCATTTAGCTTTGCTTGTTTTTACACTTTTCGCGCTGCTTAGCTTTCGCTTCTACCTTTTTTACATGATTGTAGTGGCGATAGGGGGGGCTCTTATCATTGGCATGCAGAAACTCACGCCTGTGGATTTTGCTCGCCAATTTATCGTCATCATTGCCCTGGGTTTGGCGTTCACTTATCTGGGAATTACCCGTTATGCCAATCTTCAGATCGAGCAATTCGCAAGTCTCGAACAAGTGCAGCGAAGTAGGCTGGATGCGGCAAAGAGCGCCGACTCGGGGTTTGGACGAGACGTTGACGTTTCGACCGCAGAAGGAGCGTTGACTGCTATTCCGATGGGATTGGTTTATCTCCTGTTTGCTCCATTTCCCTGGCAGTTGGCATCCCTGCGTCAAAGTATCACGCTGCCTGAAATGGTCGTCTGGTGGGTCTCTTTCCCGATGCTTATCACAGGTTTGTGGTTTTCAATAAGGTATCGCTTACGCCAAATGTCGCCGATGGTTATCTTCACCGCCATGCTCTCCCTCGCCTATTCTGTATTCCAGGGAAATGTCGGAACTGCCTATCGCCAGCGGGCTCAGTTACTGGTCTTCTACTTTATTTTTGTAGCAGTTGGTTACGTATTGTTGCTCGAGAAGAGGGAAGAGAGAAAGCGGCAGGAA
>CAZNPP010000167.1:0-9746 GCA_964574785.1 uncultured Chloracidobacterium sp. | reverse complement strand
GAGAGTTTCTGGTTCTCGCAACCACCTTCAGGTGGTCTCACGCTGACTTCTGACTCCTGACTCCTGACTTCTAATTACTACCATGGCCCATTCAATAGCTCCGGTCAGTTCGACTCCTCGTGAAGCACACGATGGGCTTGCCTGTGCGTTGGAAATGAGCAACGTGTGGTTTGGATACGATTCTGAACATCCAGTGCTAAAGGATATTAGTCTTCGGGTGCGCCCCGGCGAGATGCTTATGGTCGTGGGAGTCAGCGGTGGTGGCAAAACCACATTAATGAAAGTGGCCAAAGGCCTCCTTGCTCCACAGCGAGGAACTGTGCGAGTGCTGGGACAACCGGTTAAGACTACATTGACTGGCAGGCTAGATGCTCGCGTCGCCTATATCCCACAGCAGTTAGGATTGGTACGAAACCTGACAACCATTGAGAACGTGCTGATGGGCGCGCTTTCGCGAGTTGGAGCACTGCGGAGCTGCTTCAAACTTTTCCCTGAAAACGTACGCATGGAAGCCAGAGCTATGGTGGACTCGCTTGCCATCGGACACAAGGCAGATGAGAAGGTGTACGCCTTAAGTGGGGGCGAAAGACAACGAGTTGCTATTGCGCGCGCTTTGATGCAACAACCAAGACTCTTATTAGCTGATGAGTTCGTATCGCAACTTGATGCCGTCCGGCGCGCTGCATTGATGGAGATTATGCGCGGCTTGGCCAGAACCGGACTGGGACTAATCGTCTCTACACATAATCTCGAACTCGTATCGCGTTACGCAGACCGGGTGTTGGTCCTTCGTGAAGGCATGGTTGTTCTGGATGCTGCGCCTCATGATGCGGATATCGAGGCGCTCAGCAGGGAGATGGAAAGATGAAACGGGAGACACAAGTCAAGCAGGCACTGACGGTCGCATTGTTTGCGATATTGCTGTTTTGTTTGTGGAATGTTGGTCTGCTAAATGTAGAGCGTCTTGCTAATGGCGCGAGAAACATCGCAACCTTCGTGCGAGATATGTTTCCGCCTGACTGGGGTGTTTTAGTTACCGTAACACACGCACTACTTGAGACTCTCCAGATAGCCTTCGCGGGAACAGTGTTGGGCTTTGCCCTGGCTCTCCCTCTTTCCCTGCTCGCCAGTCGCTTACTTTTTCCTGCACTGTTAGCCGCAGCAGCCAAACTTGTTCTGGCCTTCATCCGCACTATACCGACACTGCTTTGGGCCATCATCTTTGTTGTTGCCTTTGGCCTCGGTCCTGCAGCGGGCACACTTGGCGTAGCTTTTTACACCGCAGGATATCTCGGGAAGATTTTTTATGAAGCTTACGATGCAGTTGACAGCGAAGTCCTGGAAGCAGTGCGCTCGGTTGGGTGCGGCAGGGCCCAACTAGCGCGTTACGCGCTCTTGCCTGAAGCAGCAAATATCTTGCTTGCACAAGCCCTCTTCATGTTCGAATACAATGTTCGGGCTTCAGCCATTCTGGGCTTTGTTGGTGCGGGAGGTATTGGCTTCTATTTACTCGGGTATATCCAATCACTCCGCTATGATCGTTTGCTGACTGCACTGCTAGCCACACTTGCAGTAGTGATCTTGATTGATCGGCTTAGCGCGTGGCTTCGCGGCATGGTTTTGGTTCCCGTGCAGCGAAGGCGTCGTGCGCGCATGGCCCTGTAGACCCAAAGCCTAGGTTATTTTAAACCTAGAAGCTGATCAAAGACCCAAGGCCAAAGACCTAAGGCCAACGATCAAGACTATCCTTCACAGAGGGTTTTCAATTTATCAAGCGCATCGGCCCAGGCGGCACGTAAACCGTCAGCTTCAGCCCGACTTTGAATCCGCGCGTGGTTGACCAAGACACCCGTCTTGCCTTTGCCCTTATCCTGAAATTGTACGTCTACCTGTGATGGGCTCGTGAAAGCAGGATTCTCAAAACTTAACCGGAGATCCTTGTTGGGCCGTACACGCAAAAAGGTGCCACGGTCACCATCCTTGTTTTTGTATTTCCCGCCATCTTCAACCTCAGCTTTTGTTGCAGTTCCAAACCAGTCGCTTAACTTCATGTTATCGGTCCAAGCCGCATAGACTTCGGCGACAGGCGCTGCGATCGTCTTTGTCGAACAGATGAAATAGCCTTCGAATAATCCATCTTTTTTGCGAACGTTGTGATGCTTTTCATACTCAACAGCTATCGTGCTGCACCACCATGGATCCACTTTCTTGTCATAAAGACTGTTGTTGATGGCTCGTCGGCCCTGCTTTAGACCATTCATCTTATCCAGCTCGTCGAACCACTGATCAAGTGTCTTGCCAGTAGCTTTTTTGGCTGACTCGTTTGTCACCGGCTGGTCTGATCTAATTTCGTATTTCACTGGCGCGGTTTCTCCTTCGAGTGATTAGTCTGAGTAGTAACAAATCTAGCAAAGATGAGATGGAGAGTATTGTAAAAAATTAACCTGTAGACGGCGTATTGGGGGAGGTTGCTTAAAAAAGCGCAGCGAGTTTCCGAACACGACAAACTGATGAGGTTCGACGCCGAAAGTTCGGACCCAGGAAACTGGATCACAGCCCCTGGGCCCCAAGTATTTACTGGAAATCCACAGCCTCCGTCAATTGCGGGTAATCGGTTGGCCGCCCGAGACGTAGGTCACGATTGTATCGTGATGCACAGCCATATGGTCGCGTAGCGCGAGACCTGTTTCTTGCTGTGGTGGTGTGCCAGCGGCCGGCTGAGGCGGCGGCGCGCCAAGTTCGGCCCAAGACTCATAACGAGTAATGTTCAGAAAGTTCCAGGGGGCTCCTTCCACATGAGCAAAAATGACGCTGCGGCCGGAGGCCTCTTGAGCATTGCGATCAAGAACTTGGCGCAGTTGTGTCCGATGTCCCGGTAGAGAGCGATAATCTGTAACCTGGTAGATCGGCTCACCCTTTGCCGGTACAAGCGCTTTCTGTACTACTGCCCAACTTGGTCCAACGGTAAAAGTGTCACCGTGCCAGTCTGTGATTGGCGCCACGCGTTGGTTAAAGTCCTGAACGGCTTGGGGTGGGGCGCTGGCAGTGATTGTGGTTTGCTTACCCAGGGGAGTGATTACGATCAAATCCCACTCGCTTCCCTGGGCATGGCGGAGAATGATGGGGGTCACCTGAGGTTCGTTTGCTTCAGGTCCGGGCGCGTTCTTGTAGGTATCGATTAGTTGCGTTAGTTTACCGGGCGCTGATTTCACGATGTGTATGTGATAAAGCTCGAGGGCCTGTGCTGGCTGCTGTGGTTGTTGCGCAACTGAGATAGTTGCGGTTAACAGAAACACTGCGACACAAAACAGACCATCCTTTAGATAGGTCGTTTTCATGATTTGAACTCCTTAGGGGTTGGATTTTAGAAAGTATGTTCTTTTCGAGCGGAACTTATATCAAGTCCCGAGGCCAAAGTCCAAAGTGGACTCAGTTTGCGAATCCGCGTTTCTTCATCAATGCGTTAATTTGGGCGTCGCGACCACGGAAGGCGCGATAACCTTCTGCTGGATCAATTGTGTTGCCTACCGAAAAGACATGTTTGCGCAGCCGGTCCGCGACCTTTCGATCGTATGGACCACCAGCTTCGACAAATGCCTCGAAAGCATCGGCTGTCAAAACGTCTGACCAAAGATAGCTGTAGTAACCTGCCGAATACGCATCGCTCGCAAAGACGTGATTAAAGTGAGGGGTTCGATGGCGCATTACAATCTCGTCCGGCATACCCAGTTGAGCCAACGTTTCCCGCTCGAAGGCATCCGGATCGATCTTTTTATCACCAGCAAGATGTAACTTCATGTCTACCAACGCACCGGATAAATATTCGGTTGTAGCAAATCCCTGGTTGAAGGTTGCAGCTTGCTTGATCCTGTCTACAAGAGTTTGAGGAATGGGCTTCCCGGTCTCATAGTGAACGGCAAAGCGCTGAAGCACCTCCGGCGTCAAAAGCCAGTGTTCCAAAAGCTGAGACGGGAATTCTACATAATCACGGGCTACTGCGGTTCCTGACAAGGACGGATACGTCACATTCGAACTTAGACCATGAAGAGCATGTCCAAACTCATGAAACATTGTGACAGCATCATCCCAGGAGATGAGAACCGGCTCACCGGGCTTTCCCTTTACGAAGTTCGAGTTATTGGAAACGATGGTAGTAATGTCCCCGTTTAAGCGCTCTTGACTGCGATAAGCACTCATCCACGCCCCCGACCGCTTTCCCGGACGGGCATAAGGATCAAAGAACCATAACCCAACGTGCTTCCTGGTGGCTTTATCAGTCACCTCCCAGACCCGAACGTCAGGATGGTACACGGGTACATTCTTAGCCGGAGTAAAGTTGAACCCAAACAGTTCTCCTGCTACCCAGAAAATGCCTTCCCGTAGTTTCTCGAGCTGGAGATAAGGTTTCACCTCATTCTGGTCCAGATCGAAGCGCGCTTTGCGAACCTTTTCAGCGAAGTGCCGATAGTCCCAAGATTCTATCTTGATCTTCGCCCCTTCTTTATCTGCCAGAGCCTGCATATCCGCAACTTCTTCTCGCACACGCGCAACGGCTGGCTTCCATACTGCCTCCATTAACTCCATCGCCCGTTCCGGTGTCTTCGCCATTGCGTTCTCGAGTCGCCAATGGGCATGAGTAGGATAGCCAAGTAGCTTTGCGCGTTCTGCCCGCAACTTCAGGATTTCGGTGATGATGGCATTGTTGTCGTACTCACCGCCGTTATCCCCGCGATTTACAAACATGCGCCACGCTTTCTCACGTAGATCTCGTCGTTCAGAATAGGTAAGAAACGGTTCGATAGAAGAACGCGTGTTCAAGATTACCCAGGCGTCGGGAAGCTTTTTTCCGAGAGCAGCTTCTTTAGCGGCGTCACGAAGTGACTGTGAGAAGCCAGCTAAATCTTCCTCGTTCTCGAGTACAAGGAATTGATCAGTCTCTTCCGCCAGTACATTTTGGCCGAAACGTGTGTAAAGACCCGCCAACTGTTGATTAACTTCCGACAGGCGGGCCTTGGCCTTAGTATCAAGTCGAGCTCCAGCTCTAATAAAGTTGGTGTAATAGAGCCAGGTGAGGCGTTGTTGTTCGGGCGTCAGACTTTTCTTCTCGGGTGAATTGTAGACAGTTTCGATACGCCGAAAGAGCTTTTCATTCTGTGTGATCTGATCACTTGCTGCAGCGAGCCGCGGGGCCATCTCACGTTGGACCACCTGGAAGTCCGGAGAATTCATCGTAGCGCTCCAAACGAAGTAAAAGGCTTGGACACGATCGAAACTACGACCCGAGCTTTCCAAAGCCGCGATAGTATTTGTAAAAGTTGGAGCTTCGGAATTCGCGGCTATTCGCTCGACATCACTGAGTCTTTCGGCCAAGGCCGACTCGATTGCCGGTTTAAAAAAATGAACTTCGACCTCATTAAACGGCGGAACCCCACCGTAAGGCCCTTTCCACTCCGCGAGAAGGGGATTTGCTTTCGCGGCAGCCGCACCTGGTTCAGCGTTTAGTGATTGGCTGGACACTTCTTTCCAACTGAATGATTCATTCATTGCGTTTGTAGTTTTCATAAAGTCAGCAAGTATCCAGCCGCTGCTTAAAACAGAAAGAAGCAACAGGCCGCACGTGATAAATTTGCGCATACGAATCATCTTTCTAAATTTTTCTACAGTAATGCATTTTTCTTAAAGAGCCGTTGAGGAGATTAACCATGGAATTCTTAAGTATAAGAACTAGCCATAAAGGTTGTATAGCGGAGCCGTGATGAGTATGAACGGAACTTGAGCAATCTTGCCCAAACATGGGAGGTTGGGATATAAATTCTGGCAAATTTGACAGGACGGGCATCTAGACCACTGCCTGAGTCTTCCCGTCGGGCCCTACCTCAAGCTGTGCGGTCATGAAAATCTTTCTTTTACCTCTTTTACTGTTTTTTATTCCTTGTAGCTTTTCAGTGCTGAGCCAGACTACCAGTGACGCGGCACTCCTGGAAGAAATCAAGAAAATAAAGGCTGTGGACAACCATGCCCATCCAATGAGCATTCCGGTGGAAGGGCGGCGTCCCGATGACGAGTTCGACTCAATCGGTTGCGGTAAGCTTCAATATGTTTCGCCCCCACCGGTAAGGTTACGTTTAGACAATACGATCTACACAGGGGCTTGGCGCGAACTTTATCGTTACAGCCATGGGGAAAGCATGAGCAGGGCTCATGTAGATGAACTGCTTGAGGCAAAGAGGCGGGTTATGAAGGAGCAGGGTCAGAACTATCCTACGTGGGTGTTGGAACAACTTAATATCGAAACAATGCTTGCGAATCGAATCTCGATCGGCCACGGCCTGGTCGCGCCGCGATTCCGCTGGGTTGCTCTTGTTGACGCGTTGATGTTGCCACTCAGCACGAAAGCTTTAGGCGCGCAGAACCCGGATCGGAAATATTTTTTTAGCCAGGAAGAAAGGATGTTACGACGCGAATTGGAAGCTTTGCAGGTTAACAGCCTGCCTGCGACGCTCGAGGCGTACCTAACCCGAGTGGTTACGCCTACGCTCGAAAGACAAAAGCGCGCGGGGGCAGTGGCGGTTAAGTTCGTCACAGCCTACATGCGCTCCATCGATTTCGCCGATGTACCAAAGGGAGAAGCGACTCGAGTTTACGCGAGGTTTGCTCGTGGAGGAGAACCCCCCTGGAGCGAGTATAAGAAACTGCAAGATTTCCTGTTCCGGTACATAGCTCAAGAAGCAGGTCGATTAGGGCTGGTGGTCCACATCCACACGGGCAGCGGCTGTGGCCATTACTTCAACTTGAGCGGCAGCAATCCATTACTGCTAGAATCGGTTTTGAATGATTCGTCTTTGAGGAAAACAAGTTTTGTCCTAGTGCACGGAGGCTATCCTTTTATCAAAGAGACAGAATTCCTGCTTGAAAAGCCGAACGTGTATGCAGATTTTTCGGCGCAGACTTTTTTGCTGTCCCCAAGAGCGCTAAGTAGTGTGCTGCGCGCCTGGCTAGGATACGAACCAGAAAAGGTGCTGTTTGGCACCGATGCTCATCCGGCGACTCCAGAAGTGAGTTGGGAAGAGTCGGCCTGGTTGACAAACAAGACTGCTCGCGAAGCGTTAGCTCTGGCCCTTACAGGTATGATAAATGACGGAGAGATCAGTCGCGACCGTGCTCTAGAGTTAGCGCGCATGGTTATGCGCGAAAATGCAATCCGTCTGTATGGATTCAGCTCAAAGTGAAACCGTGGCTTTTTCTTGCAAGGCAATCCACGAATTCACACGAAAGAACCCGGGAATCTTCCGCTTTCATACTGATGCCTTAACCCTTCGCCTTCATCTTTTATCTTTGCGCAAAGCGCAATCATTATCTGATTAAGGCGATCAAAGAAAGTCAGAATCACTTAATAGCCACCACCATCGAGTCGGGCCCGACCAGATGTTCGACCCTAGTCTCGCGAAAACCCGCCTCCCGCATCCAACCTGAGCAGTCGGCGCCCGTATAATCAAATCCGCCAGGGGTTTCGATCAGCATGTTGAGACTCATTAGGAGACCAAAGGCATTGTGACGGCGTTCGTCGTCGATTAGAGCTTCAAAAACGATCAATGCTCCGCCACTGGGGAGAGCTCGATAAGCCTTATCGAGGAGCATACGTTTCTCCTCGAGATTCCAATCATGGAGGATGTGACCCATCGTGATTACGTCTGCTGAAGGGATCTCATTCTCAAAAAAGCTTCCGGGGGAAAACTTCAGCCGATCTCCCAAACCATTCAACTCAACGTATTCCGCAAAGATGGGGCCGACCACTGGCAGGTCAAAGTTGGTTCCCGACAGGTGAGAATGAGCAAGACAGAGTTGGACCAGCAGGCCACCTTGAGCACCACCAACGTCGACTACTGTTTTGAAATCACGCCACGGAAACTTTTCCACAATAGCTTTCGAGGCTCCCATGCTCAAACCTGTCATCGCACCAAGGAAGAGGCGCAGCCGGTCCTGATCTCCATAGATGGATTCAAAGAGTCCCTTACCTCCCGTTTTCATCTCGTTCTGCGGCCGCCCAGTTCTCAAAGCTTCAGTAAGCGAACCCCAGAATGGGTAAAGGCGCTCGTTGGCCATCTCGAGCATACCGCCAATGTAGCCAGCCTTGCCCTTAACCAAGAATTGTTCCGTTTCCGCCGTGTTGCTGTAGAGGTCTCCTTCCCGGTGAAGCATACCGAGGGCAACGAGTGCATCCAGGAAATCTCGAACGCTTCGGGGATGCAATCCCAACCGATTGATTAACTCCTGGGTACTTAATGGTGCGGCTGAAAGCTCCGTAAAGACACCTAATTCAATAGCGCTTAAGAGAGTCTTGGAACCCCAGAAGCCCAAACCTAATTGCATGATGCTATCGGGAGTAACTGCTGCTACAGTAGTTGACATATTATTTGTCCTCTTTTTTATGCTGTTAGGAAAGTTGAAGCGGGGATTTTATATGAGTGTAAGGTGACCAGTCTACTGACGGACCTTAGCTGGATGTCGCAATAATCTCCAACAAACCTTCTTATCGACTTCAGCATCAATGCTGCTAGACTGTTACAATACGGCTCTCCCAGAACCTTCGCCTGGATTTAGGTAAGCACCATGAGAATTATTGCTCTATCTCTTCTCCTTGTACTTTCTTGGGGGACTCTGATCAGTCTACACGCTCAATCCGGACGCATCCGTCCAACCCAAGCTCCATCCAAAACAGAGTCAAGATCAACATCTGACAACGAAGACAGAGCCTCTGACTTAGAAGCAGAGGAAGGTATCTCTGAGTCGCGACTTGGTGAAGAAGGCGAAACCGTAGAAGGCGATGTAATTCGCGTCGATACCTCGCTGGTTACCGTCCCAGTCACCGTAATGGATCGCGGCGGGAAGTATGTTCATACATTGAGACGTCAGGACTTTCGCATTTTTGAAGATGGTGTAGAACAGAAGGTTGCTTACTTTGCAACGGTTGATCAGCCGTGCACCGTAATTTTGTTAATCGACACCAGTCGCTCGACGCAGTATCGGCTTGAAGACATTCACAATGCTGCCATTAACTTCGTCAGTAAGCTAAAGCAGGAAGACAGTGTGATGATCATCTCTTTTGATGATCGCATTAACGTCCTTACTAACCCGACTACCGAGCGCGGTGAAATCACCAAGGCTATTCGCCGCAGTCGCACTGGAGGCGGCACACGCCTCTATGATGCAGTTGATGAGGTCCTCAGAAAACATCTCAAGACAATCAGCAGGCGAAAGGCAGTGGTTTTGTTTACTGATGGAGTTGATACAACCAGCCGGCGTTCCTCTTTCGAGCGCACCGTGAGAGACGCCGAAGAGGCTGACGCAACTTTTTACTCTGTGGGCTATGACACTCAGACCGGTTTAATGGGAGGCCACGGAGCGCCGTGGCCAGGGGCACCCGGTGGAATCATTCTTGGCAGACGATTCCCGACAACGCCAGGAACCAGTGCTGGCGATTACCGGCGAGGAAGGGACTATCTTCAGATTCTCTCCGAACGGACCGGCGGGCGCTATTACAATGCTGATTCCTTGACGGGCATTTCACAGGCATTCACGTGGATTGCGGAAGAGCTCGGGCGTCAATATAGCTTAGGCTACTATCCCAAAGCGGTGGGGCAAGAGGGTCAGCGTCGTCAGATCAAAGTTCGCGTTAACCAAGCTGATTTAGTCGTGAAGGCTCGGGATAGTTACATTCACACTCAGAAGTCGCCGAGCCCCACACA
>CAZNPP010000166.1:5849-9762 GCA_964574785.1 uncultured Chloracidobacterium sp. | reverse complement strand
CCTTCATCCTTCATCCTTTCGAACAGCCCCTACTCGAGTGCCATTTCCGCAAGCACTGGCAGATGATCGGATGGAAATCTTCCGTCCCATGTGTCGGCCAGTGTCCCATGCTGCAGGACCTGAACCCTTCCGTTCACCAAGATGTAATCAATTCTCATCTCGGGAATGAGAGCCTTGAATTCATTAAAAGTAGATGTAGGCCCATGGTGTCTGTAGCGCGAAATGTACCTTGCATCTCGCAATCCAACCTTCCCCTTGGGCATGTCCGTTAGTATTTCATAAGCAGTAGTCGATTCGCGGAAGTTAAAGTCCCCGGTGACCACAGCTGGCTGTGTACCGGCAATCTTTTCGATCTGTTTCAACAAAAACCTCGTGCTTTCCTCACGCGCGCGTACTCCTTGATGATCGAAGTGCGTGTTGAAATGAAAGAAGGTCTTATTAGTTTTCAAGTCTCTAAATCTGGCCCAGGTTACGATCCGTGGATAGGCTGCATCCCACCCCTTGCTGCCAGGTAGAGTTGGAGTCTCAGATAACCAAAATGTGGACGTCTGAGTTGGTTTGAAACGCGACCTGCGGTAGATGATGGCTGAGAATTCCCCGCCTTGCTTGCCATCATCGCGTCCTACACCAATCCAAGCATACTCAGGTAATAGTTTGTTCAAATCAGCGAGTTGGTGCTGCAAAGCTTCCTGAACGCCTATCAGATCGGCTTGATGGAAACGGATCATGCTAGCGACCATCTCTTTTCTATTAGGCCAGGAATTTTCGTTATCTCTTGGCTCGTCGTAACGGATGTTGAAAGTCATGACACGGAAGTGGGAAGAAGTTTGAAGCTGGGTTTGAGCAAGACAGTCGCCACCAAGCCACAGAACCAAACAACCGAGCAGATAGGTCCTATAGGTCCTATTGGTCTTATTGGTCTTATTGGTCCTATTGGTCTTATAGGTCATATACGTCATATAGATCCTATTTCCCCTCCCGCCGGAAGAGCCGATACCCCCACGCATCAAGTGACAGGGCCGGCAGCCCAACAGTGACGGCTCTCACTGGCTGTTCGGTGATCGGGGGAGTTATATCCTTATAGACCCCATCAACCTCGACAAAACCCACAAACGGTCGATTCTGGAAGTTGATCGCCACCACAATTTGCTCCCCGGGTGTCTGCCGTGAATACGTCAGCACGCGCGCTTCATCGGAGTTCCTAAGCCATGTAAGTGTTCCACGTCGCAAAGCAAGGCTCGAGTGCCGCAAAGCAAGCATCCGTTTATAAAACCTTGGGAACTCTGGACGCCGCTCCGCGGTGGGCCAAAAGACTGGCAGCTTCTCGAAGAGCGCGGG
Organism: uncultured Chloracidobacterium sp.; assembly: GCA_964574785.1. Taxonomy (GTDB): domain Bacteria; phylum Acidobacteriota; class Blastocatellia; order Pyrinomonadales; family Pyrinomonadaceae; genus PSRF01. The sequence continues at coordinate 8,424 of CAZNPP010000166.1, read as the reverse complement.
CGCTCCAGACTCAGTCGCGTCACCAACTTCCATTCCGTTATAAAGCAGCGGCACACCATCCAGCGTAAGCATGAGCGCAGAAGCGGCAAGTGCGCCGGGCTCACCAAAACGCCCAATGGCGCGACGCTCATCATGGTTGTCCGAGAAACGCATGTGGACTGCTCCTCTCGGCCATTGCCTTTCTTCGTCTTCCCAGGCCGCTCGCAAATCTGACGCTCGTCCCCGTCCCTGAAGCACGTTTGTCAGAACACTGTGCAGAGGCCATGAGTAATCAAGATCGAAGGCTTTGACGAGTAGTTCGGCTTTGTGAGCTTCCGCAAGGAGTACTAAGTCAGGTTTAATTTTGTCCAGCTCTACGCGCGCTTGTTCCCAGAAGTCTGTGGGAACTTCTCCCGCTACATCGCAGCGATAGCCATCGAGATCAAACTCCCTAATCCAGTACTTTAGAACGTCGGTCATGTACTGTCGCAATCGCGGATTTTCATAATTGAGGGCAGCAATGTCACTCCAGTCATAGGGATAGGTGATGTTTCCTTTAGCATCGCGCTTATAGAAGTCCGGAAACTTCATCATGACGCTGTCCCAAGAGGTGTGATTAGCAACAATATCGATGATCACTTTGAGATTACGCCGATGAGCTTCGGTGATGAGCCGTCTGAAGTCTTCCGCGGCGCCGTAGTCTGGATTGATAGCGTAATAATCGCGAACTGAATAGGGGCTACCAATAGTTCCCTTCTTCTTAACCTGACCGATAGGATGAATCGGCATCAGCCAGAGGATAGTGACACCGAGTTCTTTCAGTTCATCAAGTCGCGCAGTAATGCCGTTGAAGTCTCCAGTGGCAGAAAAGGCTCGGGGATAGATCTCGTAGATCACTCCATCGCGTACCCAGTCGCGCGGTTGGCGAGCCTGCTCTTTCGAGACGTCGCGCCCTTGCTGCCCCGCCAATGGATTTCCTGCTGCTGCAAATAGCAGGATGAACAGTAAGCTAGACCAGCGTGCGATCGCAGATTTCATAGCTTCTCCAGAAATCTATGCTTTCCTTGAATTACACGAAATGTTTTTATGTGGCTTGGTGTTAATTAGTGGATCGCAATTCTTCCTCGAACTCACACGAAGTAAACGTTAAGCGCTTTCATTTAACCTCAGTCCCATCATCCACAAGTCCAGTGCTCGGCACGGGCTGAGCAGTTACTGCGGTTGATAAGAGTTCATGCTCATCCGCGTGAATAACTGCCTCGACGGGTACCTTATGCTCATAAACATCGTGAACTCGCACCACTAATATGGCCGCGATAATAAAACTCACACCTCCAAGCATCACCACGTACAGCGGTTCATTATTGAAGACGCGACCCACGAGTGGACCCAGCGTGAGCGCGGCAAAGATCTGTGGTAGAACGATGAAGAAATTGAATACTCCCATATAGACCCCCATGCGCGCGGCCGGCAAGGCGCTCGACAAAATCACATAAGGCATCGAGAGAATTGAGGCCCAGGCAAAGCCCACACCCACCATTGTAAGCAGTAATAAATACGGGTCACGGATGAAAAAGGTCGAAAGTAATCCAACGCCCCCACAGACGAGTGCCAGTGCATGGGTGCCCTTACGGCCAATAGTTGATGCTAGCCTCGGCAGAACAAAGGCGAGGGCGAAACAGGTGATATTGAAGACAGCAAAACATACACCGGTCCACTCAATCCCTAAAGTCCGGCGCAGGTCGTAGTCTGGAGCTAAAGGATCAATCGCTCCGAACACGTGGCGCGCCACCGTAAGACTGAAGAACAACCACATGCAAAACAGACCCAACCAGGTGAAGGTTTGCACCCATGCTAACTGACGCATTGTCACTGGCATCTGCTTGATTGCCGAAAAGATCTCGAGCAACCACGCGGACATTCCTTTTGTAGCTGCCTTTCTACGCCGAAACTCCTCGATATCTTCCGGTGGATATTCCTTGGACGTGACGATGGTCCAGAGTACAGCGCCAAAAAAAGCGATTGCACCAATGACGAATGAATACTTGATGGTCGGAGGAATGGTACCCGCCGTTACTGTGCCGTCCGCAGTCTCTCCAACTCCGAGTTTACGAAGCATAAAGGGCAGCGCGCTGGCTAGCGATGCGCCCACACCAATAAAGAAACTCTGCATTACAAACCCAGTGGTGCGCTGATCATCGTTTAACTTGTCGGCGACAAACGCTCGAAACGGCTCCATGGTTATGTTAATGCTTGCATCTAGAACCCAAAGCAGAAGCACTGCCATCAGCAAGTGAGCGGAATACGGCATCCCCAGAAGTGCGAGAGTCGAAAGAATTGCGCCTACTAGAAAGTATGGGCGGCGGCGTCCCAGACGATTCCATGTTCGATCACTCATCGAACCTATGAGCGGTTGAACAAGCAGCCCGGTCATGGGCGCAGCCAGCCAATACAACGGGATCCTGTCGGGACTGGCGCCAAGAATTGAGTAGATGCCGCTCATGTTTGCCTGCTGCAAAGCCCAGCCAAACTGAATACCAAAGAACCCAAAGCTCATGTTCCAGATCTGCCAGAAGCTCAAGCGTGGTTTCTGCAT
>CAZNPP010000166.1:0-5749 GCA_964574785.1 uncultured Chloracidobacterium sp. | reverse complement strand
CCACCGCCAGTAACGATGGCTACTTGTTCCGATAGCGGTTTAGTTTTGAAGGCCAACTTCAATCCACGAAATCATACGAAACGACACGAATTAGCAAATGCTAACGTCTTAAAAAGATGGTGGCGCTGCGTTCTGGTAAAGCTACGCTGACCCTTCCAGCATCGACTTGTACGTCTTTACTGATCTTTAGCTGGTCTACCAACCAGGTACCGTTTACTAAACCAGTTTCTGCAATTTCGAACTCGACCGTTGCGGGTTTGACGTCGTTATTAATCACAATGACAGCCACCGAATCCTTCGCGCGGCGAGCATAAGCGTACTGCTGGGGACTAACATGAAGATTAATCAGCAAACCAGTTCTAAGCGGTTCAGTCTTGGCACGCAGATGATTTATGTTGCGAACGTATTCGAAGATCTCCTGCTCTTCTGGCGTGCGGCCTTCGCGCGTGAAAGCGTTCCTAGGATCACCCGGAAAACCTCCAGGAAAATCCTGACGCGTGGTTGGTTCGTCTGGTCCAGTCATTGCAATCTCATCGCCATAGTAAAGCTGGGGCACGCCTCGAGTAGTCAGCAAAAGAACATGGGCCAACTTCAATCCGGTGATTGTCGCCCCAGGCTCACTCATGAAGCGGCCATCGTCGTGCCCACCAAGGAGCGTGACCAGGATGTTAGAGTTGGTGTACAGGTAATCCTTAGCTAATGTTTTTGGAACCTCATCCAACCTCTTGCCCTCGGCAAAAGCGTGACGAATTGAATAGAAGAGGGGGAAATCGAGCAGGGATTGCAGACCAGAGTCGACTCCATCAAAACGCGCCACACCGCCCTGGAAGAACGAAACATGAACCGCATCACCATCTTTAACTTCACCGACTACTGTGAAGTTCGGATACTCTCGCCTCAGCGCCGCATTCCAGTCACGCCAAAACTCATTTGGCACGTACTGCCACGTATCCATACGAATGCCATCGAGTCCCGTAATACCAATCCACCACAGCGTGTTTTGAATGAGGTAGCGGGATACCTCAGGATCGGATTGATTGAAGTCGGGAAGGAAATCGAGAAACCAGCCATCCATAGTCTCTCGCTTCAGCTTTGGCACAGGCCGCGGATCGTGTAACACCCAGGTTTCAAATACATTCTTCAGGTGTCGCGCACGAGTGCCATTGAACCAGGTTGGAGTCGGAGGATCTTCTACCCATGGATGATATGGGCCAGTGTGATTGACAACCTGGTCCTGAATAATCTTGATACCCACCTTATGCGCCTCTTCCACCAATTCTCGAAGCTTAGCCAGGTCTCCAAAGTGTTCGTCCACTGCATAGAAGTCCTGAGCGTTGTAGCCATGAAAGCCGGTGCTGGGTTTTCCTTCCTTCAACTCAATTTCATTCAGACGGTCATAGTTGTCGTACCACGGTGTAAGCCAAAGTGCCGTAACGCCGAGATCCTTCAGGTAGGACAGCTTATTGATGATTCCCTGGAGATCACCGCCGTGGTAATAGAACTTGTTCTGACGATCGTACAGCCCTTTTGATCGCGGTGGCTCATTGTTGGTGGGATCACCATCGGAAAACCGGTCGATCATTATCAGGTACATCACGTCTTCAGGAGAGAAACCCTGAAAACGACCCTGACGCGGAAGCGGAGTAAGGATTTCAAAAGGCGCATGAGTAATGCCAGCCGGAGTCGTGATTCTCAAGCGTCGCTCGCCAGGCAAAGCGTTGGATGCTATGGCAACGTCCACAAAGAGATAGGTGCCTTTGGCATTAACTTTTGGAGGGCTGGCGATCCTAAACCCGCGTCCTACGGCCTGCACCTGAGCACCAGTAAGGTTTCTACCATGCACCATTACACGAACCGGATTTAAAGAATGCCGTGTCCACCAGTTAGGGGGCTCAACCTTCAACACTTCGGGGGGACTCTGGCCTATCGAAACAGATGCGGTGATAACTATGAAAAATATTGCCGCAACGCCTCGACTAGTGTGTTTTAGGAAAAGTTTCTTTGATTGGTCCATTATCAAGTTCAAGTCAGCACCTTTAATGATTCTTGGTGTCATTTCGTGGACAGCTTTTCCACTAATTCACACGAAATCACGCTAACTAATCTCCTCTTCCCTGGTGGTCCGCCCATAAAGCTCCGTCAAGTACTTTAGACGCGCTAACAAATCTGAAGTTAGAGACCCCTTCCGATATCTCCAGGACCAATTTCCTTCCATAGTGTTAGGAAGATTCATGCGTGCCTCGGTTCCCAATCCAAGCAGATCTTGCATAGGAACAACCGCGGTGTTTGCCACTGCGGCAAGCACAGCCCGAATGAAGTCCCAATGTATCTCCCTGCCTTCGGTATTCAGGTAAGCAAGGCAGAACTTCTTCTCGCGTTCAATCTGCTCTGCGTTACGCGTTGAACCAGGACCCGCGACACTGTTGAACCAACCAACTGTTGTGTCGTTGTCATGCGTGCCGGTATAGACCACCACGTTAGGATGATAGTTATGCGGCAAGTCAATGTTCCTTGGATCGCTGCTGAATGCGAATTGCAGAATCCGCATGCCCGGGAATCCAAATTCGTCGCGAAGCGCGACGACATCCGGAGTAATGACGCCGAGATCCTCAGCGATGATCGGCGCTTCACCCAGTTCTTGCTTTATGGCTTTGAAAAGTTCTCGTCCCGGCGCTTCAACCCATTGACCACGTTCAGCCGTTTTATCGCCGCCCGGGATCTCCCAGCAGGCTGCAAACCCGCGAAAGTGATCGATGCGAACAATATCAACTGTTTTCAGCGTTGCCCGAACTCTCTCGATCCACCACCGGAACCCTTCCGCCTGCATACGTTCCCAGTCGTAAAGCGGATTACCCCAAAGCTGACCAGTTGCGCTGAAATAGTCAGGTGGAACGCCAGCAACCACGATTGGAATTCCGTTCTCATCCAGCTTGAATTCCTGGGGATTGGTCCAGACGTCTGCGGAATCCTGGGCCACAAAGATAGGGATGTCGCCAATGAACTTGATGCCTCGTTCATTACAATAGGTCTTGAGAGCAAACCATTGTCTGTAAAACAGAAACTGGTAGAACCTGTGAGCCTCGATCTGCTCGCGTAGATCTTTGCGCGCAAGCGTAATAGCTACCGGATCGCGTCGAGCAAGCTCCGGTTCCCATTCATGCCACGCCGCTCCCCGGTGATGACTTTTGATAGCCCGAAACAGCGCATAGTCATCAAGCCAGGCGCCTGCCTGGTTACAGAATTCATCGAATTCCTGACGAACCGCAGCGCTGGAACCCTTTCTAAAACGCTCGCAGGCATTTAGCAGAATTTTGTCTTTATACTGGTGAACTGCCTCAAAATCGACGCGCTCTTCTGGGAATAAGGCCTCTTCCAACTTGTTGCTTTCAAGTAGTCCTTCCTGAACCAGGAGTTCGGGACTAATCAATAAAGTGTTGCCGGCAAAGGCTGAATAACAGGCATATGGTGAATCGCCATAACCAGTTGGTCCAAGCGGCAGCACTTGCCACAAGCTTTGACCTGATTCAGTGAGAAAATCGGCAAAAGCGTAAGCCTCTGGTCCCAGATCGCCAATGCCAAAGGGTCCTGGCAGCGATGTCGGATGAAGTAGTATTCCGCTGGCTCTAGACATGAAAGTTTTTCTCTTACTACACGTTTTTCGTGCTATCTGGTGTTACCTCGTTGATCATTGGGAGAAATAGACCACAATCTTTTTCCACGAAATCACACTAACTGGCACGAAATCTCCTTTCTTTGGAGTTCTTAATCAGTCAATTAGTCCTTATCAGTCAATTAGTGAGCACTTTCAAAACGTGAAAATCTCTCTGACCACAAGTTTTTATGTGCTATTTTCGTGTTGCTTCGTGGATCACCTTCGTCACGGGAAATACATCCACGAACTCAAATGAACCTGTACCAATATTTATTGAATCAACTCTTGCCAGATCTCACCTGACTAAATAAGCAGCAGCCGTCCTTGGTGGAACAGCTAAAGTTGCCACTCCTTTTGCAACTAACCCAGGTTTTGTAGCACCGACTAGAGGAACCAGCCTCAACCCGTCCGCCAGATCAATTGCCGCTGCCGGCAGAGTAATAGCATTTTCCTGTGGGGCGCGATTGAACACTACCACTACTGTCTGGCCCTTGTACTGACGCGCGAACGCATATGCTTGATCGTCATAGAAGAGATCAACGAGGCTTCCGTGCATCAGTGCCGGCTGATCTCTTCGCAGCCGTATCCATGAACGCGTCCATTCGTACATCCGTTGCTCATTAGTTGTGCGTCCAGATGCTTCAAAAGCATTCCGTAAGTCACCCGGAAAGCCTCCCGGAAAATCGCGCCGGTTATCCGGGTCTTCATGACCTTCCATAGCGATCTCTTCGCCGTAATAGAGCTGCGGAATCCCCCTCACGCTCAAGGCAAAAGCAAGGTGCATCATTGCCCCTTCCAGAGTTGCACCCTCAAGCGACATGAATCTTGGCGTATCATGATTGTTAGCAAGGGTCGTAAGTCTTAGCGGATCAGGATAGAGAGCATCATACTTGAGTTGGTCCCGCAGCGCGCGCACAGGAAGCTTGTCAGTGAACACCTGAAGCGAAACATTCCACAGTGAAAAATCGAATACAGAATCGAGCTTTGTATCGATACCATCCCATCCTGTATGCCCGCCGATAAAGAAGGCGGTCTGGGCCGCATCCCGTTCGAAGACCTCCCCTACCATCCACATGCGCGGAAACTGCCGGCGCAAAGCATTTGAGAGATCCCGAATAAAGAACCGCGGCATGTATTGAATCGTATCCTGTCGAATACCATCGATGCCTGATATACCCACCCACCAAAGCGCATTCTGAATCTCATACCGAGCCACTTCAGGTTGTTCCTGATTCATGTCGGGAAGATCTTCGTTGAACCAGCCATCGAGCACCTTTCGCAGTTCACTACGATTTGCGTATGGAGACAGTAGTACACTGTTTTGAAAAGTATTCAGTGTGTGATTCTTGATCGTGCCGTGGAACCAATCAGGCAGTGGAGGATCTCTTACCCAGGGGTGTCGCGAGCCTACATGGTTAGCCACCTGGTCCTGAATGATCTTGATGCCGTGCGCTTTTGCTTTCGTTACTAACTCCCGTAATGTTTCGAGATCGCCAAAGCGGTCTTCAACGGCGTAATAATCGGTCGCGTGATATCCATGGTAATAGGTATTTGGGCACCATGGTCGATCGCATAGATTCACTCCGTTGTAGTTGTCGTACCAAGGCGTCAGCCAGAGCGCTGTGACTCCAAGATCTTTCATGTATGGGAGCCGGTTAATGATGCCGCGAAAGTCACCGCCGTGAAATGCTCGGGGATTTTTGCGATCATTCGCTTCTGGAGGCGAGTCGGCCGGTGCATCGTTGGTCGGATCACCATTGGCAAAACGGTCGGGCATAATCAGATAAATCACATCTGCCGTAGTGACGCCCTGGAAGTGGGAACGAGAATCGAGGTTGGCATTGATTACAAAAGGAATCGTTGCCTTGCCCGCAGTTGTCTCGACGATTAACGGATATTCCCCGGGGCGAGCGTTCGGTGCGATTCGTACATCCACAAACAGGTAGGTTCCGTTTTGATTGACTGAGATGGCCGACGTTGTTACGTTCTGCCGTCCTGGTCTAACTCTGGCGCCATTAAGATTTTTGCCGCGCACAAGTAATCGCACCGGGTTAATTGTGTGGCCAGCCCACCAAGAGGGTGGTTCCACTTTCGTAA
>CAZNPP010000165.1:0-9771 GCA_964574785.1 uncultured Chloracidobacterium sp. | reverse complement strand
TCTCCCCTCAGGCTTTTAAGAAAGCGCTAACCAGTACCGGAATCAATATCATTGCAGAATTTAAACGGAGATCTCCTTCGAAGGGCGCCATACGTGAAGGAGCTGACCCTTCGGAGATAGCCCGTTCGTACGAGTTCGGAGGCGCTGTAGCGATATCTGTGTTGACCGAAGAGGGCTTTTTTGGCGGATCCATTGAAGACTTAAGATGTATTCGCCAGTCGGTGCAACTCCCACTTCTTCGCAAAGATTTTATTTTTAATGAGTATCAGATCTACGAGGCTGCTGCCGCCGGAGCTGACGCAATCCTCTTGATAGTTAGAGTCCTTGACGACGCGTTGCTTAAAGAATTGAGGCTGCTGGCTGAGGATCTAGGAATGGACGCATTGGTCGAGGTCCACTCAAGTGATGAAATGCTGCGGGCATGTAATAGTGGCGCACAATTGATTGGGGTTAACAACAGGGACCTAACGACATTTGAGGTATCTCTTCAAACTTCTGTGAACCTTGTTCATCAGGCGCCCGACGGCTGTGTGCTGGTTAGCGAAAGTGGACTCAGTAATGCAGAGGATCTTCACTGGCTAAGGCAGCTTGGTTATCAAGGGTTCCTAATTGGGGAGTCATTGATGCGGGCCGAGTCGCCACATACAGCTCTCCGTAAGTTGCTCGAAGCTGAGTTTGAAACGCGTGTCACTTAACGACCACTCCTCGCTGCCACTAGTCAAGATTTGTGGCATTACCAATCTCGAGGACGCTCTCATGTGTATCGAGGCTGGTGCTGATGCTCTGGGTTTCAATTTTTATCCTCCGAGTCCTCGCCACATTGAACCACTCAAGGCACGCTCTATTATTGAGTCGTTGCCCAAGAACGCTTTGACAATTGGAGTGTTCGTTAATGAAGAGACGCCCCAGCGCCTTGAAGAGATAGCGAGCGATGCGGGGATTTCGGCCTTGCAACTTCATGGTGATGAATCACCTGAATATTGTTTAGCACTTTCGCATTGGCCTGTAATAAAAGTGCTGCGTGTCAGAGCAGGTTTTCAGCCACAAAGCGTTCTCGACTATCCGGCGAAAATGATGATGCTGGATGCATTCGATCCTCGGCTGCGAGGTGGTACAGGTCAGGTGATCGAATGGGATCTGGCGCGCGAAGCAGGTGCACTCGTACCGCGACTTTTTTTGGCTGGTGGTCTTACCCCTGACAATGTTAGCGCCGCGATTGCTTATATAAAGCCCTATGGTGTGGACGCATGCAGTGCGATTGAGAGTAGACCCGGCGTGAAAGATCCTTCGCGTGTAAGAAGGTTTATTTCCGCGGCAAAGGGACGGAAGGATGGAGGATGAGGGATGAAGGATGAAGTCATCTTTTCATCCCCACTTCCATCTGATTTCAAACACGTTAATGCTGCCTAATAAAAGTGAAGAATGCCCAATCAAAAATGACGCTTGCAATTCTATCGTCGCCACACTACGACTATAAGAGACCAGGACCTACGGAAGTTATAAGTGGCCTCGTCCATGGCAGAAAGGATTCTGATGAGCAGTGCAGTTCCCCCAATTTTCGTCATAGACGGGGACGACGTAATCGTCTATGAATCTATTGAAGTGGATCTTGAGCCTCTCGATGTGATGGGCGGAGGGCTGGTGGCCTATGACGCAGAGGGAAGGCTTCTTCGATTGGAGACAAATCGGGGGGAGGTGACAGTATCCCTGGCAGAGGAGAAGCCAACACACGCTGTTGAGTTGGAGTTTACTCTAAGGAGGTTTCTTAAGGCGACAGGGGAGCCGCTGGCTGACGACCCCGAGTGTGACCTGAAGTGTCTTGTGAACACTTGTCGTAAATTCATTACTAGTCCGTATCTGGATGATCTTTTGAAAGAAGCTTGGCACAAAATCGGAAATCTGTTTCGCAAATAAGTTGTGATCATCAACCGTAACGTAGACTCATCTGGTCTCAGTCCAAAGCAGAAAATTTGTCTAACCGATCTGATAAATTGGTTGACGAGACTCGAGAATGACGGCGAACACCAAAAAATGCTGGAGCCTGAATCTTCGGGTCCAACCCTCGCGAGAGCTGTTATCCTGGTGTTTGAATCAACACAACATAGACCGCATGCTCGTCGTCCTGGGGATGGAGCAGCAGCAAGGCAACAGGTATTTTACCCAGCGTGAGTTGAAGCACCTTCCAAAGACCCTTTTTGGGCCGAATGTGCTTGAGGATCTCCGAGCTTCGGAGTGGCCGGGCACGAAGTTGATTGGAGGTGCCGCTCACGTTTTCCTGGTTAAGTTCGACGAGTCGATCGCTGAAGTGATTTTGCGTACTGAACCTGACTTGACCAAGTGGCTATACCGGAGCAACCGCCCTCTGCCCGAAGATATGTGCCTGTTCAATTCGAGTGCCGACAGTCCAACGCTGATTAGCGTCACACACGAAAAACTATATTGGATAATCACGGAACAGAAGCCAAAACTCGCGGGCGTGCGCGAAAGTAAGATGCGCCCCGAAGAACTGTACTGGCGCGGCAAGTATTTTTGCCGCCCCTGGACCAAGGGCAAGTAACATTGCGAGTGCGTCGACTCTTTCTGTGTATTCTGCTTCCTTAGTCTGGCGTGTTTGTTTCCACTTCATGCTTTTCAGAGTGGTGCAGAGCGTGGAAAGACGGTACAGCATTCAAATGCCGGTTGGCATAAATGAATACTAGGTTGAATGATCTTTCGCCACGGAGATCTCTGTATGACAAAATCGACACGGGCTGTTGGTTTCGTGTTGGCACTCTCACTCGCCAGCATTAGTTGTTCGCGTAACTCTCAAGAGACGGTTGGAACAGCAGCAGTTGCTTCGCCGGCTGCTCCCGAGAATCGTACCAGCAAAGACGCAGCGCAGCACTCGGTCAAATACCAGCGTTTCAAACAACTGTCTGGGTGAATAGAGGTGATAATTGGGTCGCAGTGTTCAATCAGGAAACACCTCAATGATGTGTCGCAACCACACTTCAGGTTCCGACGCTGACTTCATCTTCTGACTCCTGCCTTCTGGCTTCTGCCTTCTGACTTCTGCTATCCTGAGTCGCCCTACTTAAATTAAACCCTTACAATTTTCCTGCTAAAGGATTTCCGTAGATGCAACAAGCACCGAGGCGAAGGGCTCCGCGCAACCGCGGACGTGTACTCTTCGTTACTGATGAGCCTGTGACGCCTTATGAGGATGCTCTCCTCAAGAATGACATTGACGTAGTTGGAGTATCGAGTGGCGCCGCGGCGTTAGTCGCGTTGCAGCGCGACCGCCCTCATCTTGTGATCGCAAACACCTCAGTCAAGGGGATCTCGCCACGTGAATTAGCTCGAGCGCTGTCAAGAACTCACGATGGCGTACCGCTAATCTTGATAGGGACGGAACCATCCACGAGCGCGCGTCGTCGAGATGCTCTCGCCGTCCGAGCTTTTGATTACTTCGAAATGCCGGCAGAACTTGAGTCTCTACTGCTGCGCGCAAAGCAACTCATTGCCATTCGACAAACCATTGATCGTCTGCGAACTGAATCTGGACTTGACTATCTAACTGGACTGGCTAATCGGCGCCGCTTTCGTTCTGCTTTGACGCGAGAAGTTGAAAGGTGGCGCCGTTACAGTGTACCGTGCGCATTGATCCTGCTGGATATTGACCATTTAAAGGTAATCAACGATAAATTCGGCCACCCGGTTGGTGACCAGGTTATCCGACAGACCGCCGATATCCTCATTCAGTGTTCCCGCGACAACGACACAGCGGCACGAATGGGGGGTGAAGAGTTTGCGTTGTTGCTCGCAGGTGTTACCGAAGATAAAGCAATAAAGGCCGCTGAACGCTTAAGGGCTATTCTTGCTAACCAACCAGTTGAAGGTGTTGGTGGCTTTACCGTCAGTATCGGCGTAGCTGGCTGTCCTGCGCACGCCGATTCAGAGCGTAAGCTTTACGCTGCAAGCGATGCGGCCCTCTATCTTGCTAAGAACCAGGGTCGCAACCAGGTTTGTGTCGCGCCTGAGATTGCAGAGAGATCTGATTTACCGTAGTCACAATCAACTGAATAAGGAGATGTGCGATGCGATGTACTAGGCGACAATGCGTCCTCGTTGTAGTGTTTTTAGCGTCGGTTCTTGTCGTTTGTTCTGTAGCTGGTCAAAACAATTGGACCCCTGAACTCGAGATGAAAAGCAAGACAGTTGGAAACGTTCGGGTCTCACCTGATGGGAAAAAGGTAGTTTTCACTGTCAGCAGTGCTGTGATGACTCCAGATAAAAGTGAATATGTCACTCAGATCTGGATGACGAATCCAGAAGGCGGTACCCCGCTACAGTTAACGTTTGCTGAGAAATCTTCCGAGAATCCACAATGGTCCCCCGATGGGAAGATGATTGCCTTCACATCAAGCCGCAGTGGTAAGAACAATCTGTATGTACTCAGATTAATTGGTGGCGAAGCGGAGCAGATTACGGATGTCAAAACCGCTGTTGGCGCATTGGCCTGGTCACCTGAAGGAAAGCGGATCGCCTTTATTTCGCGCGACGCCCCTAACGACGATGAAGAGAAGGCTGCAAAGGGTAAAGATGACGCTCGCTGGATAGATGAGAACGTCAAACTAAACCGTCTTTATGTAGTTAACCTGGAAAAAGATCAAAGCGGAAAACGAGAGCCGCAAAAACTGACCGGAGATTACAATGTAGACAGTAATTTCAATTGGTCCCCAGATGGAAAAACTATTGCTTTCAGCAGAACACATTCGCCCAAAGCGGATTATTGGCCGAGCGCGGATCTCTTGGCAGTCGATGTTGCCAGCGGTGACATAAAAAGCTTAGCAGCTTCAGGCGCAGCAGAAACCTCGCCTAATCATTCGCCAGATGGTAAGCAGATCGCTTTTATCATCTCGGATGATCCTCCGCGCTGGGCTGGCTACCGGCGGATTGCAATAATCCCCTCCAAGGGTGGCGCTCCAAAATTACTTGCTGACACATTTGATGCTCAACCCTCTGTAATCGGCTGGTCTGCAGACGCGAAGCAAATCTATTACTCTGAAACTCGCGGTACCGTATCGCGGATTTATTCAATCGATGTGAACTCAAATGCAATAACCGAAATCAATGCTGGTAATGAAGTGATCACTGGACTCTCTCTCAATCGGTCGCACACGCTGCTGGGCTTTACCATGCAGTCCACAGAAAAACCTCCCGAAGCTTACACGAGTAGTGTGACCAATTTCGCACCGGTGCAGGTTAGCCAGGCGAACTCAGATTTGCCTAAGCTTCCCGTTGGAAAGACGGAAGTCGTGAAGTGGAAAAGCAAGGACGGGATGTCGATCGAGGGCTTATTGACTTACCCGCCAAATTATCAGGCAGGTACTAAAGTTCCACTTCTTCTGGTGATTCATGGTGGTCCAGCGGGTGTTTTTACACAAACATATCCGGCGGGCAGTCGCTCGGTTTACCCGCTTGCCACCTTTGTATCGAAAGGTTATGCGATCCTCCGGCCGAATCCGAGAGGTTCCTCGGGTTACGGTAAAGAGTTTCGCTTTGCAAACGTCAAAGATTGGGGCGGCGGTGATTATCAAGACCTCATGACCGGAGTTGATCATGTAATTGCAATGGGAGTTGCTGATCCAGAAAGGCTTGGCGTAATGGGCTGGAGCTACGGTGGTTTCATGACGTCATGGATTGTGACACAAACGAATCGCTTCAAGGCTGCTTCGGTAGGCGCTGGCGTTACGAATCTGATGAGCTTTATTGGGACTGCCGACATCCCGAGCTTTATCCCTGATTACTTCGGGGCACAACCCTGGGAGGACCTCGAAACTTATCGCGCTCATTCAGCAATGTTCAATATGAAGGGCGTGGTTACTCCCACTCTGGTTCAGCACGGCGAGGCAGACGAGCGAGTCCCAATCTCTCAAGGGTACGAATTCTACAACGCTCTTAAGGTCCAAAAAGTGCCCACGCGTATGATCGTTCTGCCACGCATGCCACATGGACCTAACGAACCCAAGATGGCGTTAAAAGCAAAGCAAAGTAATCTTGAATGGTTCGAGAAGTATATCGGTAAGAACTGATGGAAATAGGGAAGACGTATCCTGACGAACTCGGACACTGGGGCCCTTACGGGGGACGTTTTGTGCCAGAAACGCTCATGGCGCCCCTCGAAGAGCTGACCGCTGCCTTTATCGCAGCGCGTAACGATGAGCGATTCCAGTCAGAATACGAGAGCCTCTTACGGGATTACTCAGGGCGACCAACACCGCTCTTTGAAGCTTGCCGGTTCTCGGAATTCGTTGGTGGAGCTCCCATCTACTTAAAGCGCGAGGATCTCTCTCACACTGGTTCGCACAAAATCAACAATGCACTAGGGCAAGTACTACTTGCTCGACGAATGGGGAAACAGCGAATCATTGCTGAAACAGGAGCAGGTCAGCATGGCGTCGCAACAGCGACAGTCTGTGCTCTCTTTGGTCTTCATTGTGTTGTGTATATGGGGTCCGAGGACATGAAGCGACAAGCTTTGAATGTGTTCCGAATGGAACTACTTGGCGCTGAAGTTCGGGAAGTAAAAGCTGGCTCGCGCACGCTAAAGGATGCAATAAATGAAGCCCTGCGCGATTGGGTAACAAACGTTTCTGATACGTATTACTTGCTGGGAAGTGCTTTGGGCCCACATCCATATCCATTGATGGTGCGGGAGTTTCAGAGCGTGATTGGTCGCGAGACTCGGGTGCAGTGTCTTTCCCAAATTGGTCGTCTTCCGGATTTGTTGATGGCTTGTGTAGGCGGCGGATCGAATTCTATTGGCCTGTTCTATCCGTTTCTCCACGACAAGGACGTCCGCATGATCGGAGTTGAAGCCGGTGGGACAGGAGATGAGTTGGGTGAGCATGCTGCGCGTTTCAAACCGCAGGGCGGAGGCCGTCCTGGGGTTTTGCAAGGAACCCTAAGTTACGTGCTGCAAGATGAAGAAGGGCAGATAGCTTCGACGCATTCAGTCTCTGCCGGTCTCGACTATCCATCCGTCGGGCCAGAGCATGCATTTCTCCGCGATTCAGGAAGAGTCGAATATGTCTCTGTTTCTGACTCAGAAGCGATTGAAGCTTTCCAATTACTTTCAAAGCTTGAAGGCATTACGCCGGCGCTAGAGTCAGCTCACGCTGTAGCTTATGCAATGAAAGTCGCAGCCGGCCTGCCAAAGGATTTCATTATTGTTATCAACCTCTCAGGCCGCGGTGATAAGGACGTGGCGACGGTCGCCGAATTATTGCGGAGTTCCTCTTGAGTAGGATCGAACACACCTTTGCGAAACTGGAAAAGGAAGGGAAGAAAGGGCTGATTCCTTTCATCACCGCCGGGGACCCTTCTCTCGAGATCACTTCTGAACTTATTTTCGAGTTTGGTCGTTTGGGAGCCGCAGTGGTGGAAGTGGGGGTGCCTTTCAGTGATCCAATGGCAGACGGTCCGGTCATCCAACGATCATCAGAAAGGGCTTTACGCCGAGGGGTGAGTTTGAAAGCTGTTCTTGATACAGCAATGCAAGCAAGAAAGAGAACAGATGTTCCGATTGTTCTCTTCAGTTATCTAAATCCTCTTCTGCAGTATGGGTTTCAACAGTTAAGTGAAGATGCTGCTGAGATCGGAATTGATGGTGTTCTCGTGACCGATTTGACTCCTGAGGAGGCTTCGGAGGTCTCGTCTGCTCTCAGGGCAAAGGACATCGACTTGATCTTGCTTGTGGCGCCAACCTCGACTGATATTCGTTTGCGGCTAATTACGGAGAAGGCTAGCGGGTTCATTTATGCCGTCTCTCGCGCAGGTGTTACCGGGCCACGTAACAGCCTGAGTCTCGAAGCCGAGAAGCTCGTAAATAGGGTTCGTAAATTCTCAGATCTGCCTATAGTTGTAGGATTCGGTATCTCAACCGCCGACCAAGTCGTTGAGACTTGGCGCTACGCCGACGGAGCGGTGGTAGGTTCGGCCATAGTGGCAGAGATCGAGAAGATTGAAGATAAGGAAAGCGTGGTAAACCAAACGGGAAGATTTTTCGCCAATCTGTTTCCTCAAAATGCATAAAGCTTATGAGTGACAATCCTGAAGTGAAATCCGGAATCAGAGCGGGATCACCAATTCTGGTCATATTACACACGCCACGAGAAAAATCATGGGGAATACTCGACGAGATTAGTCCTGCTGGAGTATTCTTGCGCGGTCTTGACCTTAATGCGTTTGACGATTGGGTGCGTGCTATGACGCACAACGAACCCTTTGTAGGAGTTGGAGATCTATTCTTTCCTATGTGGAGAGTTGAACGGATCTCTAAGGATGAATCATCGGGTGGTGTTCCTTCACTCTGTTCTCAAGCGGAATGGCGAACGGGCCGTTCGGTCAAAGAGTTATTAGGTTTGGATAGTTAAGATGATTGGTTGCGTGCGGCCTCACCAAACGGACAGGGCGCAGAGAGGGCTGCCGTTGCACGCATTTTGTTAGTCCTTGACCCACAACCCTCTGGAAATTAGACGCGTTGCACCCGTGAAACACTGTTCCATTCTCGCTTTTGCTGTGTTATGCTCCGGCCAAACCGTTTGGGGGGCAGCAAAGTTCTTAGCAGCGATCGTGAGAAAAGGAGCGGAAGAAAGCGATGTATGTCATGGTAGATGAACGAATAAATGTGGATCGCAGTAAAGCAGTTGAAGCTGCGCTTGCTAATATCGAAAAGAGGTTTGGTAAGGGTTCGATTATGCGACTCGGCGAGCGTGATGTCTCAGATGTACCCGCAATCTCAACGACCTCGATGAGCCTCGACGCTGCCATTGGGATCGGCGGTGTACCTCGGGGTCGCATAGTCGAAATCTATGGTCCAGAGAGTTCTGGCAAAACCACACTGGCCCTGCATATTGTTGCCGAAGCTCAAAAGGCTGGTGGAGTAGCTGCCTATATTGATGCTGAGCATGCCATGGATGCCGATTATGCTGGGAAATTGGGAGTAGAAGTTGACCAACTCCTGATCTCACAACCAGATTCCGGTGAGCAGGCGCTGGAAATCGCCGAAGCACTGGTGCGTTCAAACGGTGTGGACGTAATAGTTGTTGATTCAGTTGCGGCATTGGTGCCGCGGGCTGAACTCGATGGTGAAATGGGAGATTCACTACCCGGTCTCCAGGCGCGCTTGATGTCCCAGGCCTTGCGCAAGCTTACGGCCATAGTTTCACAGTCGAACACCTGTTTTATCTTTATCAATCAGATTCGCGAAAAGATTGGCGTTATGTTCGGCAATCCTGAAACTACTACAGGAGGTCGAGCGCTCAAATTCTATTCCTCTTTGCGGCTCGATATCAGGCGAATAGGCGCCATTAAGGATGGCGACCGAATAGTAGGGAATCGTACTAAGGTCAAAGTGGCAAAGAACAAGGTTGCCCCGCCCTTTCGCGAGTGCGAATTTGACATTATGTATGGTGAGGGAATCTCTCGTGAGGGCGATCTCCTGGATATTGGCGTAGCACAGCGGGTCATTGAGAAGAGCGGGGCTTGGTTCTCATACAAGGGCGAGCGGCTTGGACAGGGACGCGAGAACGCCAAGCAAGCGCTTAAAGAGAATGTGGAGATCCTAAAGCGTATCGAGAAAGAGGTTAAGATCAAGCTCGGCATTCCTGTGCGCGAAGAGACCGCTGAGGCTGCGTCTGGCGCGAAGAAATGAGTGGAAGACAGGAGTCAGAAGTCAGGAGTCAGAAGAGAGCATAGGACCGGGTGGTTGCGAGAACCAGAAACTCT
>CAZNPP010000164.1:0-9783 GCA_964574785.1 uncultured Chloracidobacterium sp. | reverse complement strand
GCGCTAAGCGAGTCGTTCTACCACGAAGCGGCCAAGCCTATATTGGAAACAAACTTTCCTGGGTTGCCATATTCAGCTGCGATACTGGGCTGGAGTTCAGAAGTCTTAGGGTACGATGATCTCACCTCGACAGATCATAATTGGGGTCCCAGGTTTCAGTTGTTTGTGTCGACACAAGATTACGCAAGTTATGCGGAGCCCATCAGTAATGCGCTCAGTCAACACCTCCCGTTAGAGTTTCGCGGATACCAAACAAACTTCGATGTTTCAGGCGATCAGCGAGCGATGGCAAGAATTGATTCCGGGCCCGTCTCTCACAAGGTTGATATTCATACTGTTGAAGATTATTTCGAGCGGTATCTTGGGCTTAAAACTTCGGAAGAGATTAGCGTGGCGGAATGGCTTTCCTTTTCTGAACACAAGCTTCTCGCCGTGACGCGTGGAAAGGTATTTCACGATGGTCTAGGAACGCTTGAGAATCTGCGTCAACGATTCAGTTATTACCCGCAGGATGTTTGGCTTTATATCCTTGCTGCGCAATGGGGAAAGCTTTCTGAGGAAGAAATGTTCGTTGGCAGGTGTGCCGAGGTAGGCGATGAGCTGGGATCAATGTTGATTGCTGCCAGACAAGTCAGAAATCTGATGCACTTGTGCTTCATGATAGAAAAGAAATATGCGCCCTATAGCAAGTGGTTTGGGACCGCTTTTGCCGATCTGGACTGCGGCGCGAAGATGGGCCCAATTCTTTGGGGAGTCTTACTCGCAAGCTCGTGGCCGGATCGCGAGCAGTATCTATCAAGAGCCTATGAGAAGGTGGCCCGCTTGCACAACGCACTCCGCATCACTCGCCCTCTGCCGGAGAAGACAGAGTTGTATCTTCGCTCCTATCGCTCGATCCGAGCAGATCGTTTCGCGGCAGAAATCCTGAGAGTGATTGAAAGTGATGAGATTAAGAAGATGAAGTTCAACATTGGTTCGGTGAACCAAATCGTCGACTCGGATGAGAAGATTTCAGATCCCGAACTGTGCAGGAATTTGAAGGAGTTATATGAAGTATAATGCGGACGCTGCTTTGTAAGTCTGAACGTGCTGAGCTGAAGAGACTACCCGATAATCCATGGGGGAAGTAGTTCCATCATCTACCTGGTCCCACCCCATATCCTTGGCTAATATCAATTTTGCTTCGCAGGAGACGCTACCAGGCGTAAACTACAACCACCGCCACACATTTCTACGCTTGGAGTATTCCGATGGACGATTTGAAGCGATCTGAACCGGTAACTCAAAAAGAAACCTCAGCGAACACACAAGAGCTGAGACGCATTCCGCCGGACATCAACGAACAAAAGAAAGAAGCAGCCTTCGAGAAGGTACAAGAAAAGGTCCAGGAGATGATTGCCGCCAATGCCCCGCTCGGCGAAATACTGACAAGCTTGGTCTTGCTAATTGAGGCGCAATCGCCAGAGATGCTCTGCTCTGTTCTACTGCTTAGCAGCGATGGCAACCATATCCAGCACGGCGCCGCTCCGAATCTTCCCGAGCCGTACGTTAGAGCAATCGATGGCGCCCCGATAGGGCCGAAGCATGGCTCGTGCGGCACGGCTATGTACCGTGGCGAACCAGTAATTGTCACGGATATATTTTCGGATCTGCTCTGGGAAGATTATCGTGAGTTGGCAGCCGGCGCCGGTCTGCGCGCCTGCTGGTCGACGCCAATCATGTCGCAACGCGGCAAAGTATTGGGTTCTTTCGCTATGTATTACCGCCAGCCGCAGGCGCCTACTCGAGTTGAGGCTCGTCTCACTAAAATAGCTACGAACATCGCCGCCCAAGCCATTGAGCACCACGCAGCACGACAGCCGTTGTAACATCAGGACTGCGGTGGAGGATATAGCCGTTCGAATTCAGCGTTGCCGTGAAGCGGCGCAAGATCGGGATCTTGTCTGGTCCATATCGGATCCCTGAAACCTGATTCCCAGGCCTTCTTGATGGAATTCATCGCGTCGTCCACATTGTTCATCGCGCAAAATACGCATGCCGTGTTGTATAGAATCATCGTGTCGTCAGGGCGCAGCACCATGGCCATATCTGCTTCCCGTTTCGCCTCTTCAAAGCGACCCTGCATCGCGTAATCACCGGCCAACAGAACGCGGGCACGCGCGTCTTCTGGAACCTTTTTCAAATGCGCCTCATAGACGGCGATCTCGCGATGAATGTAGTTGTTGAGCGCATCCTTCTTTCCCAGCGCCCCTAGCGCGTTGTGAATCGGGACAGTGGTGTTGTAGTTCTCGCCGGAGTGCGCCAATGCCTCCTCGATGATGTCCACAATTTCCTGATATCTGCCGGCCGCGAACAGTGCACGTCCCAGCAAGTAATAGCCTCCGTCGAGATCGGGGTTCCGGCTCAGCGCCATACGGATCTTGTCGACGGCCTCCCCGTAACGCCCGTCGGCGAAAGTTACCCAAGCCTCGGCGACCTGAATCTCTGGGGCATCGTGACCAGTTGCGCTCGCTTTTTGCGCGGCGGCTTTGGCTCGGTCAATCCACTGCTGCTGGCGCTCGAAGTGGTAGTAGTACTCGGCGCAAACTTTTGCCAGCCCTGCATGAGCGAGAGCAAAACCTGGATCGAGTGCGACAGCGTTCTCGTACATCTGAAGAGCAAATAGGAGATCCTGCCGTCCAACTCGTCGAGCGTAGTTTCTCCCCCTCAAATAGAGATCGTATGCCTGCAGATCCTCTGTTGGCTTCGCGGAAAGAGCTTGCTGCTCCTGCGGGGACAGCGTGATCCGCAACGCAGCAGCAATCTTCTCTGCGATCTCGTCCTGCACTTCGAATACGTCCTTCATCTCGCGGTCATACCGCTCGGACCACAGCGGGAAATCGGTAGCTGCATCGACAAGCTGAGCGTTTATGCGCAGGCGCGTACCGGCTCGACGCAGACTGCCAACCAGCACATAAGACGCGCCCAGCTCCTTCCCGACCTGTCCTGCTGTCACAGATTTGTCACGATAGGCCAACACCATGGCCCGGGAAAAGGTCCTCAGCCCCTTGATCTTCGATAGCTCTGTGGTGATGTCCTCGGTGATTCCATCCCGTAGGTACTCGTCTTCTTTCATTCCGCTCAGATTTTCGAAGTAGAGAACGGCAATGGAGTGTTCGTGAACCGCCGACGCAGCTTGTCGTCGGATCCCGCTCGACTCGTTCGAGTGTCGCCCCGAGTCGAGGTCTCGCTTCAATCTCTTGAGCGCGGTCTTAATGTCAGTAGCGCTCTGATAGCGTAGGTCACGATCCTTTTCCAGGGCTTGGCCGATGATCCTGCCAAGTTCCGGCGGGAGTGACGCATTGAGTTGATTAACCGGCACCGGATCTCGATTGAGAATAGAGTCGAACATGACCGCCGATGTCTCTCCCTGGAATGGGAGGATTCCGGTCGCCATCTGATAAAGGACGGTGCCGAACGAAAAAAGGTCCGTCCGTGCGTCAGTGATCTCTCCGCGCGCCTGTTCCGGCGACATGTAGGCGACTGTGCCAATCGTTGCGCCGGCAGAGGTCAATTCGCCCAACAGTGCGGTCGGCATCATCGAGGAGGCGTTAGGTCTCTGGCGATGATCTATCTTAGCCAATCCGAAGTCGAGAATCTTCGCCTGACCGCGCGAAGTCACAAAGATGTTCGCGGGTTTCAGATCGCGGTGGACGATTCCTTTGGAATGGGCGGATTCGAGAGCGTCAGCGATTTGCACGCCGAGTGTTAGAAGCAAATCTATGTCCAAGGGGCCGCGACGAATACGGTCGGCCAGCGACTCGCCATCCAGCAGCTCCATAACGATGAAGTGTTCAGCCTCGGATTGCTCGATCCCGTGAATAGTGCAGATGTTCGGATGATTGAGCGCGGACGCCGCCCGTGCCTCTCGCTGAAAGCGCTGCAGGAGGCTCTCATCCTTGGCCATTGCCGGTGTCAGGAATTTCAGGGCAACGTGGCGTCCGAGGTTGATATCTTCAGCCTCATAAACTACTCCCATACCGCCCTCCCCGAGCTGGGACTTGATGTTGTAGTGCGAGATGGTCCTGCCAAGCATGGGGGGTGCCCTCCGGAATCTTGATGTTTGAATGATGGATGTGCGGATAGAGTATAGCTGCATAGGGTATAAAGCAACATCAGCGCGGAACTTGACGTAACTCTATCTCGTTCAATTCCAAGAGCGCTCGGCGCGAGTGGTTGCTTTGCTATAATGGCCAAACATGGATAAGAGCTGAATTCATGAAGGCGCGCTAACCGGAGATGGTGATTCGTTTCACTCCCGATGCAGATGCGGAACTCGCCGAGGCTCGCTTATGGTACGCCCGCCAGCGCCAAGATCTAGACGTTGAGTTCAGGAATGTATTGATGATCAGCAATCATTTTTCAAATCTACTTCGAGGTTTAAATTTACAATGATGAAAAATCTTTTTAGACCAGAGAGGGGTGGGCACGGAGGCCCACCCCTACAGTATTTTCGCCGCAGTGGCCCATCAGATTCAATAAGTGCCCCATCAGATTCAATAAGTGGCCCATCAGATTCATTAAAAGGTACGGCAAGACTACTGCTTTACGCCGCGATCATTCTACTGATCGCCCAAAACCCGGCGCTGGCACAAGACAAGGTACCAGATAATACAAAAGACAAGGCGGCGAAGATTCAAGAGGTATTAGCACTGGCCCATAAGTACAAACAGTTCAATGGCACGGCACTCGTCGCTGAAAATGGTAAGGTCATATACAAGGGCGGCTTCGGCATGGCCAATATGGAGTGGGGAATTCCAAACACTCCGGAGACAAAATTCCGCCTCGGATCGATCACCAAGCAGTTCACTGCCATGCTAACGCTCCAACTCGTCGAGCAAGGGAAAATCAAGCTCGATGCAAAAGTGTCCGATTACCTACCCGATTACCGGCAGGACATTGGACAGAAAGTGACTATCCATCACCTGCTCACACACACGTCAGGAATTCCCAGTTACACGAGCTTACCTGGCTTCTTCGAGAATGTGACTCGTAACCCTTACAAAGTCGATGATTTCGTGAAGAAGTATGCGAGCGGTGATCTTGAGTTCGAGCCCGGCACGAAGTACACATATAACAACTCTGGTTACTTTCTCCTTGGGGCCATCATCGAGCGAGTCACCGGGAAAACTTACGAGCAGGTATTGAAGGAGTACGTCTTCGATCCCGTTGGCATGAAGAACACCGGCTACGATCATCATGATACGATCATTCAGAAACGCGCCTCCGCTTACGTCCCGACGCCCGATGGTTACAGCAACGCTCCCTACCTTGATATGTCTATCCCTTACGCGGCAGGCTCAATGTACTCGACTGTGGAAGACCTGTACCTATGGGACCAGGCGCTCTACACCGATAAGCTGATCTCTGCCCAATCGAAAGACTTGATGTTCAAGCCATTTCTCGAAAACTACGCCTACGGATTTGTTGTCACTAACGTTTCTTTTAAGCAGAACGATCAACCTGTGCAGGTGATTAGGCACGGCGGCGGCATCAACGGCTTCACCACCATGCTCGAACGCTTTGTTAAAGATAAGAATTTCATTGTCATTCTGGACAACACCTCGAGCCGAAATGTTGACCGGCTGAGCGAGACGATCGCAAAAATTCTTTACAACCAACCATACGAGCCACCCAGGATTTCGATTGCGTCCACACTGCTAAACACAATCAACAAGAAAGGCATCGAAGCTGGGATCGCTGAGTATCGCGATCTGAAAGCGAAGCAGGTCGCTACGTACGACTTCGCCGAGCCCGAGCTTAATGAACTCGGCTATCGTCTGATGCGCATGGGTAAAGTTAAAGAGGCTGTTGAAATCTTCAAGCTAAACGTCGAGGCCTACCCAGAGGCATACAACACCTACGACAGTTTAGGTGAAGGTTACATGAACATGAACGAGCACGAGTTGGCTGTGCTTAATTATAAGAAGTCACTCGAGCTGAACCCGAAGAATACCAATGCCGTCGAAATGCTTAAGAAACTCGAAAAAGGACCGGTGACAGTTGATGAAAAAGTTCTGGACGCATATGTAGGTGAGTATGAGATTCGTCCGGGCTTTGTGATGCGTGTCTTCCGCGACGGGGACAAGTTAATGACACAAGCTGCGGGGCAGAGTGCGTTTGAGGTCTTCGCCGAATCGGAGACAACTTTCTCCCCGCGCGTGTTCAATGCCAAGTTGACGTTCGACAAGGATGCGGAAGGAAAGGTCACGAGCATACGTATTAACCAAGGCGGGAGAGAAACCATTGGGAAGAAGATCAAGTGACAAGATCAGCGCGCGCGAGTTTGGTGTCGTTTTAGTGTGGCTTCGTGGATAGTAGTTAGACCAAAGAAATGAGTGATGAGTGATGAGTGAAAAAAGGAACAAACGACCACTCGGCAAGCGTCGGATGTGACTGATGACCAACATCGACGAACTACCCACACAAACTAAGAAAGCGAGTCTTCGCAGGCCGCTCCGGTTGTGGCCGGGGGTGGTTGCTGCGGGGCTGTTACTGCTTGCTCGGTTTGTTGTTCCATTATTCATACCGGAAGCGATCATCTACGGGATGGGAATTGGTGCACTGGCTGTGTTGGCGATTGGTGTGTGGTGGCTTTTCTTCAGCCGAGCCCCTTGGGTGGAGCGCATAGGCGCCATTGTTCTCATTGTTGCCGCGTTGTTCGTCACCTCTCGTCTCATACATGTGTCAATTAGAACAGGGGCTATTGGATTTCTTTTCCCTGTACTAGCGCTTCCGGTCGTGAGCGTGACGTTGGTCGCCTGGGCAGTCGCTACGCGTCACCTTTCTGTGGGATTTCGGCGTGCCTTGCTCGTCATAAGTGTCATGCTGGCGTGCGGAGGTTTTACGCTGATACGCACAGGCGGTTTCACCGGAGACTTTCAACACGATTTCGCGTGGCGATGGTCCAAGACTCCGGAGGATCGACTACTGGCTCTAGGGGTCGACGAGCCAGCAGCAGTTCCGTCGAACATGGAAACAGGCAACTCGGGAACTAACTGGCTCGGCTTCCGCGGATCTAATCGCGACGGCATCGTTCGCGGCACGCGCATCAATACCGACTGGTCTTCGTCGCCACCGGTTGAGCTTTGGCGGCGTCAGATCGGACCGGGTTGGTCGTCCTTCGCGGTAAGTGGCGACCGCCTCTACACCCAAGAGCAGCGTGGTAAAGATGAGATCGTCGCCTGCTATCACTTGACCACCGGCAAGCCTATTTGGATACACCGTGACGCAGCTCGATTTTGGGAGTCAAATGCTGGTGCTGGTCCACGCGCAACGCCGACACTCAGCAATGGTCGCGTGTATTCGTTTGGTGCTACTGGAATCGTGAATGCTCTCAACGCCGATACGGGTGAAGTGATCTGGTCTCGCAACGCTGCGTCAGACACGCAGACGAAGATCCCGGGCTGGGGCTTCTCGAGCTCACCTTTGGTAGTTGACGACATAGTAATAATTGCCACCGCGGGTACACTCATCGCTTATGACGCCGCAAGTGGCGAACGACGCTGGGGTGGTCCTACTGGAGGCGGTAGTTACAGCTCGCCGCATTTGGCAACTATTAATGGGGTTCCGCAGGTCTTGTTGCTGAACGGACCAGGTGTAATTAGCGTGTCGCCAACTGACGGTAAGCTGCTTTGGGAGTATAGATTGTCGAGCAATGGCCGCATCTGCCAGCCAGCGCTGACTGCGGATGGCGATGTTCTGGTCCATGACGGAGAAGGAAATGCGATGCGTCGGATAGCAGTCGCGCATGGTTCGAGTGGATGGACCGTAGAAGAGCGTTGGGATTCATATGGCCTGAATCCCTATTTTAATGACTTCGTCGTTCACGACGGTCATGCCTTCGGCTTCAGCGGCAGCAGCCTGGCGTGCATCGACCTCAAGGACGGTGAGCAGAAGTGGAAGGGAGGCCGCTACGGTCACGGCCAACTCATTCTGTTGTCGGATCAAGATTTGTTGTTGGTATTGACTGAGGACGGTGAACTGGTGCTTGTAAAGGCTGCCACGGACCAGTCGACGGAGCTGGCGCGCTTCCCCGCGATTAAGGGCAAAACCTGGAACCATCCGGTGCTAGTTGGCGACGTGCTGTTAGTTCGCAACGGCGAGGAGATGGCCGCCTTCAGGCTTCCCGGAGCCCGCTGAGTAGGATTTGCCTTCGGAGCTATCGCAGGTGTCTAAGTCTTTAGCTAATCAATCTCGGAAGAATCAATCCACTGACTTGGAGCCATTTACTTTGCTGTTTCTGAAATGAACAAGTTCCTTAATAGCCCCTCAGCCATTTGACTGGGAGCAGAGTTTCCAGTGCATAGGAATAGCACCTTCTTTTTCTCAGCCATAGATTTCCCACAAGTGCTTAACGTGAACGACCTCCGGAGGTTAATTTTTCTGGTAGTCACGAACGGTTAAATGTTCAATAGTATTCTCACGGCGCATCTTCAATAGCTTTGACGGTGAACGTAGCCGCTGGCGTAAGAAAGAATCGCTTTTGGAACCACAGAGCCACGCTGACTAATCCAATTAGGACTGGAACTTCGACCAATGGACCGATAACCGCTGCGAATGCTGCGCCTGAGCCAATGCCGAACACGGCAACCGCAACCGCGATGGCCAATTCAAAATTGTTGCTGGCAGCAGTAAATGAAAGCGTTGCCGTTTTCGAGTAGTCCGCCCCCAACTTGTAGCCCGTGTAGAAGCTAACCAGAAACATCACTACGAAATAAATCAGAAGCGGGATAGCAATGCGGATCACATCCAGTGGCAGCCGCACGATCAAGTCTCCTTTGAGGCTAAACATGACCACAATTGTAAAAAGCAAGGCGATGAGCGTGATGGGGCTGATCTTGGGAATGAATAAGCGCTCATACCAATCCTTGCCTTTTGTCTTTACGAATAAGAAGCGTGTGAGCATTCCAGCAACAAATGGAATGCCGAGATAGATAGAAACGCTTTCGGCAATCTGCCCGATGCCGACTTGCACGACGCTACCGCGAAGGCCGAAAAGCGGCGGTAATAAAGTAATGAACACCCAAGCGTAGATGCTGTAAAAGAGCACCTGAAAGACACTGTTGAAGGCGACCAGTCCCGCCGCGTACTCGTTATCGCCACGCGCCAACTCGTTCCAGACGATAACCATCGCAATGCAGCGGGCGAGGCCGATCATGATGAGACCCACCATGTATTCGGGGTAATCGCGCAGGAAGATGATGGCAAGCCCAAACATTAGAATAGGCCCTATGATCCAGTTCTGCACGAGTGACAGCGTCAGTACTCTCCAGTTGCGGAAGACTTCTCCAAGGTTCTCATACCGCACTTTCGCTAACGGCGGATACATCATCAGGATGAGTCCAACGGCTATTGGAATATTGGTGGTCCCCACATTGAAGTGATTGATAAAACTCTCGATGTTGGAAACTGTAGAGCCCAGAAAGATACCGCTTCCCATTGCGACAAAAATCCACAAAGTAAGAAAGCGATTTAGGAATGAAAGACCCACTCGCGCCGTATTGTCAGGCATTGTTTGGCTCCGTAGGTTTTACTTTGGGAGTTCGCACGGTATATACGCTTAGGCGAATATACTAAGGGCGACGATACGCCCAGAAGACATATATGTCAAGGCGTATTCAAGAAATGATTGTACTGGGAAAGCGAACGGACGGGTTGACTTCGAACTGTTTTTTCGTTCAAGAATACACACAACTGGAGGAGTCTATGAAGATTCTTGTTTCAATGCTCGCATTAACGGTC